>NZ_JADWOW010000060.1:0-269690 GCF_015767455.1 Brevundimonas sp. BAL450
CCGCTTCGCGGTCCCCCTCCCCCGATGGGGGAGGATTGCCCCGACCGCCCCCGCGCCCCATGTGCCATCCATGACAAAGACCCTGAAGATTGATTTCGTTTCGGACGTGGTGTGCCCCTGGTGCGTGGTGGGGCTGGGCGGGCTGGAGACGGCGCTGGAGACGCTGAAGGCCGAGGGCATCGCGGCGGAGGTGCGCTTTCAGCCGTTCGAGCTGAACCCGGACATGGCGCCCGAGGGCGAGAACATCGTCGAGCACATCGGCCGCAAATACGGCGCGACGCCGGAGCAGTCGGCGGCCAACCGGGCCAATATCACCGCGCGGGCGGCGGAGGCCTGGCCGGGGTTCGAGATGAACATGGGCGAGGACAGCCGCATCTGGAACACCTTCGACGCCCACCGGCTGCTGCACTGGGCCGGGGAGGTCGCGCCCGGGAAACAGGCGGCGCTGAAAAAGGCCCTGTTCCACATCCACTTCACCGAGGGCCGCAACCTGACCGACGCGGGCGAACTGACTGCGGCCGCCGAGGCCGCCGGCCTGGACCGCGCCGAGGCCGCCGAGGTGCTGGCCTCCGGCCGCTATGTGGACGCGGTGCGCGAGGCCCAGGCCCTGTGGCGCGCGCGCGGCATCAACGCCGTGCCCGCCGTGGTGGTGGAGGGCAAATACCTGATCTCCGGCGGCCAGCCGGCGGGGGTGTTTGAGGAGGCGTTGCGGAAGATGGCGGGGGATACGGCCTAGGCCGCCCCGCAGGCCTTCTACCAAGCCGCGTCGGTGGCTTGGTAGAAGCACCGCATGGCGCCGGCTAAGGTTCGTCTAAGACCTATCGCCCGAACAGACTCGGCTGATTGGGGTCCGAGGGCGCCTCATTTTTGTCCGCGACGGGAGCCTCTGCTCCCAATTCGGCTTGGGCAGCGAAGTAACCTTCCGCAAAAATCTCGAGCATTTCATTCTTGCGCGCCTCAGAAAGGCTGGGCACGTCTGACGCCTGAACAATCTTTAGTTCTCTGTCTTTTGAGCCTTTAGGCGCACTAAAGTCCAAGATCTGGAAATCTGCTGCCTCCAAGTCCGGGTCTTCGGCCAAAATCTCCCGTACCATCGTCACGAAGAGTGAAAGCCGCTCGTCCGCGAGCGGATTAGACTTCCAGAAGCTAAACCAAGGAAACACGACGCCCGTCCGGCTCCCGTATATGATCGGCGGGTCGAACGGCACCATCAAGCCACGGCCCGCTGCGTAGTAGCGTCGATCAACACCCATGACGTAGGTGGGCAACTCACCCGCAAAGTGATCAGCTATTAAGGGCAAAAGTTCGAGGTAATAGCCACGAACGTCTTCGCGTTTTACCTTGGTTCGAATTGCGTGTTCGATCTGCTCCCTAGATACACCAAACAGCAACATATCACGCACAAGGCCAAACAGAGCAGCATAGCTGAATGTGGGTGGATTTTTGACAAGATGAACCAACCCCTTTTGAACTTTGGTAGGGGTTTCATGCCAGTTGCGAGCCAAATGCTGCGCGGAAGGGACTTTCAGCTTAGCCATGAGATCATCACTGAAGAGAGAAAGGGACAAACGCGTGCGAATAAAAGCTTACGATACTGTCTTCCTTGATCTTCATCCCTGGATTGACCACGCCAGCGTGGTTCCAAGTTTCGTCCCAAGGCCCCCCCTTAGCATGACTCAACTTCACTAGGTCGCTTGCTCTGAGCTGACTGTAGAAGGAAACCACCTTCTCCAAAAACTCCTGAGTCGTCGAATCGAATTCATAATCCACGATTCGTGAAGAACCTGAAAGAGGGTCAAAGGATTTGGCCCGGGACGTAATTGACGAATTGTCGAACGACTTAAACTCTCGATATAGGTAGGGCAGGACAGGCCCAAACTCCCACGCCTCGAAGGAGTGCTTGACTAGCGGAGTCTTCAGTTCGATCAGGCTCCACACGTGACAGAAATAGACAATTTTTTGGAGCGCAAGATTAGAGATAGGGCGACCCACGTCCTCACAGACGTCCAACACGAAGTTCGCAATCGCTCTGCCGTCGTATACCATTCGGGGTCCGTTCTGCTTACGTTCTAGATGTGCGAAGCTGTGGATGCAATATCGCGCCAAAGATGGAGGTTTCGATTTGTACGAATGCCCCCTGGCCGCTGTGGACCAACGGCTAGCCGATCTCCACCGCCATTGGCACATCGCCGAGGCCGCATACTTCGACCCCGATGCGTTCAGGGTTGGGATTCAGACAGCCATCCAGACCGCCCGCACTGTGACCTTTATACTTCAAGCGCAAAAGGCGATCTTCCCCGATTTCGACGAGTGGTATTCGGGGTGGCAGGACAGATTTAGAGCCGACACGCTGATGCGTTGGATGGTGAACGCTCGGAACAGAATCGAGAAGCAGGGCGATCTCGAAACCCACAGTTGGGTTCGCGCGGAGATTGTTGCTTCGCATCTCTCCGGAGAAGGGCCGCGGATAGATGCACCAGCGGAATTGTTTGACGCTCCCTGGAAGATCGTCCGCGCGATTCCACGAGATGCGCTGGGAGAACATCTCCGCAATAAAGGAACCCTACGAATTGAGCGCAGGTGGGTGGAGAACACGCTTCCAGATTGGGAACTCCTCGACGCTGTGGCCACCACGTATGGGCGATTGGCTGAGCTCGTCGCCGATGCTCACGGAGCATTGGGGCTCACGGAGCCCGAAACCGTAGGGGAAGGGGAAACGGTCTTTGGGCCCGGATTTCGTGAAGGTCGGCTCCCCTGCATGGTTGGTCATGCAGACCGGCGTGCAAAGCTGTTTGGCTTATTGGACGGTCGTCCGCTGACTATCACCACCTCCACGGTCAAGGTAGACATCAGCAAGAGAGCTGAACTTGAAGCGCACTACGGGATGACGCCTAAAGAGATGTTCCCGAAGCCGAAGGGAGCCTCAGCCGAGGAGTTTGCTGAGGCCACCTTCGAGGCGGCCCGGAAGGTGTTCCTCAAAGATGGATACCACGCCCACATCAACTTCCTGCTCAAGAAGGGTGTTCTCGTCCAACTGGCGGAGAGCCGCATCGACGACCCCGGGCAGAAGTACCTTCTCTCCAAGAAGTTGGGAGACCATGTCCGGCTTTCCGGTGCCGACGCAGTCCTGCTGATAGACGAGATTTGGACAGCTCCCTTTGACCCTGCGTTTCCTTATCGGGGAGCCGCCGAAGCGCCCAACCGGGGCGAGGCGCTCGCAGCCAGTTTGGCTCAGCGAGACGGCGACATCGTACGGTGGACCGCGCAGATTCATCGCGACGGGGACAAGGTCACACTTGGCAAAACTCGCCGAGAAAGAGGTGGCGCCGCTTTTCATTTCGCTCACGTCTATGAAGCGTGGGGGAAAGAGATTCCCGCCGCTTGGCGAGCGACGGGCGCCTAGGACCCCTCACACCTTCACCTCGATCTCCCCGCCCCCGGCGCGGAATTTCTCCGCCATGTCCTGCATGCCCTTCTCGGCCTCCGCCAGCGATCCGCCGGCATCATTCTGCGCCGCCGCGGCGTCGCGGATGTCCTGGCTGATCTTCATGCTGCAGAATTTCGGGCCGCACATGGAGCAGAAGTGGGCGGTCTTGTGGGCGTCCTTGGGCAGGGTCTCGTCGTGGAAGCTGCGGGCGGTTTCGGGGTCCAGGCCCAGGTTGAACTGGTCCTCCCAGCGGAACTCGAACCGCGCGCGGGACAGGGCGTCGTCGTGCAGGCGGGCGGCGGGGTGGCCCTTGGCCAGGTCGGCGGCGTGGGCGGCCAGCTTGTAGGTGATGACGCCGGTCTTGACGTCGTCGCGGTCGGGCAGGCCCAGATGCTCCTTGGGCGTGACGTAGCAGAGCATGGCGGTGCCGAACCAGCCGATCATGGCGGCGCCGATGGCTGAGGTGATGTGGTCGTAGCCCGGCGCGATGTCGGTGGTCAGCGGGCCCAGGGTGTAGAACGGCGCCTCGCCGCAGTGCTTGAGCTGTTCATCCATATTGGCCTTGATCTTGTGCATGGGCACATGGCCGGGGCCCTCGATCATGACCTGGCAACCGTGGTCCCAGGCGACCTTGGTCAGCTCGCCCAGGGTGCGCAGTTCGGCGAACTGGGCCTCGTCATTGGCGTCGGCGATGGAGCCGGGGCGCAGGCCGTCGCCGAGGCTGAAGGTCACGTCATAGGCCCGCATGATCTCGCAGATCTCGGCGAAATTCTCGTACAGGAAGGACTCGCGGTGGTGGGCCAGGCACCACTTGGCCATGATGGAGCCGCCCCGGCTGACGATGCCGGTGACCCGCTTTGCGGTCATGGGCACGAAGGGCAGGCGCACGCCCGCGTGGATGGTGAAATAGTCCACGCCCTGTTCGGCCTGTTCGATCAGGGTGTCGCGGAACACCTCCCAGTTGAGGTCCTCAGCCACGCCGCCGACCTTCTCCAGCGCCTGATAGATGGGCACGGTGCCGATGGGGACCGGGGCGTTGCGCACGATCCAGTCGCGGATGTTGTGGATGTTGCGGCCGGTGGACAGGTCCATGACCGTGTCGGCGCCCCAGCGGGTCGCCCAGACCATCTTGTCCACCTCGTCGGCCACGTGGCTGAGCACCGCCGAGTTGCCGATGTTGGCGTTGATCTTGACCAGGAAGTTGCGGCCGATGATGCACGGCTCCAGCTCCGGGTGGTTGATGTTGGCCGGAATGACCGCGCGGCCCCGGGCGACCTCCTCGCGCACGAACTCTGGCGTCACGTAGTCGGGGATGGACGCGCCGAAGTCCTCGCCGTCGCGGATGGTGGCGCGGGCGGCGTCGCGGGCCAGGTTCTCGCGGATGGCGACGTATTCCATCTCCTCGGTGATGATCCCGGCGCGGGCGTACTCCAGCTGGGTGGCGGGGCGGCCCTCGCGGGCGCGCCAGACCGGGCGGGCGCTGTCGTCGAAGGCGGGGGCCAGATGGGCGCCGGACGCGCCGCCGTTGTCTTCCGGTTTGACCTGCCGGGGATCGGCCACCTGCTCCACGTCGCCGCGCCGGGCCAGCCAGGCCTCGCGGTGACGGCCCAGACCCCGCGCGATGTCGATGGCGGGGGCGTCCTCGGTGTAGGGGCCGGAGGGGTCGTAGACGACGACCGGGGGCTCGTCGGCCGTGGGGTGCAGGTCGATCTGGCGGTGGGGGACGCGGATGTGGGGGAAGAGGCTGCCGCTCTCATAGACCTTGCGGCCGCCCATGCGGGGACCGACGGTGACGTCGCCGGTTTGAGGAGCCCTGGAAGGATTCTTCTTGGGGGAAACGTTGATGTTCATGGCGCGGCCTCTTCGTTCGCAAGAGGGTGCGCCGACGATCAGAAAAGGCGGAGCGGTCCTGTGGCGCCGGGGCGTGAGGGCCGCCCGTTCCCGTCCCTTCGCCGGCATGACCCGGATCAGGTTCGACCGGTCAGAGGGACACCTCTATCTCAGCCGCTCAAGCGCGACCCCCGGGAGAACAGGCGAGCAGCCTACGCCAATCTCACGGTTCCGACCAGCCCGTGACGCGGGCCTCCACCGGGGCGGGGGCGCCGGGGAAGGCCAGGGCGACGGCGGTGCGGCCCTTGCCGGGCACATAGTCGATGGTGGTGGAGGCGGTCTGCCCGCCCGAGCGGCCCTCCACCTGCACGGCTGCGGCGGTGTCGCGGCCCAGGTTGCGCACCTCGATCTCGGCCACGAAGCCGCTGGAGGCGGGGCGCACGGCGGTGACCTCGGCGGTCAGGTCGGGCGGGCTGGGAGGCTGGATCGCCGCGTGGACGATGACCCCGGCGGCGGCGAGGGTCAGGACCAGACCCAGCCCCGCCATGATCCACTGCAGGACGGGATGCCCGGGGGTCGAGGATTTGGAGGAGTCGGCCATGGGCTACACCAGAAGACGGGCGGCGGCCGCGCCGATGGCGGCGGGGAAGCCCAAGACGAGGACCACGGACACCAGCTCGGCCAGACCCTGATCGGCGACGCGGCCGAAGGTCCACATGACGAACAGGCCCACCAGAAGGGCGATGGCGTAGCCGGGCAGGGTGAAGTGGAAGAAGGCGGCGACGGGCCGGCCGTGCTCCTCCTGACCGGCGAAGCCCGCGGCATAGACGATCAGGTGCATCAGGGTCACGGACAGGGTCATGAGGCCGAGAATCTGCAGGGGCGAGGCCTTGTAGGCGATCAGCTCCATCTCCTCGGTGGGGGCCATGTTGAGGGCCAGGAACAGGGCGCCGGCGGCCATCAGGAACAGCTCGCCCGGATAGGAGGCCTTGTCCTCGTCGCCGTCGTCCTTGTCGTCCCCGCCGGCCAGCTGACGCCGGGCCAGAAGCGCGCCCATGGCCGCGGGCGCGGCCTGCAGCATCAGCCGCCCCGCGACCTCGCCTGCCGGGTCGCCCCACTGGATGACCCCGAACAGGACCAGCAGCATGGCTGCGGTGATGAAGCCCACGGCCAGGGCGACGGCCACGTCCAGCCCGTCGCTGACCACGCCGCCCCCGTTGCTGAACCCGGCGTAGTACGACAGCCCCCACAGCAGGGGGACGCTGAGCGCCAGAAAGGCCAGCTGGCGCCCCGGCCCCATGGCGGCGCCCGCCTCCCACATCTCCATGGTCATGAGCAGCGGCAGGCCGAACAGCAGGGCGCCGCCGAAGGCGCGGCCCAGATCGCGCAGCCAGGCGCGTTCGCAGTCCAGGTCGATCAGGGCGGCGCCGGTCATGGGCGCTCAACGCGCGAGACGGGCCAAGGCTTCACCCTAGAGGATGGCGCAGAACCGCTGGCGCATTGCGGCGCGTGTCTGATCATCCAGTCCGTGATCCAGCCATGTCTGCTCCTGCCTCGTGAGGGTGAAGGGGATGACGCCGTCCGGGCTGAACCAGATCAGATAGCCGCACTCATCCCGCCGCTCCCATGAGGCGACGTAGTCCACAGCGGCGTAGTATCCGGGGGGAACCCCGTCAGGGTTGGCGTACCAGGTCAGGCGGGCCAGCTGGCGCGAGATGGGGGCGCCCGCTTCGGCTCTGTGCTGTTCCCGGGTGCGCGTCCATTCCGCCAGCGAGGCGCCGCCGGTCATCTCTTCGGAGGTCATGGCGAGGGAATCGGCATGCCGCGCCTCCTCGACGGCGGAGAAATACCGCTCGGTCAGTCCGTCTATTATCGGAGTCAGGCGCTCGAGGTCGGTCTCTGAAAGCGGGGGGGCGGTCGTCGCACTCGATGCCGGTGCGGCCTCTCTCATCCCGCAGGTCACATTCTGGACCAGGGTCACGCTGTCCACGCCGGCCGCATCGCCGCTCGACTCCACGGCTTCATTGGAGGTGAAGCTGTAGCGACCGAAGACCCAGGACTCCGACCCGCAGAGCCGCACCGCCGTCGGCTGCAATGCGGCCTGTGCGTTGCCCGGATTTGTCTCACCTTCAACGGTCACCGTGAGGCGATACGCCTGATCGCCCAGGGTTTCGACCTGCACATCCGGAAGGGGCGTGGGCTGAACCAGCAGCAGGACAGCGGCGAACGTCGATGTGGGCATTGCTGGATCCCTGGGCTAAGGCGACATCTGATCGAAGCAGAGCCAGGACCGTAAAGCCATGCATCTTTCCCGCTTTCCCCGTGTGCGTCTGGCGCATCTGCCCACGCCGCTGGAGCCGGCGCCGCGCCTGTCCGAGGCGCTGGGGGTGGATATCTGGATCAAGCGGGACGACTGCACCGGCCTGGCCGGCGGGGGCAACAAGACCCGCAAGCTGGAGTTCCTGCTGGGCGACGCGATGGCGCAGGACGCCGACACCCTGGTGACCCAGGGTGCGGTGCAGTCCAACCATGTGCGCCAGACAGCGGCGGCGGCGGCGTCCTGCGGCCTGGCCTGCGAGATCATTCTGGAAGAACGCACCGGGTCCACGGCGGCGGACTATGTGGGCAACGGCAATGTGCTGCTGGACCGGCTGTTCGGGGCGGGCATCCGCACCGTGCCCGGCGGGACGGACATGGTCGCCGAGCTGGAGACCACGGCGGATCAGGTGCGGGCGCGGGGCGGCCGGCCCTATGTGATCCCCGGCGGCGGGTCCAATGCGATCGGGGCGCTGGGCTATGTGGACTGTGCGCGGGAGATCGTGGTCCAGGCCGATGATCTGGATCTGGAGATCGACCGCATCGTCACCGCCACAGGCAGCGCCGGCACCCATGCGGGGCTGGTGGCCGGACTGGCGGTGATGGGGGCCGACATTCCGGTGCTGGGCATCGGGGTGCGGGCGCCGAAGGACAGGCAGGAAGCCAATGTGCGCAAGCTGGCCCACGAGACCTGCGCCCTGCTGGGCCATGCGGGGCGCATGAAGGACGAACTGGTGGTCGCGGACTGCGACTATGTGGGCGAGGGCTACGGCCTGATCGACGACGGGGTGATCGAGGCCCTGAAGCTGGCGGCGCGCACCGACGGGCTGGTGCTGGACCCGGTCTATTCAGCCAAGGCCATGAAGGGGCTGATCGCCCTGGCGGGGCAAGGCCGCTTCGAGGGGGAGACCGTGGTGTTCCTGCACACCGGCGGGGCGCAGGGCCTGTTCGGCTATCACAGCGAGCTGGACGGCAAGCTGTAATGGGCAAGGTGCTGGGGGTTCTGGGCGGCATGGGGCCGGCCGCCACGGTGGCCTTTCTGGAACAGCTTCAGGCCCTGACCCCGGCGTCGGGCGACGCCGACCACATCCGGGTCATCGCCGACATCAATCCCCGCGTGCCCAACCGCAACACGGCGCCGGAGGCGGCGGGCCGCGAACTGGCGCGTATGGCGGCGGCCCTGAGGGACGCGGGCGCCGAGGTGCTGGCCATGCCGTGCAACACCGCCCACACCCACGCGGCGGCGATCGTCGAGGCCTCGGGCCTGCCGCTGATCCACATGATCGAGGAGACGGCCCGGGCGGTGCGTGAGGCCGGAGCCCGGCGTCCCGGCGTGCTGGGCACCGGCGCCGGGCGGATGCTGCACGCCGAACGCCTGGACGCCTTGCTGCTGGATGCGTCGGATCAGGCGGCGTTCATGGACCTGATCGGACGCATCAAGGCCGGCGATACGGGCGAGGCGGTGCGAACCGGCATGGCCCGGCTGGCCGGCCGGCTGGTGGATCAGGGCGCCGACGCGGTGGTGGCGGGCTGCACCGAGGTTCCGCTGGTGCTGGGACCGGGGGATCTGGACGCGCCGCTGATCGACACCAGCCGGGTGCTGGCGGCCGCCTGCGTCAAGGCGTGCCGTTGATCAGCCCAGGTCGGTGACGTCGCCGGTGCGGGGGGGCTGGCCGGCGAACTCGTCGGCGTAGGCGGGGGCCAGCAGGGACCGGAACACCGACTGGGGGATGGCGACCTCGTAGCCGCCCTCGGCGTAGGGGCCGACCTGATAGGGGCCGATCAGGAAGATCAGTCCGCCCGCCTTGCCCGGGGTGGTGGACGGGGCCAGCACGAAGGGGGTCGTGCCCGCGCGCGGACAGGACCAGCCGCCCTGGGTCGGGTTCAGGCCGATGGGCTGCGCGTCCGGATTGCGGCCGCGCCGGGCGGTGTTGAGGGCGTCGCACAGGGCCTGGTCCAGGGCCGACAGGTCGGCGCCGCGCCGGAACAGCTGGGCCGGCTGGACGAACTGCTTGAGGGCCTTGTCCCAGATCACCGCGCCATAGGCGGGGTTGGGGTGGGCGCCGCCGGTGTATTCGGAGCTGTTGCGCTGCAGGCTGATCAGCTTGCCGGTCTCGCCCGCAGCCACATAGTCGATGTGCTTGGAATAGGGCGGCAGATCCATGTCGCCTTCGTATTCGGTGCGGTCCGCCTGGGCGCCCTCGGAGAAGGTGCGCAGCTCGCGCACGGCTTCCGCATACAGGCGGGCGTGCAGGTCGGGCTGGGCGCGGACCGCGTCAGGCAGGGCCAGCTCGACCTGGGCGAAGCGGTTCTCGCTTTCGTAGGTCATGGGCGCCGCGCCGTCGGCGGGGGTGACGGCGGCGCCCTCGGCCGGGGCCTCGGGGGCGGGCGCCTCGCGCTCGCGGCGGTCGCAGGCGGCCAGGGTCAGGGCTGCGGCGGCGGTCAGGATCAGGGCGCGGGACGGCAGGCTCATCAAGGGTCTCCTCGGGAAGGAACGGCCAGCCTACAACGAGATCGCGCCGAGCGCGACGGCGGCCAGCAGGATCAGCCCCGCCTCGCGGTTGGATTTGAACAGGCGCAGGGCCAGGGCCCCGTCGTCGGGCTTCAGGCGGGCGATCTGCAGGGCCAGATGACCGGCATACGCCAGCAGGCCCAGGGCGAACAGCGGGCCGAGCCCGGCCAGCACCCCGGCGCACGCCGCGCACAGCACGGCCAGGCCGTAGAACACCGCGACCCCGGTCCTGACCTTGCCGCCCAGCCGCCGGGCGGAGGACTTCACCCCCACCATGGCGTCGTCCTCGATGTCCTGCAGGGCGTAGATGGTGTCGTAGCCGAGGGTCCAGAACACCCCGCCGAGGTAGAGCAGCAGGGCCGCCAGGGTCAGGGTTCCGGGATTGCCCGCATCCATATGGAAAAACGCCACGTCCGGGTTGAACCATTCAAAAATGGTTCCACGCCACGACCACATGCTGGCCGCCGCCGCATAGCCCAGCAGGGCGCCCCAGTTGAAGGTCAGGCCCAGCCAGGCCTGGGGCCACCAGGTGATGCGCTTCATGAAGGGATAGGCCGCCACCAGCACCAGCGATCCGACGCCCAGCAGTACAGCGGTCAGGTTGAAGGTCAGCAGGATCAGCAGGCTGATCAGGGAACAGCCGATGACGAAGGCCCAGGCCCGCTTCACGCTGATGCGCCCGGAAGCCACGGGCCGGGCGGCGGTGCGGGCCACCTGCCGGTCGATGTCGCGGTCGACGATGTCGTTGAAGGCGCAGCCCGCCGCCCGCATCAGGCAGGCCCCGACGGCGAAGGCGATGACCAGCCAGATCGTATGCTCGGGCGTTCGGCTCCGATCCTGCTCAAACAGAGCCAGAGCAATCCCCTGCCACCCGGGCAGCAACAGCAGCCAGATGCCGATGGGCCGGTCGAAGCGGCCCAGCTTCAGCCACGGCTTGAGGCCCTCCGGCGCGAACCGGTCCACCCAGTTGGCGCGGGCTGCGTCGGGAAGCGGCGCGGTGTTCATGGGCGAGCCATAGCGCCGCTTTGCGGCCCGGGCGAGTGGGCTGACGTCGTTTCGGCGCCACAGCGGGAGAAATGCGAACGCATCGCATTGCCATTCGCGACGCCGCCGCCTAAGAGCGCCAAATCTTAAGAATGCGTCGCAATCAAGCGTACGCGCACCCCGGACCTCAGCCCCATGACCCACCGCGCCGCCGTCTCCGTCCTCGCCCTCGCCGCCGCCCTGGCCGCCCCGACCGCCTGGGCCGCAGACAGCGATCCCACGGTGCTGGAGGCGGTCATCGTCACCGCCTCGGCGGAGGACGCCCGCACGGTGGGCGGGTCGGCGACCTTCCTGGACGACGATGCGCTGGAGGTGTTCGGCCACGCCGACGTCAACCAGGTGCTGCGTCAGGTCCCGGGCGTGTTCCTGCAGGAGGAGGACGGCTTCGGCCTGCGCCCCAACATCGGCATCCGGGGCTCGGGCACCGACCGCTCGGGCCGGGTGGCGGTCATGGAGGACGGGGTGCTGATCGCTCCGGCCCCCTATGCGGCCCCGGCCGCCTACTACTTCCCCCGCCTCGCGCGCATGACGGGCGTGGAGGTGACCAAGGGCCCCGGCGCCATCAAATACGGCCCCCTGACCACCGGCGGCGCCATCAACCTGTTCTCGACCCCCATTCCCGAGGCGGCGGCCGGCGAGCTGGAGCTGCTGGGCGGGACCGACGGCGCCCTGCGCGCCCACGGCTGGGCCGGGGGCTGGGCGCCGCTGGGCCAGGGGCTGGAGATCGGCGGCCTGATCGAGGGTCTGCGCGAGGAGAGCGACGGCTTCAAGGCGCTGGACAACGGCGGCCCCACCGGTTTCGGGATCGACGACCTGGTGTTCAAGCTGGCCCTGCGCACCGGGCCGGGCGCCGCCCTGCCCCAGTCGCTGGAGCTGAAGCACCAGACCTATGACGAGACCTCGCACGAGACCTATCTGGGCCTGACCCTGGCGGACTTCGGCGACGATCCGTTCCGGCGCTACAACGGCAGCCAGGCCGACCGCATGGATGTGGCCCACGACACCTGGCAGCTGACCCACCGCATCGCCCTCTCCAGCGCCCTGGACCTGACCACCGTCGCCTATCGCACGGACACCACCCGCGCCTGGTACAAGCTGAACGACGTGCGCAACTCGGCCGGGACCGGCTGGGTCGGGATCAGCGCGGTGCTGGCCGATCCGGCGGCCTATGCGGACCAGATGGCGGTGCTGGTCGGGGCGGACGGCTTCACCAGCGCCGACGGCGCCCTGCGGGTGCGCAACAACAACCGCGCCTATGAGGCGGAAGGCATCCAGACGGTCCTGACCGCGCGCTTCGACACCGGCGCCCTGTCCCACCAGCTGGAGGTTTCGGCCCGCTATCATCGGGACTCCGAGGACCGGTTCCAGCGGGACGACCTCTACCGCATGGACGACGGAACCATGGTCCTGACCAGCGCGGGCGTGGACGGGACCCAGGCCAACCGGGTCGCCGAGGCCGAGGCCTGGGCCTTCTTCGTGCGCGACGTGATCCGCGCCGGCGCCCTGACCCTGACCCCCGGCGTGCGCTATGAGACCATCGACCTGACCCGCACCAACCATGCCCTCGTGGGCGGGCCGCGCGGCGCGCCCCTGTCCGTGATCGAGTCCAGCGTCGACGTGTGGATCCCGGGCGTGGGCCTGACCTATGACCTGACCCCGTCCCTGCGTCTGGTGGCGGGGGCGCACCGGGGCTTCTCCAACCCCGGCCCGGGCTCCTCGGTGGATCCGGAGACCTCGTGGAACTATGAGGCGGGGGTGCGGCATCGGTCCGGCGGTCTGGACCTGGAGGTCATCGCCTACGTCAACGACTACGACAATCTGCTGGGCACCTGCACGGCCTCGACGGGCGGCGGCTGCACCATCGGCGACCAGTTCTCGGGCGGCGCCTTCGTGGCGCGCGGTGTGGAGGCGACGGCGGCCTATGATCTGGGTCCGACGGTGGGCGTGGGCTTCGGCCTGCCGGTGTCGCTGGTCTACACCTTCACCGACACCGAGTTCCGCACCAGCTTCTCGTCCAGCTACGAGCCCTGGGGCGAGGTGCAGGCCGGGGACGAGGCGCCCTATCTGCCGGCGCATCAGCTGACCCTGAACGCCGGGGTCCGGTTCGACCGGTGGCGCGCCGACGTGCGGCTGAACCGGGTCAGCGAGGCCCGCGCCGTGGCCGGATCGGGACCCATCGCCGCCGGGGACCGCATCGACGCGCGCACCCTGGTGGACCTGGCCGGGTCGTTCGACCTGACCGACAATGTCGCCCTGTTCGCCAGCGTCCAGAACCTGACCGACGAGGTCTACAACGTGAGCTTCTCGCCCGCCGGGGCGCGGCCGGGCGCGCCGCGCATGGCCATGGGCGGCCTGCGCCTGAGCTTCTGATCCAAGCCGGAGGTCAGGGCGCCATGCGGCCTTCGGCCTCGTGGAACGGGAAGACGATGTCCGGGTCGGGGACGATCGGCTTTTCACGGCCCGGGCGCTCCAGCCGGGACAGGACGTGGCTCATGATGCCGAGCCGGGCGTCCTTCTTGCGGTCGGTGCCCACGATGGTCCAGGGCGAGTGGCCGGTGTGGGTGGCCCACAACATCTGGTCGCGCGCGGTGGAGTAGTCGTCCCAGCGGGCCTGGGCCACGCCGTCCAGGGCGGAGATCTTGAACTTCTTGAGCGGGTCTTCGCGGCGCGCCTCGAGCCGGGCGGCCTGCTCCTCGCGGCTGATATCCAGCCACAGCTTGATCAGGGCGATGCCGTGGCGGGTCAGCATATCCTCGAATTCGGGCGCGTCCTCGAGGAAGGCGGCGTGCTCGGCCGGGGTGCAGAAACCCATGACCGGCTCGACGCCGCCGCGATTGTACCAGGAGCGGTTGAACACCACGAACTCGCCCGCCGCCGGGAAGTGGGGGGTGTAACGCTGGAAATACCACTGGGTGGTCTCGCGCTCGGTGGGCTTGGGCAGGGCCACCACGCGGGTGTTCCGCGGGGCCATGTGGGCGGTCATGCGGCGGATCGCGCCGTCCTTGCCGGCGGTGTCGCGCCCCTCCAGCACCACCAGCACCCGGCGGCCCTCGGCCATGAGCCAGGCCTGGGTCTGGACCATCTCGATCTGGAGCCGCTTCAGGCTCGCCTTGTAACCATCGTTTTTTGTCATGACCCACAGTGCGGCCGGCGGCGCGGCGGCGCAAGCGGGGCGCGAGGTGACAGGGTCGGCGATCCGGCTAGACTGCGTCCCGAGACAGGAGACACGCCATGCTCGACCGCCGCCGCCTGATGCTGGGCGCCGCCGCCCTGACGGCCGCCGGCGCCGCCGGACCGGTTCTGGCCACGCCCTCGCCGCGCGACGCGGCGCTGGCGGAGGCGCTGGAGCGCTCCGGCGCGCCCGCCCTGGCCGGGGCGGTGATCGGGCGCGAGGGCCTGATCTGGAGCGGGGCGGCGGGGGTGCGGATCGCCGGGGGCGAGGACGCGGTCACCGATCAGGACCTGTGGCATCTGGGATCCAACACCAAGGCCATGACGGCCATGCTGTACGGACGGCTGGTGGAGGATGGCCTGGCCCGCTGGGGCGCGACCCTGCCCGAACTGTTCCCGGACCTTGAGGTCGATGCGGCCTGGGCGGAGACCACGCTCGAGGACCTGATGGCCCACCGGGCGGGCCTGCTGGACGCGGCCGTGCTGGACATGCCGACCCGCGTCGCCGGGCTCAGCGACCCGCGCCCGGTGGACGAACAGCGCACCGATCTGGCCCGCCGCGCCCTGGCCGCGCCGCCCACGGGCGAGCCGGGCGTCTTCGCCTATGGCAATCTCAACTATGTGCTGGCGGGGGCGGCCATCGAGCGCCTGACCGGGACGACCTGGGAAGACGCCATGCGGGCGCGGCTGTTCCAGCCGCTGGGCATCACCAGCGCGGGCTTCGGTCCGCCCGTGGGCGATCAGCCGCGCGGCCACATGAACCTGGGCGGCCCCGTGCCGGTGGAGCCGGACCAGCCGGGATCGGACAATCCGCCATTCATGGGCCCGGCGGGCACGGCCCACATGACGCTGGCGGACTATGGCCGGTTCCTGGCGCTGTTCCTGACCGACGGCGGCGGATTCGTGACGCGGGAGACCCTCGCCCGGCTGACCACGCCGCCGGAGGGCGCGGACTACGCCCTGGGCTGGGCCGTGGCGGCGAACAGCCCGCTGACCGGCGGCCCGATGCTGGCCCACGAGGGCTCCAACACCATGTGGCATGTCACCACCGTGGTGGCGCCCGCGCGCGGCCTGGCCGCCGTCGCCGCCTCCAACGACCACGGCCGGGGCGGCGGCGCGACCCAGGGGCTGGCCGCCCGGCTGATCCGGCCGGAAGGCTGAACACGGCGGACGCGAACCGTTTTGGCGCCGTCACGCCCTTGGGCTAGACAGGGTCGATGGATCGCGATCTGGCCGACTTCTGGAATCTGCTGTGGGAGTTGGCGCTGGGCGTGGCGGCGGGGTTTTTCCTGCTGAACGCCTTCGCACCGCCCCAGGATCTGCCGTGGAAGCCGCTGGATCTGGAAGCGCCCATCGGCCGGGCGACGGCGGCCAAGGTGTCGGACTTCGAACTGGCGCGCACCGCGGCGGCCGAGGAGGTGACGGCGGTCACCGACGCCTGCATGGCGATGCTTCGCGAGGCGGGGGTGGAGGTCGAGCGGGCCCCAGACCGGGACGACGGCGGCTTCTGCATCGTGCGCGGGGCGGTGCGCATCACCGGCGGAGACGTGACCCCGCTGGCGCCGGGCGGGCTGGTCATGCAGTGCCCCCTGGCCATGCGCTATGTGATCTGGGACCGGCAGGTGCTGCGGCCCGCGGCGCAGGAGACCTATGGCGCCGATGTGGCCCGGGTGGACAACTACGGCTCCTATTCCTGCCGCCGCATCTATGGCTCGGAACGGATCAGCGACCGGCCCAGCGAGCACGCGCGGGCCAATGCCCTGGACGTGGCGGGGGTGACGCTGGAGGACGGACGGCGGGTCAGCCTGGCGGCGGACTGGGACGGCGACGGCCCGGCCGGACGTGAGGGCTCGGTGTTCCTGCGCCGCCTCAGCCGGGGCGCCTGCCAGGTGTTCTCCACCGTGCTGGGGCCGGACTACAACGCCGCCCACGAGGACCACCTGCATTTCGACGGCGCCCCGCGCAGCCTCTGCAGCTGAAATCCGCGAGTCGTTTCCCGGTTGACCGTTCTGGACAGACGGGAGAGAAAGTTGCGTGGTCCGAGACTGCGCGTGGTCAAACCCGTGTCGTCGGCCGCCCATCCGGGCGGGTTCTCCTTGATCGGACCGCCGTACGCTCCGTCGGGGCGTATGACTGGAAGAAGCGCCATTACGGAGTGCGCAACATGGCGACCGGCACGGTCAAGTGGTTCAACCCCACGAAGGGCTTCGGCTTCATTCAACCTGAAAACGGCGGCAACGACGTGTTCGTCCACGTCACCGCCGTGCAGAAGGCGGGGTTGCAGGGTCTCGATGAGAACGCCCGCATCGAGTACGAACTGGAGGAGCAGCGCGGCAAGACCGCCGCGGTGAACCTCAAGCTTCTCTAATCCTTCCGGCCGGAAGGCTCAGGATTTGAAGACAGGACGGGCGCGGGATCCACAGGTTCCGCGCCCGTTTGCCGTTCAAGGGCCGCCGGCAGGCGTCCCCGCGCGCTCCATTGCGCCAGCAGCACGGCGGACAGCACCAGGGCGCCGCCGGCCATCTGGATGGCGGTCATGGTCTCGCCGAAGATCAGCCAGCCGAGGACGGCGGCCACCACCGGCTGGATCAGGATGACCACGGCGGTCATGGCCGCCGAGACCCGGCCCAGGGCCCAGGCCACCCCGCCCTGTCCCGCCACATGCATGACGCCCAGGCCGACGCAGGCGGCCCATCCGGCGAGGGTGGCGGGGATGATGGACTCGCCCAGCACCAGACAGGCGGCCAGCATCAGGGGAATGGGGATGGCGGTGCTCCACAGCATGACCCGCACCGCGCCCGCCGTGGAGCGGGCCGCCTTCACCGCCAGGAAATAGCCCGCGTACCAGAGCGCCACCGACAGGGAGAGCAGGTCGCCCAGCAGCGGATCGGTCCCCTGCCCGCCGTCCGCCCCCGCCGCCATGGCGAAAGCGCCGGTCATGGCGAAGGCCAGGGCCAGCACGAACACCGGGCGCGGCCGCTGCTTCAGCACGAGCCAGGCGAACAGGGTGACGACGACAGGCGTCAGGTTGCACAGCACCGTGGCGTTGGCCACGGAGGTCATGACGATGCCGTAGTGCCAGAACGACAGGTCCAGAAAGAAGAACAGCCCCGCCAGCGCCATCCATCTGGACGGCCTCCCCACGCCCTCGCCGCCGGGCCGATGGGTCAGCAGGAGCAGCAGCGGCAGGGCGAAGATGAACCGCCACAGTCCGGCCGCCGCCGGTCCGGTCTCGGTCAGGCGAACCAGAATCGGCGCGAGGCTCAGCACCACGGCGGACGTGATCAGGACGATGAGCGGGAGAAGGGCCGCGAGGCGCGGGGACATCATGGCCGATCAGGCTCGCATTAAACTGGACCGATGCCGGTCTAGCGCCGCGCGGCGGGATTGGGGAGCCGCAATCAGTTCAGGGTCAGGGCCTCGGCCAGCATGCGGGCCTCGGCGGCGCGGCTGGAGCCGGCCCGCCAGGCCACCACGATCTCGCGGCGCGGGGGCAAGCCGGCGCTGGAAATGGAGATGGGCCGGGTGACGACGCCCGAGCCCTGGGTCAGGCCCGCGGTGACGGCCATGCGCGGCAGGAAGCTGACGCCCAGCCCGGCGTCGATCATCTGGACCAGGGTGTGCAGGGAGCTGGCGGCGAAGACGTCGTCGCCGCGCGGCGTCTCGATGTCGATGGCGGCCAGGGCCTGATCGCGCAGGCAGTGGCCGTCCTCCAGCAGGATCAGGTCCGAGGCCTCGAGATCGCCGGCGCCGAGGGTCTCGGCCAGGGCCAGGGGGTGGCCGGCGGGGGCGGCGGCGAGGATTTCGTCATAGCCGATGCGGGCGTGGTCGATGCCCGCCGCCTCATAGGGCAGGGCGATCACCGCCGCGTCCAGTTGGCCGCTCTTCAGCTGGGCCACCAGACGGGGAGTCAGATCCTCGCGCAGGAACAGACGCAGGGCCGGGTGCCGGTCCTTGAGGCGCGGCAGGGTGGCGGGCAGCAGGAACGGGGCGATGGTGGGGATCACCCCAAGGCGGAATCGGCCGCACAGGGGCTTGCCGGCGTTGCGGGCGGCCTCGACCAGATCCTCGGTGCGGGCCAGCACATCCTCGGCGCGCTTGACGGCCTCCGCGCCCACGGCGGTGAGCTGGACCGCGCCGCGGGTGCGCTCGACGACGGGGGAGCCCAGCACCTTCTCGAGCTCCTGCACCCCGGCGGACAGAGCGGGCTGGCTGACGTGCGCCGCCTCGGCCGCGCGGCTGAACGAGCCGTGCTCGGCGAGCAGTTTCAGATACTGGAGCTGGCGCAGGGTGGGGAGCATGAGGGCGGCATAGGCTCTTTCTATGCGAAGATCAAAAGTCATCGCACATATTTATGAAGAGATGAGGCTCGGCCTATGTGGGCCATAACCAAATCTTATGGTTATGCGTCGTTGTGACAGTTTGACTTTGTGCGCTGCAAGGTCCATCTCGCAGTTGCGGTCGTCACCTCCCCCGACGATCAATCGAAACAAAAGCAACGGAGAAACGCGATGCTCGGCGTCGGCGCAAAACTGCCTGAATTCAAACTGGTCGGCGTGAAGCCCGGCTTCAACAACCACGAAGAGAACGGCGTGTCGGCCTTCGAACCGCTCACCCAGGACAGCTTCGAGGGCAAGTGGAAGGTGATCTTCTTCTATCCCAAGGACTTCACCTTCGTGTGCCCGACCGAGATCGCGGAATTCGCCAAGCTGGCGCGCGAGTTCGAAGACCGTGACACGGTGGTTCTGGGCGGCTCGACCGACAACGAGTTCGTCAAGCTGGCCTGGCGCCGCGACCACGCCGACCTGGACAAGCTGCCGATCTGGTCCTTCGCGGACAACGGCGGCAAGTTCGCCCGCGACCTGGGCGTGCTGAACGAGGACGAGGGCGTGGCCCTGCGCGCCACCTTCGTGGTGGACCCGCACAACGTCGTGCAACACGTCTATGTCACCAACCTGAACGTGGGCCGCGCCCCGGCCGACACCCTGCGCGTGGTGGACGCCCTGCAGACCGACGAGCTGTGCGCCTGCAACCGCCCGGTGGGCGGCGAAACGCTCGCCGCGTAAAGACGGCGAACCGAGCTGAGGAAGGCGGCGGCGCGTGTGTCGCCGCCTTTTTCGCGGCTCGCTCTTATTTTTAGGGCGCTATCGCTCGACGCGCGGCGTCTCGCTGCTTGAGCGCGTTCATGTCTTGCGGCTGAAGCAGCGAGCGCCCGCGGCGCGAGCGGTAGCCGCTTTCCGAAGGAAACCTCAACAATGTCCATCGACGCCCTGCGCGACCTGATGCCGTCCTACGCCAAGGACATCTCGCTGAACCTCAGCTCCCTGGCCAACGAGACCCTGCTGAACGACCAGCAGAAGTGGGGCACGTTCCTGGCCTGCGCCCACGCCGTCGGTTCGGCGCCGGTGGTCCGGGCGACCGAGGCGCTGGTGGCCGACAAGCTGAGCCCGGAAGCCGCCGACGCGGCCCGCGCCGCCGCCGCCATCATGGGCATGAACAACATCTACTACCGCGCGCTGCACCTGATGAAGAACAGCGAGTACCAGACCCTGCCGGCGCGCCTGCGCATGAACATCATCGCCAACCCGGGCGTGGAGAAGCTGGACTTCGAGCTGTGGTCGGCGGCGGTGTCGGCCATCAACGGCTGCGGCGCCTGTCTGGACGCCCACGAGGGCGAGCTGAAGAAGCACGGCGTGGCCAACACCCAGGTCCAGGCCGTCCTGCGCATCGCCTCGGTGATGAACGCCGCGTCGCGGGTGGCGGCCGCCGAAGCCGCGCGCGCCTGACCTAGTTCCGGGCGTCCAGATGGTCGCCCAGCCGCCGGAACTGTTCGGCGATGACGCCGTCGATGGTCTCGGCCATGGCCCCGACGCCCGGCCCCTGAACCATGAAGGTCCAGCGCAGTTCACGCTGCGCCGGGCCTTCGGGATCGGCCCAGGTCATGGTCAGGACGGCGTCGGCGCCCACGGCCTGGAGCGGGCCGAAGGGGGCGTCGACGCGCAGCAGCCGCTGGTCCGGCCAGGCCAGCACGATCTCGCCGTGCTTGACCCCGCCGCCGGGCAGATCCTCGCACCAGCAGCCGCCCGGCGTCGGCTCCAGCCGGATGTTCGCGGCCGAGCCGGAATAGGTGTGCGCGTCGCTCCACCAGTCGGCGGGACGGGTCACCGCCGCCCAGACCGCTTCCGGGGACGCGGAAACGGATCGCGAATAGGTCAGGGTGAAACTGGTCTCGGTCCGGGCCGTGATCTCGGCGGAGGCCTGACCGGCCGCGGCCACGACGACAGCCAGGGCGACACCGAGCGTGGCCCATGTGCGCGTGGAGGATTTCATGGCGTAATCTCCCGTTTCCCGCAGGATCGCGCCAATGCGTCGGGGCTTCAAGCCGCGTCGAAGGTCAGGGGCGCGCCCCAGAACTGGCTGACGAGGGCGGACTGGGGGCCGGGGGCGCCGGTGGTCAGGAAGGTGCGGCGGCCCGACCCGCCGATGTCGTAGTCCGGGTGGCGGGCGAAATAGCGCTCCAGGGAGTCGGCCACGGCGGTGGGCTGGTGGATCAGCTCGACCCCCTCGGGCAGGGCGCGCCTGAACACGTCGGCGACGATTTCATAGTGGGTGCAGCCCAGAACCGCCTTGTCCGGATGGCGGCCGATGCGGCGGCGCAGGGCGTCCACGTGGTCGCGCACGACGACCTCCAGCTCCTCGGCCGGCGCGCCCAGCTCGATCAGGCCGGCCAGGCCGGGGCAGGGCTCGGTGAAGACGGCGATATCCTCGCGGCGCTTGTCGATCTCGATCTCATAGACCCGGCTCATGGCCGTGGCGGCGGTGCAGAAGACCCCGGTGACGGCGATGGCCTCGATCTTCTCGTCGCGCGGCTCGGCCTCATAGCTCCAGGGCAGGCCGGTGGCCGCCTCGATGGTGGGCACGATGATGCCCAGCACATTGACCGGACGGCCCAGCCGCTCGCGCTCGCCGGGAATCCAGGTCTGCTGCAGACGGCGCAGGGCGATGGCCGAGGCGGTGTTGCAGGCCAGGACGACCACGGAGGCGCCCGCGTCGAACAGGCGGCGGCATCCGTCGCGGGTCAGGTCGACGATCTCCTCGCCGCCCCGGCCGCCGTAGGGGGCGTGGGCCTGATCGGCCAGATAGATGAAATCGGCGCCGGAAAACCGGTTCACCAGCTCGCGGTGAACGGTCAGCCCGCCCACGCCGGAATCGAATACGCCTATGGCCATGGCCGGGCTTTAGCCGGATTTCTCCAAACCGAACAGGCTTGCGACAGGCGGGCTCGCGCTCCATTACATTCGTTCAGGTGACGGTCAGGCGCAGGATGATACTGTGCCGGTCACAAAAGGCCGAAACGGGCGTGCGCTTTCGCGCCGTGGGGCCGGAGATAACGGGAGTTCTCATGAACAGACGGCAGATGATCCTCACCAGCGCGGGCGTGCTCGCGGTCAGCGCTTGCGCCACCATGCCCGCCGCCCCCGGGGCGGCCGAAACGGTGCTGACCGGCAACCCGCTGGCCGACCCGTGGCCGGGTCCGTACCAGGGCGTGCCGCCGTGGGACCAGGTGACGCCGGACCTGCTGCGCGACGCCCTGAACAAGGGCATTGAACAGATGCGCGCCGAGGTGGCCGTGGTGGTGAACAACCCCGAGCCCGCCACCTTCGAGAACACCATCCTGCCCATGGAGCGGGGCGGCCAGCACATCCAGCGCGCCGGTTCGATCTTCGGCGTGATGATCGGCAACATCGGTTCGGCCGACTATCAGGCCCTGAACCGCGAGATGTCGCCGATCCTGTCGGCCGCCAGCGACGAGATCACCTTCAACGAGGTGCTGTTCCAGCGCATCCAGGCCGTGCATGAGGGCGCCGAGGCCGCCGGGCTGAGCGCCGAGCAGCGCCGTCTGGTCGAGCGGGAGTACGAGGGCCTGGTGCGCAACGGCGCCGCCCTGAACGCCGCGGGCAAGGCAGAGCTGGGCCGCATCAACCAGAGCCTGTCCACCGCCTTCACCAATTTCCAGCAGAAGGTGGTGGCCGACGAGCAGCTGTTCACCCACATCGCCGCCGAAGCCGGCGTGGCGGGCCTGCCGGACTCCAACAAGTCGGCCGCGGCCGAGGCGGCCAGCAGCCGCGACCTGTCGGGCTATGTGATCGTCAATACCCGCTCGGCGGTGGACCCGTTCCTGACCTTCGCCGACGACCGCGGCATGCGCGAGCAGATCTGGCGCAAATTCGTGAACCGCGGCGACAACGGCGACGCCAACGACACCAATGCGACCATCGCCGAGATCCTGCGCCTGCGCGCCGAGCGCGCCCGCCTGCTGGGCTTCGAGACCCACGCCCACTGGCGCATGCAGGACACCATGGCCAAGACGCCCGAGGCGGCCATGGAGCTGATGATGCGGGTCTGGCCGCCCGCCGTCGCCCGCGTCGGCGAGGAAGTGGCCGAGATGACCCGCATGGCCGGTCACGAGATCGAGCCCTGGGACTACCTCTATTACCTCGAGAAGGTCCGCAAGGAGCGCTACGACCTCGATCAGAACGACCTGAAGCCCTATTTCGAGCTCAACTCGATGAAGCAGGGCGCCTTCCACATGGCCGAGCGCCTGTACGGCATGGTGTTCACGCCGCTGCCGGACGGCACGGTGCCGGTGTTCCACCCGGACGTGAAGGTGTTCGAGGTCACCGACAAGGACTCGGGCGAGCACATCGGCCTGTTCTATTCGGACGACTTCGCCCGCTCGGGCAAGCGGTCGGGCGCCTGGATGACCACCTACCGCAGCCACTCGACCATCGACGGCGAGCGCAATGTGCTGGCGTCCAACAACAACAATTTCATCAAGGCGCCGGTGGGTGAGCCGCTGCTGATCTCGCTGGACGACACCCTCACCCTGTTCCACGAGTTCGGCCACGCCATCCACTATCTGCTGTCGACGGTGAACTATCCGAGCCTGGGCGGCACCCCGCGCGACTTCGTGGAGTATCCGTCGCAGGTGCACGAGAAGTGGGTGCTGACGCGCCCGATCCTGGACCGGTTCGCGCGCCACCACGAAACCGGCGAGGCCATGCCCCAGGCCCTGCTGGACAAGATCGAGGAGTCCTCCACCTTCGCCGAGGGCTACCACACGGTCAGCTATCTCTCGTCGGCCCTGGTGGACATGGACCTGCACAACCGGTCCACGGCGGTCACCGACCCGGACGCCTTCGAGCGCGAGGCCCTGGAGCGCATCGGCATGCCGCCGCAGATCGTGATGCGGCACCGCCTGCCCCAGTTCAATCACCTGTTCACGTCCGACGCCTATTCGGCGGGCTACTACTCGTACCTGTGGTCCGAGGTGATGGACGCCGACACCTGGGCGGCCTTCACCGAGGCGGGCGATCCGTTCGACCCGGACACGGCGCGGCGGTTCAAGGAGATCATCCTGGCGCCGGGCAACACCACGGACCGGGCCGAAGCCTATCGTCAGTTCCGCGGCCGCGATCCGGACGTGACGGCGCTGCTGCGCACGCGGGGCTTCCCCACCAGTTAAGCGCGCGTCTCAATCGCAAGGGTTGGAGGCCCGCCGGATCGATCCGGCGGGCCTTTTTCCTGCGTATACCCCCTTCTGTCGGGCGCCAGACAGACAGCTTGGCAGGAACCACCTATGGGTGAGTCTCAATGCGCAGGGGGCTGTGCTAGGGGCGTCGGTGAGTATCTACACATTCATGTTTATGGACGCGGCCGGGGTTTCGGCCATGCTGGAGTTCGACGACTGCGCCGACGATCAGGCGGCGCGTCGGCGCGCTCTCGACTTGCTGGCCTCGGCTCCGCATCGGGGGGGCGTGGAATTCTGGGTCGAGGGGGGCCAGCCCATGCGCGTCACCGCCACCGATCTGCCGGCGTCCAGCTAGGCTTCGGGTCATGTTGATGAACCAGAAGCTCACGGCCAACCGCCTGCTGGGTTCGCTGAGCGAGGCCGACCGCATGGCCTTGTCGCCCTATCTGACCCGCGAGGCCATGGTCAGCGGCCACCTGTTCTACGAACCGGGCGACACCATCCAGCACCTGCATTTCGTGGAAAGCGGCGTGGTGTCCCTGATGACCCTGCTGCGCGAGGGCGACGCGGTGGAATGCGGCATGGTGGGCCGCGAGGGTCTGGTCGGCGCCGGTCCCGCCCTGTCCGGCCTGCCGGTCTATACGCGGGCCATCTGTCAGGTGTCCGGCTCCACCCTCAAAATGGGGCTGGAGGACTTTCTGGGCCTGGTCGCCACACGGCCCACGTTCCGCCACGCCCTGTTCCAGTATCTGGAGGGTCTGGCCAACCAGGCGCAGCAGTCGGTTGCGTGCCGGGCCTGGCACCGGGCCGAGGCGCGCTTCTGTCGCTGGCTGGTGGCGGCCTGCGATCAGGCCGGGCGCGACGAGATCGACCTGACCCAGGAATTCCTGGCCCAGATGCTGGCGGTCCAGCGCACCACCGTCAGCCAGATCGCCGGTGAGATGCAGGCCCTGGGCCTGATCCAGCAGAAGCGCGGCCGCATCGCCATCATCGACCGGCCGGGCACCGAAGCCCGCGCCTGCGAATGCCTGGACGCGCACAGGGCGCGCTGGAACGACGTCTGGCCGCTGTCGCCGGGCAAGAGCTAGCCGCTGTTGCGCAGCCCCGCGGCCACGCCGTTGATGGTCAAGAGGATGCCTTCGCGCACGCGCGGGTCGTCATCCCCGGCGCGGCGGCGACGGATCAGCTCGATCTGGACGTGGTTCAACGGCTCCACATAGGGCATGCGCAAGCGGATCAGCCGGTCCAGTTCCGGCTGGCCGCCCAGCAGATCGTCATGGCCGGTGATGGCCAGCACCGCGTCGCGGGTGCGGTCGTGCTCGGACTGGATGGCGCCGAACACCCGCATGGCCAGCGCCTTGTCCGGCACCAGCGAGGCGTAGCGGCGGGCGATGGACATGTCGGCCTTGGCCAGCACCATCTCCAGGTTCTGGACCAGGGTCCTGAAGAAGGGCCAGTCCGCCGCCATGGCGCGGAGCTCTTCCATATCGGCCGACTTCACCGCCGAACCGAAGCCGAACCAGCCGGGCAGCATGACCCGCGACTGGGACCAGCTGAACACCCAGGGAATGGCGCGCAGGTCCTCGATGGCGGTGGAGGTGGAGCGGGACGCAGGGCGCGATCCGATCTTGAGGTCGGCGATCTCGGCGATGGGGGTGGCGGCGCGGAAATAGTCCACGAAGCCGGGGGTGTCGTAGACCACGGCCCGGTAGGCGGCCATGGAGGCGCGCGACAGGGTCCGCATGGAGTCGCCGTGGCGGCCGGTCAGGCTGTCGTCGGCGGG
Organism: Brevundimonas sp. BAL450; assembly: GCF_015767455.1. NCBI lineage: Bacteria > Pseudomonadati > Pseudomonadota > Alphaproteobacteria > Caulobacterales > Caulobacteraceae > Brevundimonas > Brevundimonas sp. BAL450. Next base: position 25,616 of record NZ_JADWOW010000060.1, read on the forward strand.
CGGACGCAGGGAGTTCAGCAGAACGCCGCAGGTCAGGGCGTCCAGATTGCGGGCCGCCACCTCGGGCTCGCCGTACTTGTTGGCGATGACCTCGCCCTGTTCGGTGATGCGGATGCGGCCGGCCACGGTGCCCTGGGGCTGGGCCAGCACGCCCGCGAAGGACGAGCCGCCGCCCCGGCCGACGGTGCCGCCGCGGCCGTGGAACAGTTGCAGCTTCAGGCCCGCCGCCTGGGTCACGTCCAGCAGGGCGCGCGAGGCCTCGTGCAGCTCCCAGGTGGAGGTCAGGTAGGAGCCGTCCTTGTTGGAATCCGAATAGCCGATCATCACTTCCTGAACGCCGCGCGCCCGGGCGACGGCGCGGGCCGACGGTTCGGCCAGAAGGCGCTCCAGCGTCGGCTGTGAGGCGCGCAGATCCTCGATGGTCTCGAACAGGGGCGCGGCCTGGATGGGGCATTCCTCCGGCGCCTCGGGCCGGTACAGGCCCACCTCCTTGAGCAGCAGATAGACTTCCAGCATGTCCGAGGCCGAGGTGGTCTTGGACACGATGTGGGTGCGGACCGCATTGGGGCCGTAGAGCCGCAGGGCTTCGCCCGCCGCGGCCAGAATGGCCCGCTCCTTGAGGGTTTCGTCGTCATACTCCGCATACGGAGAGAACAGCGGACGAGCGGATTTCAGTTCGGCGGCCAGCAGGGCGAGGCGGCCCTCCTCATCCAGGGCCAGATAGTCGGCGCAGACCCCGGCCACCTTGAGCAGGTCGGCCACCACGCGCTCGTGCACGTCGGAGTTCTGGCGCAGGTCCACGGTGGCCATGTGGAAGCCGAACACGTCCACGTTGGTGATCAGGCGGTTGAGCGAGTCGTCGGCGAACACCGCGCCGTGGTTCTCGGTCAGGGAGGCGTGCAGCACCTGAAGATCGGCGCGGAACCCGGCGGGGCCCTCATAGGGCGGGGCCTCGAAGCGGGCGGGACGGGGGGCCTGAACCCGGGTCAGCAGCGGGAAGGTGGCCGACAGCCGGGCGTAGATGTGGCTGAGCGCCTTGCGATAGGGCTCGTCGGCGCGGTGGGCGGAGGTGTCGCCGGACCCCTCGGCCAGGGCCTTCATCTCCGGGCTGATGCGGGCCAGGGCGCCGGACAGGCTGAGCTCGGCGCCCAGGGCGTGCACCTGATCCATGTAGTGGGCCAGCACGGCGCGGGACTGGGTGCGGAAGGCGGCGGTCAGCACATCGGCGTTGACGTTGGGATTGCCGTCCCGGTCGCCGCCGACCCAGCTGCCGATCTTCAGGAAGGGCTTGAGGTCCGGGGCCTCCAGCAGGTCGCGCCAGGCGTGCAGACGCTCGGGCGCCACGTTCAGGAACACCCGCTCCAGGAAGGACACCACGGTGTTGATCTCGTCCTGCACCACCAGCCGGCTCTGGCGCACCAGACGGGTGGCCCACAGGATGACGATCTGGCGGCGCAGGCCCGCGTTGCGCTGTTCGATGTCGCAGGCGGCCCCGCCCTTGTCGCAGGCGTCCAGCAGATCGCTGACCCCGGCGATGCGGTCGATGACGCTCTTGCGGCGCACCTCCGACGGGTGGGCGGTCAGCACCGGCGAGATCAGGGCCTGGGACAGCAGATCGCGGATCTCGCCCACGCCCACGCCCTGGTCGGACAGGCGCTTGAGAGCCCCGGCGGGGGTGTCGGGCCGCGCGGCGGCCTCGGCCTGATCGAGAGCGCGGCGCTTGCCGGCCCGGTCCTCGGCGATGTTGGCCAGCAGGGAGAAGGCCGCGAAGCCGTGGGCCAGACCCACCGCCTGATCCAGATCGATGTCCTTGAGCAGGGCCTCCAGCGCCTCGGCGTCGCCGTCGTCGTCCCGGTGATAGGCGACCGAGGCCTGACGCACCGCCTCGATGCGGTCGTAAAGCGCCTGCCCGCCCTCGCCCTTGATGACCTCGCCGAGCATCGCGCCCAGGAGGCGGATTTCGTCACGCAGGGTCTCGTCGGCGGCGGCGGTGGGCGTCATGGTGTGTCCTGAAAGCTCGGGGAGGCGCACAGTCTGACCCCAAAGGGGCGGCGATGGCGATAGAACCAGACCGAATTTTGCCCACCTGAAACGGTTTGTGCGTGAGATTGATCCCGATTCGACAAATGGCGGGAAATCACGCATAAGCCGCCACTTCCGGCGCAAGTGAACCTTCGCGTCTCCACCATCACGACCCCGATCCCGCGCTCAGGCAGCGAGGCTCCGCGAGCCGAGCGATAGCGCAAAAGGATGCGGACGAGGATGGCGAGAACCCTCTGCCGACGTGATCGTCGCCAGAGGCCGTTTCTCTATGGGGCCTGGTTCATCGCCAAACGAGGTTTGTGAATGTTCGAGGCTCTGAACGAGCGGCTGACAGGCGTCTTCGACCGGATCACCGGTCGCGGCGCCCTGTCCGAAAAGGACATCGCCGAGGCCATGCGCGAGGTGCGCGTGGCCCTGCTCGAGGCCGACGTGGCCCTGCCCGTGGTCAAGGACTTCATCGCCTTCGCCTCGGAGCGGGCCCAGGGCGAGGACGTGATCCGCTCGGTCAAGCCGGCCGACCAGGTCATCAAGATCGTCCACGACGGCCTGATCGAGATGCTGGGCGGCGAAGAGCCGGTTCCGCTGAACCTGAACGCCACGCCGCCGGCCGTCATCCTGATGAGCGGCCTGCAGGGCTCCGGCAAGACCACGACGTCGGCCAAGCTGGCGCTGAAGCTGACCAAGACCGAGCGCAAGAAGGTCATGATGGCCTCGCTGGACACCCGGCGTCCGGCGGCCATGGAGCAGCTGGAGACCCTCGGCAAGCAGATCGACGTGGCCACCCTGCCCATCGTCAAGGGCGAGAGCGCGGTCCAGATCACCCGGCGCGCGCTGCAGGCGGCCAAGCTGCAGGGCTTCGACGTCCTGATCCTGGACACGGCCGGACGCACCACCCTGGACGAGGCCATGATGGCCGAGGCGGCCGAGGTCGCGGCCATCTCCAGGCCCGTCGAGACCATTCTGGTGGCCGACAGCCTGACCGGCCAGGACGCGGTGCGCACCGCCCGGGCCTTCCACGAGCGCCTGCCCCTGACCGGCCTGATCCTGACCCGCGCGGACGGCGACGGCCGCGGCGGCGCCATGCTGTCCATGCGGGCGGTCACCGGCCTGCCGATCAAATATCTGGGCGCCGGCGAGAAGGTCGATGCGCTGGAGGTGTTCGACGCCCGCCGCGTGGCCGGACGCATCCTGGGCCAGGGCGACATCGTGGCCCTGGTGGAGAAGGCCTCCGAGGAGCTGGACCAGGTCAAGGCCGAGAAGATGGCCAAAAAACTGGCCAAAGGTCAGTTCGATCTGGACGATCTGGCCGGCCAGCTGGCGCAGATGAAGCGCATGGGCGGGCTGCAGGGCATCATGGGCATGCTGCCCGGCGCCGCCAAGATGAAGGCCCAGATGGCCAATGCGAACATCGACGACAAGATGATCTCGCGTCAGGAAGCCATCATCAGCTCCATGACCAAGGCCGAGCGCAAGAAGCCGGACGTGCTGAACGCCAGCCGCAAGCGCCGCATCGCGGCGGGCGCCGGGGTCGAGGTGCAGGAGATCAACCGCCTGCTGAAGCAGCACCGCCAGATGGCCGACGCGGTCAAGGCGCTGTCCAAGGGCGGCGGCAAGAACCTCCAGAAAATGGCCGCCATGATGGGCATGGGGGGCGGCGGCCAGGACATGGCCCGGCTGCAGGCCATGGGCGGCGGCAAGCTGCCGCCTCCCGACCCCGAGAAACTGAAATCGATGCTGCCGGGCCTGGGTGCGCCCGGCGGCCCCGACCTTCCCCCCGGCGGGCTTCCCGGCCTTCCCGGATTCCCTCCGAAGAAATAACGACTTCTAACGAAAGAGACTGAAAATGCTGAAGATTCGTCTGAGCCGCGGCGGCGCCAAGAAGCGCCCCTACTATCACATCGTGGTGGCCGACTCCCACTCGCCGCGCGACGGCAAGTTCATCGAGCGCGTGGGCAGCTACAACCCCATGCTGCCCAAGGACCACGCCGAGCCCCGCGTGAAGCTGAAGGCCGACCGCATCTCGGAATGGCTCAAGAAGGGCGCCCAGCCCACCGACCGCGTGGCCCGCTTCCTGAGCCAGGACGAGGCCCTCGCCGGCCAGGTCACCTGGACCCAGGGCAACAACCCGAACCGCGCCAAGCCGGGCAAGAAGGCCCAGGAGCGCGCCGCCGAGCGCGCCCAGCGCGAAACCGACCGCGCCGAGGCCGAAGCCGCCGCCAAGGAAGAGGCCAAGGCCGCCGCTGAAGCCGCCGCCGCCGCGCCCAAGGAAGAAGAAGCCCCGGCCGCCGAAGAGCCCGCCGCCGAGGCCCCTGCTGCTGAGGAAGCCGCTCCGGCTGAAGCCGCGGCTGAAGAGGCTCCGGCCGCCGAGGAGGCCCCCGCCGCCGAAGAGGCGACCGAGGAAAAGACCGAGGCCTAATCGGCCGTCCTCCCCGGCGCAGGCCGGGGTCCGGAGAAGTCAGGAGCAGCGTTTCCCACCGAGGCGCTGCTCCTTTCCGTTTCCGGCGGGCGCCTTACGATCTGGATCCCGGCCTTCGCCGGGGTGAGCGGAGTTCTGGATGATGTCCGACGCAAAACTCATCCTCGTGGGCCAGGTGGCCGGGGGCTTCGGGGTGCGGGGCGAGGTGCGGGTGACCGCCTTCACCGCCGACCCCCTGGCGCTGAAGGCCTATGGCCCGCTGCTGCGCGCCGACGGCTCGGTGGGCCTGACCCTGACCACGGCGCGCGCCGCCAAGGGCGCGGTGATCGGCCGGGCGAAGGAGATCGAGACCAAGGAACAGGCCGACGCCCTGCGCGGCCTGAAGCTCTTCGTGCCGCGCGAGCGCTTTCCCGCGCCGGACGAGGACGAGGTCTATGTCACCGACCTGATCGGGCTGGAGGCGCGCGACCCGGACGGCCGCGTGCTCGGACGCATCAAGGCGGTGCAGAATTTCGGCGCCTCGGACATGCTGGAGATCACGCCGGCGGAGGGCGGCCAGACCTGGTACCTGCCCTTCACCCTTGAGGCGACGCCCGAACTGCACATCGCCGACGGCTGGATTCTGGCGGTGCGCCCGGCCGAAGTGGGCGAGCGCGAGCCGGACTAGCTGTTGTCCTCGACCGGGGCGCCCGGGCCGTTCTTCTTGATGGACTCGATGGCGTTTTCGGCCGAGGCCCTGGAGGTGTAACCCTCGGTGGAGAACATGACTTCGGAATTGTACTTGAAGCGGACGCGGAACTCTCCGGCCTTGTCCTTGTAGATTTCGAACTTGTGGGCCACGGCGGCCTCCTATCCTCTGATCCCCGACCCCGCGACCGTGCCACGGCGACGCTTGGGGTCAACCGCAGGGCGGCGAACCCCGGACACAGTTGTGTGAGCGCTCAGGGCGCGTCCGCGAGGAAGCCCAGGATGGCGTCGCGCGCCGCCGGTTCGTCAAGCATGGGGGCGTGGCCGACGCCGGGGACCTCCACGAATTTCATGTGCGGGGCGGCCTCGCGCATGCGGCCCGCGATGTCGGGGCTGAGCAGGTCCGACGTGGCGCCGCGCACCAGCATGAGCTTGCGGCCCTGCGCCAGATGGCGGAAGGCGGGCCACAGGTCGGGGACAAGGGCGTCCTTGCCCGCCGCGCGCATGGGGACGGTGATGTCGGGGTCGTAGTCCAGCACCGGAGCCCCGTCCGGCCCCTCGCGGAACACACGACGCGCGAAGGCCATCCAGTCGTCCGGGCCGTAGTGCGGCAGGGCTGCGCCGTTGGTGCTCCGGGCGTAGTCGGCGGCGTCCTGCCAGTTGCGGATCTCCACCTTCTGGCCGGTGTAGGCGGCGATGCGGGCGAGGCCCTCGGGGGCCACTTCCGGCCCGATGTCGTTGAGGATGGAGGCGGCGACGCGCTCGGGCGCCGCGGCGGTCAGGGCCATGGTGATCAGACCGCCCATGGAGGTGCCCAGGAACACCGCTCGCCCTATGCCCGCCTGGTCCAGCAAGGCGAGGACGTCCTTCGCATAGACCGGCGGCTGATAGGTCATGGGATCGGCGGCGCGGTCCGACCGCCCGCGACCGCGCACGTCCAGCGCCAGCACCCGGCGGCCCGTGGCGGCGATCAGGGGGGCGATGGTCCCGAAATCGGCGCTGTTGCGGGTCAGGCCGTGGATGGCGATCACCGGCAGGCGCGCGGGCCCCTCGGCGCCCGCATAGTCGCGGGCGTAGAGGCTCAGTTCATCGGAGGTCCAGCGGCGGTCGGTGAAGATCATGGGGTGCTCCCTGTTCGGACGCAGACCCTAATTCATCGACAGCGGAATTAAAGACCCGAACGGGCAGGGCTGTGGACAAGGCCCCTACCTCCTGGGCGCGGGCCCGGGGCATGACCAGCACGCCGCTGGGGGTGGAGACCACCACCACGTCGGTCATGCCGATGACCGCCACCGGAGCGCCGCCGCCGCTCCAGACCAGACAGCCGGAGGACTCCACCACCGTGGCGGACCCCTGCAGATGGTTGTCGGCCGGGTCGCGGCTCGCGGCGGACCACAGGGCGCTCCAGCAGCCCACGTCGCGCCAGCCCACGTCGCAGGCCGTCATGGCCAGCCGGTCGCTGTGCTCGATCACCGCCCGGTCCAGGGAGATGGCCGGGCCGGACGCGGCGGCCAGCGCAAGGCGCGATCCGCGTCTTTCGGCGCCGGACCAGGCGACCCCGGCGCGGGCGGCGACCGTCGGCGCGTGGCGGGCGATCTGGTCCTGAAAGGCGGCCGGACGGCCCAGGAACAGCCCCATGTTCCAGCCCCAGCCGCCCTCGGCGATCATGGCCGTCGCCGTCTCCAGCGCGGGCTTTTCGATGAACCGCTCGATAAGGTGGAGGCCGCCGGGCAGGGCCCGGCCTCGCCGCATGTAGCCGTAGCCGGTCTCGGGAGACTCCGGCCGGGCCGAGAACAGCACGAGATCGTCGCCCGCGCCCCCGGCGGCGGCCATGACGGCGGCGCGAAAGCCCTGGGCGTCGCTGATGTGGTGGTCGGCGGGGGCGATCAGGACCTTGGCCTCCGGCGCGATCTCCATGGCCGCCCGGACGGCGCAGGCCGTGGCCAAGGCCGTGCCGCCGGGCTCGGCCTCCACCAGAACCATGGCCGGGCGCACCCCGATGGCGCGCAGCTGGGCCCGCACCAGATCCTCATGGGCGGCGGCGCAGACGATGACCGGGGCCAGGAACGGCGCGGCGGGCGAGGGTCGGAGCCGGCGCACCGTGGCCTGCAGCAGGGTTTCGTCACCCGCGATGGGATGGAACGGCTTGGGCCGATCGGCGGTGGACAGGGGCCACAGACGCGAGCCGGACCCGCCGCACAGGATCACCGGCAGGACGCCGTAATCCATCTTTCAGCCCTCCCAAAGCTCCTGGCGGGCACCCTAGTGAAAAAGGTTAACGCGTAGCAAGCCGCAACCGGAGTTGAGCGGTCGGGCGTGGCGCGCGGAGCTCTCGCTTGTTAGGAGGCGCACAGAGTTTTCAGCCAAGGCCAGACCATGCCCCAGTCCGCTCTCCAGACCCTCAAGGCCGGCGTCGCCGGCGTCGGCGTCATGGGCCGCAACCACGCCCGCGTCCTGGCCGAGGTCCGCGACGTGGACCTGACCACCATCTTCGATCCCGACGCCGTGACGGGCCAGGGCGTGGCGGACCTGTACGGTGCCGAGGCGGTGACCACCGCCGAGGCCTTCGTGGACGCCGGGCTGGACTGCGCCGTGGTGGCGACGCCCAACCGCTTCCATGCCGACCTGGGCGTGGCCCTGCTGGAAAAGGGCGTCCATGTGCTGGTGGAGAAACCCATCGCGCCGACGGTCCAGGACGCCCAGCGCATGATCGACGCGGCCAAGGCGAACGGCCGGGTGCTGATGGTGGGCCATGTGGAGCGCTTCAATCCGGCGGTGGAGACCGTGCGCCGGGCCATCGCCGACGAGGACGTCATCTCCATCCAGGTGACGCGGGTGGGCCCCTTCCCGCCGCGCATGGGCGAGGTGGGCGTGGTCATCGACCTGGCGGTGCACGACATCGACATCATTCGCCACCTGACCGGCTCGGAGATCACCGAGGTCCAGCCCCAGCTGGCGCGCACCCGCGCCGAGCGCGAGGACACGGCCTTGCTGCAGTTCCGGCTGGAGAACGGGGTCATCGCCCACATCACCACCAACTGGCTCACCCCCTACAAGACCCGCACCCTGCAGGTGGCCACGCGGGGCAAGTTCGTGGTGGCGGACCTGATCACCCGTCAGGTGACCGAGTATTTCGGCCAGCAGGCCGACGGCTCCTACTCCACCCGCATGCTGAACAGCTGGCCCGCCGAGCCGCTGAAGCTGGAGCTGGAGGCCCTCGTCCACGCCATCCGCACCGGCGAGCCCCCCGCCGTCACCGGCCAGGACGGGCTGAAGAATCTGGAAGTGGCGCTGAGGTGTCTGGGGGAATGAACCTCCGGACGGCGGTGCTGGAGAACCGTTTCGTCCGGCTCGAGCCCTTCGAGGACCATCACAAGGAGCCCCTGCGCGCGGCCTGCGACGCCGACCCGGAGCTCTGGCCGACGTTCTACTACACCTCGCTGGGCGGTGACCGGTTTGACGCCGGCTGGGAGACCTTGCGGGCTCAGCAGCGGGCGGGATCGCGCATTCCGTTCGCCGTGATCCATGGCGGCGAGGTTGTCGGCCTCAGCACCTTCATGGACATTCGGCCCGTGGACGGGGCGGTGGAGATCGGCACGACCTACTATCGACCCTCGGCGCGCGGCGGCGTCGTCAACCCGGCCGCCAAGCGCCTGCTGCTGGATCACGCCTTCGCCTGCGGCGTCGGGCGGGTCGCCTTCCAGGTCGACGCCATCAACAGCCGGAGCCGCGCCGCCATGACCAAACTCGGGGCGGTGGAGGAAGGGATCCTGAGAAACCACCTGGTCACCTGGACGGGCCGGGTCCGCAGCTCCGTGATCTACTCGGTCCTCGCCGACGAATGGCCGGCGGTGCGGGCGGGTCTGGATGCGCGGCTGGCGTCGTTCAGGGCGGCGGGCTAGCCCACCATCTGCATGCCCAGCCATTCGGCGATGAGGGCGGGCTTGTCGCCGCCTTCGATCTCGACGGTGACCTCGTGTTTCAGCAGCCAGCGGCCGCCGCCCTTGTCCTCGGCTGCGAGCAGCTTGAACCGGGCGCGGACCCGCGCGCCGGACGGCACGGGGGCGAGGAAACGGACCTTGTCGAATCCATAGTTGACGCCCATCACCACGCCCTCCAGCGGGGCCACGCCGTCGAAGGACATGCGCGACAGCAGCGACAGGGTCAGGAAGCCGTGGGCGATGGTTCCGCCGAAGGGCGTGGCTTTCGCCCTCTCCGGGTCCACATGGATGAACTGGCGGTCCTCGGTGATGTCGGCGAAGGCGTCGATGCGGGCCTGATCAACGGTGATCCAGTCCGAGACGCCCACCTCGGTTCCGATGAGGCCGGACAGGGCGGACGGGGCGATGGGCGTCATGGCGTGTCTCCGGGAAAACGGTTCTCGATAATGGCGGAATAGAGCGCCGGGTCCACATTGCCGCCGGTCAGCATGACCACGGTGGTGCGGTCTGCGGCGGGAATCCGGCCCGCCAGAAGCGCGGCAAGGGACACCGCGCCGCCGGGCTCCACCACCAGTTTCAGCCAGCGGAAGGCGAAACGCATGGCCTCGGCCACCTCGGCGTCGGTGACGGTCAGGGCGTCCTGCACCCGGCGCTGATTGATGGGGAAGGTCAGTTCGCCCGGCATGGGCGCCATGAGGGCGTCGCAGATGGAGGGGGTCGCCTCGCCGTGGGTGGCGCGGGCGCCCTGGGCCAGGGAGCGGCCGTGGTCGTCGAAGCCGGCGGGCTCCACCACCACGACGCGGGTCTCCGGGCTCCGGGCCTCCATGACAAGGTTGATTCCCGCCAGAAGGCCGCCGCCCGATGCGCCGCACAACAGTTGATTCAGCGGTCCCGCGCCCAGGGACTCCGCCTGATCGAGAATCTCCAGCGCCGTGGTCCCCTGTCCCTCGATGACGAAGGGGTCGTCGAAGGGCGGCACCAGCACCGCGCCCCGCTCCCGGGCGATCTCGGCGCCGATGGCCTCGCGGCTTTCGGTCCAGCGGTCGTAGAGCCGAACCTCGCCGCCGAACGCCCGCACCCCCTCCACCTTCACGGCGGGGGAATCGGACGGCATGACGATCAGGGCGCGGGTTCCCACCGCGCGGGCGGCCGCCGCGACCCCCTGGGCGTGGTTGCCCGAGGAATAGGCCACGACGCCCCGGGCTTTCTCCTCGTCGGTCAGGCGGCTGATGCGGTTACAGGCGCCGCGGAACTTGAAGCTGCCGGCCACCTGCAGGGTCTCGGCCTTCAGCAGCACGCGCCCTCCGACCCGGTCGTTGAGGGCGGGGTGCTCGATCAGGGGCGTGCGCACGGCGGCGGGAGCGATCTGGCGGGCGGCGTCGAGGACGCCTTCGAAGGAGGGAGCGGAATCGGCCATGAACCTCACTTAGCGTAACGCGCGGATCATCGCTAAGGTGGCTTCCATGAGCGGACTGATCCTCGCCATTGACCAGGGCACCACCTCCACCCGCGCCATCGCCTTCGAGGGGGCGGTGGAGGACGCGGTGCGGCCGGTGGCCGTCAGCCAGATCGAGCTGGCCCAGCATTTCCCGCAATCGGGCTGGGTCGAGCACGACGCCGCCGAAATCTGGCGCGCGACCCTGCAGACCTGCCGCGAGGTGATCCGCAAGGCGGGCGGCGCGGCGCGGTTTTCGGCCATCGGCATCACCAACCAGCGCGAGACGGCGGTGCTGTGGGACCGCAAGACCGGCGAGCCGCTGCACCGGGCCGTGGTCTGGCAGGACCGGCGCACCGCCGACGTGGCCGCGAGCCTGCGGGAGGCGGGCCATGAGGCCATGGTGCAGGCGGCCACGGGACTGGTGCTGGACCCCTATTTCTCGGCGACCAAATTCGCCTGGCTGCTGGACGCGGTTCCCGGCGCCCGGGACCGGGCCGAGGCGGGCGAGCTGTGTCTGGGCACCATCGACGCCTGGCTGATCTGGAACCTGACCGGCGGGCGCAGCTTCGTCACCGACGCCTCCAACGCCTCGCGCACCCTGCTGATGGACCTGAAGACGGTGCAGTGGCGCGATGACCTGTGCGACCTGTTCCGGGTTCCGGCGGCCGCCCTGCCCGAAATCCGCGGCTGCGCCGAGGTGCTGGGCGAAAGCGAACCCAGCCTGTTCGGCCAGGCCCTGCCCATCGCCGGATGCGCGGGGGACCAGCAGGCGGCGCTGGTGGGCCACGGGGCGCTGGAGGCGGGCGAGGCCAAGATCACCTACGGCACCGGGGCCTTTCTGGTGGTCAACACGGGCGACACGCCGGTGGCCTCCGCCAATCGACTGTTGACGACCCTGGGCTATCGGGTCGGCGGACGCACCGCCTATGCGCTGGAGGGCGCGATCTTCTCGGCCGGATCGACGATCCAGTGGCTGCGGGATCAGATGGGGCTGATCGGGGCGTCACGGGATTCCGAAGGGGTGGCCCAGTCCCTGAGCGACAACGGCGGGGTCTATCTTGTGCCCGGCTTCACGGGGCTGGGCGCGCCGTGGTGGAACGCCGAGGCGCGCGGGGCCATCACCGGGCTGTCGCGCGGGACCGGCCCGGCCCATGTGGTGCGGGCGGGCCTGGAGTCGCTGGCCTATCAGACCCGCGATCTGCTGGACGCCCTGGCCGTCGACGGCTCGCCGCGCCCGGCGGTGCTGAAGGTGGACGGCGGGGTCACCGCCAACGCCTTCGCCATGCAGTTCGTCGCCGACATCTGCGAAGTGACGGTGGAGCGCCCCGCCTTTCAGGAGATGACGGCCCTGGGCGCCGCGCGGCTGGCGGCGCTGGGCTGCGGCCTGACCGCCGACCTGCCCCGGGCCTCGGGCGAGGCGCCTGCCTGCTGGACGCCCCGCATGAAGCCGGAAGACCGCGACCGCCTCCTGACCGGCTGGAACAAGGCGGTCCGCGCCGCCATCGCCGCCGCCTGATCCCAAGAAAAGAAGATGAGTATGGAAACGCCCGATCCCCAGGCCGCCTTCGCCGGCACCCGCCCCGTCGATCCCCGCCACGCCTTTGACGTGGACGCGCTGGAGCGCTGGATGGCGGCGCATGTTGCGGACTACGCCGGTCCGCTGACCGTCAACCAGTTCAAGGGCGGGCAGTCGAACCCCACCTATGAGCTGGTCACGCCGGGGCGGACCTATGTGCTGCGGCGCAAGCCGCCGGGGAATCTGCTGCCTTCGGCCCATGCGGTGGACCGGGAGTTCCGGGTCATCTCGGCCCTGGCCAGGCAGGGCTTTCCCGTCGCCCGGCCTTACGCCCTGTGCGAGGACGCGGAGGTCATCGGCTCCATGTTCTATGTGATGGACAAGGTGGTGGGCCGCATCCTGTGGGACCTGAAGCTGCCGGGCATGGAGCCCGATCAGCGGCGGGCGATCTATGAGGCCCAGACGGACACCCTGGCCCGGCTGCACGCCATCGATCCCGAGGCGGCGGGCCTTGGCGACTACGGCCGGCCCGGCAACTACTTCGCCCGGCAGGTGGGGCGGTGGTCCAAACAGTATGCGGCGTCGGAGACCGAGGCCATTCCCGCCATGGACCGGCTGATGGCCTTCCTGCCCGACAGCCTGCCGCCGGAGAGCCCCGCGCGGATCGTCCACGGCGACTGGCGGCTGGACAACATGATTCTGGCGCCGGACCGGCCCGAGGTTCTGGCGGTGCTGGACTGGGAGCTGTCGACCCTGGGCGACCCCATGGCGGACCTGTCCTACTATCTGATCGGCTGGGTCATTCCCGCCAGCCAGCGCAACGGCGTGGGCGGCGCGGACCTGAAGGCGCTGGGCATTCCGACGGTGGAGGAGACGGTGGATCGCTATGCGGCGACCACCGGCATGCGGCCCGACAATCTGGACTGGCTGATGGCCTACAACCTGTTCCGGCTGGCGGCCATTTGTCAGGGCATCGCCGGGCGGGTGCGCGACGGCACCGCCTCCAGCCCCCAGGCGGTGGCCACCGCTGCGCAGGTTCATCCTCTGTCGGAGGCCGCCTGGGGCTTTGCGCAAAAGGCCGGCGCCTGAGGGTTTCTTGCGCCGCGTCTTGATTATCGCCCCAATTCCGCGTTAGCCCGCTTCTCCTTGAGCGCCGCCCCGGCTGCGCCGCACGCAGCACTGGACATTCCCGCTCCGCATGAGAGACCTCAAACAAACCGGCTTCACCGACCGCATCGCGGCCCAGCAGGCCCGCAAGAAGGCGCTTCTGGAAGGCTTCAAGCCCAAGCCCGCCCAGCCGGACCCCGAGTTCGACAAGCTGGCCGCCAAGCGCGCCGCCGAGAAGGAAGCCATCCGGGCCCAGCACGAGGCGGAAAAGGCCGAGAAGAAGCGTCTGGCCGCCGAGAAGGCCGCCGCCCGCGAGGCGGAGGCGCAGGAAGCCCAGGAGGCCGTCGACGCCGAACGCCGCGGCGCCCGCAAGGAGCGCAAGGCCCTCACCAAGGCCGAGCAGAAGGCGGCCCGTGACGCCCGCTACGCCCGCCGCAAGGCCGGACGCTAAACCACGCCGATCTGGTCAGAACGCATCCGTCACATTATCTGTGGCGGATGACCGCGCTCACATCCCGCACCGTCGCCCGCCTGCATCCCGCCCAGCGGGACGACATCGGCGATCTGATCACCCGTCGCCCCTTGCCGGGACCGGACCTGCCGCAGGTGGATCCGTTCCTGTTCCTGAACCATCACGGGCCCCAGACCTATCCGCCGAACAACCGGGGCCTGCCGTTCGGGCCGCACCCGCACCGGGGCTTCGAGACCGTCACCTTCATTCTGGAGGGCGAGCTGTCGCACGCGGACAGCGGCGGCGGTGAGAGCATCATCGGGCCGGGCGGGGTGCAGTGGATGACGGCCGGCTCCGGCCTGATCCACGCCGAGCTGTCCCCCGCCAGCTTCAAGCGCGACGGCGGGCCCATGGAGATCCTGCAACTGTGGGTGAACCTGCCGTCACGGCTGAAGATGACGGCGCCCAACTATGTGGGGCTGCAGGCCGCCGACATTCCCAAGGTCGCGCTGGATGACGGCCGGGTCACCGTCGAGGCGGTCTCGGGCCGCTGGGCCGGGACCGAGGCGCCGATCCAGTCCCTGATCGACATCCAGATGGCGGTTGTGCGCCTGAAGGCGGGCGGACGTCTGGAAACGCCGGTCGCGCCGGACCGCAACGTCTTTCTCTATGTGGTGCGCGGCGACGTGTCCGTGGGCGGGGCTCCGGTTCCCGCCTGGCATCTGGCTGCGCTGAACGATGACGGCGACGCGGTGCGTATCGAGGCCTCCAGCGACGCCGTGGTCCTGCTGGGCCATGCCGCGCCCATCGGCGAGCCGGTCTTCGCCCACGGCCCGTTCGTGATGAACACCCGCGAGGAGATCATCCAGGCGGTGCAGGATTATCAGGCCGGCAGGTTCGGCCCGCCGCCGCCGGTCTGAGGCAGGCGCTGAAGACGCCGGGCGTGCTTGTCGGCCATTTTCAGCGCCCAGCCCGTGGGGGTGACGCGCGCGGCGATGGACATGAAGCGGTTGAAGGCGCCGGGGATCACCACCGGCCGGTTGGCCTCGCAGGCCTCGTAGCCCGCCCGGATGACCGGTTCGGCGTCCATCCACATCCAGCGAGGATAGGCGCGGCTGACCGCGTCGCGTGAGCCGTTGGCGTCGTGGAACTCGGTCAGGGTGTAGCCGGGGCACAGGACGGTGACGTGCACCCCGGTCCGCTTCAGCTCCAGATGCAGGCCCTGGGACGCCTTGATGAGGAAGCTCTTGAGCGGACCGTACAGGGTGTCGCCGCCGGTGGCGGGCAGGAAGCCGGCCAGGGAGGCCACATTGAGGATGCGGCCGAAGCGGCGCTGCGCCATGCCCGGCGCGACCCGGCGGGACAGGGCGACGGGGGCCGTGGCCATCACCGCCAGCATGCCCGCGTGCTGCGCTGGCGAAAGGCTCAGGAAGCCGCCCGTCAGGCTGTAGCCCGCATTGTTGATCAGACCGTCCACATGGCGGCCCTCGGCCTCCACAGCATCGACCAGACGGTCGGGGGCGCCGGGCTCGGCCAGATCCAGCGGGATGGTCAGGACCTGGGCGCCGTGGCGGGCGCGCAGCTCGGCGGCGATGGCCTCCAGCCGTTCGGCCCGGCGGGCGGTCAGGGCCAGGTCCCAGCCATGGGCCGCATACAGGCGCGCGAAGCCTTCGCCCAGCCCGGCCGAGGCGCCGGTGATCAACATCATGGGGCGCGGGGTCGGGGCGCTCACGCAGTGGGCAGCCGGATGCCGGCCAGGGACGGCGGGTTCTGGGCCAGCAGGTCGGCGATGGTGATGCGCGACAGGGCGTGGGCCGCCGCGTCCTCGGCCGCAGTCAGGGCCTTGGCCACCTGACGGGGAATGTGCTGGCCTACGGGGCAGCCTTTGGCCCCGGCGGGTGGCGAGCCCAGATGGGCGCAGCCGTTCACGGCCTTGAGCACCATGTCCAGGGTGATGGTTTCGGGCTGACGCGTCAGCCAGGCGCCGCCGCCGGAGCCCGGACGGGTGGCGATCAGCCCGGCCCGGGCCAGCATGGCCGTGACCCGGCGGATGACCACCGGATTGGTGGGGATGGAGGCCGCGAGGATCGAGGACGGCGCGGCGGCGGCCGCGTCGAAGGCCCCCTTGTGCGCCAGATAGGCCAGGGTGTGGGCGGCGACGGGAAATCTCTGGCTGTCTGACATGGTCCGGCTCCGTCCAAACAGATAGGGGGGAAAGCCCGGTTTCACAAACCCGCGCCGTTGTGCGGCGCAACAAAAATTGCCCCTCCGCGATTGAACCCCGTGCGTAAAGGGCGTAAAGCCCCGCCGCTTTGATGGCTGTCGCCGCCGCGACGCCGGAGGATCATTGAATGGCTGGGACTGTTCCCGGCGAAAACGGCGCCTCCCCCGCCGCTTCGCCCACGCCAGACGGCGCTTCCGAACATTCGACATCGCACGGCTCCGGCCACGGGCGCGGCCCTCTGCTCGCCCTGACCGTGGGCGCCATCGGCGTGGTGTTCGGCGATATCGGCACCAGCCCGCTCTACGCCATGCGCGAATCCCTCGCCCGCACCTCGGGCGCGCCCGAGATGGCGGTGCTCGGCGTGCTGTCCCTGATCTTCTGGGCCCTGATCCTGGTGGTGACGGTCAAGTACGTCATCTTCCTGATGCGGGCGGACAACAAGGGCGAAGGCGGCACCCTGTCGCTGATGTCGCTGGCCCAGCGGGCGTTGGGTCGACGTTCGACGCTGATCTTCTTCCTGGGCCTGTGCGGGGCGGCCCTGTTCTACGCCGACGGCGTGCTGACCCCGGCGGTGTCGGTTCTGTCGGCGGTGGAGGGGCTGCGCGAGGCGCCCGGCGTGGGCCGTATTCTCACGCCCTTCGTCCTGCCCATCACCGCAGGCATCCTGATCGCCCTGTTCATGGTCCAGTCGCGCGGCACCGCCGGACTGGCCAAGGCCTTCGGGCCCATCACCGCCGTCTGGTTCCTGATCCTCGCGGGTCTGGGGATCATGCACATCTTCGACGACGTCTCGATCCTCAGGGGCATTTCACCCCACTACGGAATCCTGTTCCTGATCGACAACGGCTTCCTCGGGTTCATCATCCTCGGCAGCGTGTTCCTCGCGGTGACCGGCGCCGAGGCGCTCTATACGGACATGGGTCACTTCGGGAAGGCGCCCATCCGCGCCGGATGGCTGGTGTTCGTCCTGCCCTGCCTGATGCTGAATTATCTCGGACAGGGCGCCCTGGCCCTGTCCCATCCCGCCGCCGTCGAGAACCTGTTCTGGATGATGGTGCCCCAGGCGGCCTACTGGCCGATCCTGATCATGGCCACCCTGGCCACCATCATCGCCAGCCAGGCGGTGATCACCGGCGCCTTCTCCATCACCCAGCAGGCGGTCCAGCTGGGTCTGCTGCCGCGCATGAACATCCGCCGCACGTCCGAGACCCAGGCCGGCCAGATCTTCGTGCCGTCGGTGAACATGATGATGCTGGCCGGGGTGCTGCTGCTGCTGGCCATGTTCCCCACCTCCTCCCAGCTGGCGGGCGCCTACGGCGTGGCGGTCACCGGCGCCATGTTCGTGGACAGCCTGCTGGCCTTCTTCATCGTGCGTTACATGTGGAAGCGCAGCCTGCTGGTCAGCATCCTGGCCCTGACCCCGTTCCTGATCATCGACATCGCCTTCTTCGGCTCGAACCTGATGAAGATCCCCGACGGCGCCTGGGCGCCCCTGGCCATCGGCGGCGCCATCGTCATGGTCATGTGGACCTGGACCCGGGGCACCCGCCTGCTGACCGACAAGGCCCGCAAGGACAGCCTGCCCATGGCGGACCTGATCGAGATGCTGGGCGCCCGACCGCCGTACCGGGCGCCCGGCACGGCCATCTTCCTGACCTCGGACCCGGACGTGGCGCCGGTGGCCCTGATGCATAATCTCAAGCACAACAAGGTGCTGCACGAGAAGAACATCATCCTGACGGTGCGCACCCAGGACCGCCCGCGCGTGTCCAAGGAGAAGCGGGTCGAGATCGAGATCATCAACGACGACTTCAAGCGCCTGACCATCAACTACGGCTTCATGGAGAGCCCCAATGTGCCCAAGGCCCTGGGCCTGTGCCGCAAGCAGGGGCTGAAGTTCGACATCATGTCGACCAGCTTCTTCCTGGGCCGCCGCTCCGTGGCCCCCGCGCCGGGCAAGAACATGCCGCACTGGCAGGACAAGCTGTATGTGTTCCTGATGCGAAACGCCGCCAATCCCACGGACTTCTTCCATATCCCCGCCGGCCGCGTGGTCGAGATGGGCACGCAGGTGACGGTTTGAGTGAAACGAACGAGGCGGGCATCGAGGCCCGCATCGCCGCCGGCGTGCTGCTGAACGCGGCGCTGGAGCGGCGCGGCGGCATGGACGAGGCGCTGAACTTCCGCGAGCTCAAGGGCCTGTCGCCCCAGGATCGCGCCTTCGCCCGGGCCGTGGCCATGGCCGCCCTGCGTCGTCTGGGCGAGATCGACGCCATCCTCGACCGCCGCCTGAAGAAGGGTCCGCCGCTGGCGGTGCGCACCATCCTGCGCGTGGCTTTGGCCCAGACCATGGTGCTGAACACGCCGGACTTCGCGGCGGTGTCCAGCGCAGTGAAGCTGGCCGAGCGGGACGTCAAGACGCGGCCCTACAAGGGTCTGGTCAATGCGGTGCTGCGCGGCATCGGCCGGGACGGGCCGGACAAGACCGCCGCCGAAGCCAATCTGCCCGACTGGATCGCCGCCCGCTGGCGGGCGGCCTTTGGCGTGGACACCTTGATCGCCCTGGCCGAGGCTGGACGGGTCGAGCCGGCCACGGACCTGAGCCTGAAGCCCGGCGCGGACGCTCCCGCTCTGGCCGAGGCGCTGGAGGGCGTGGTCCTGCCCGGCGGTTCGGTGCGGACGACCCGGCGCGGCGACATCGCCGAATGGCCGGGCTTCGCCGACGGAAGCTGGTGGATCCAGGACGCCGCCGCCGCCGTGCCGGCCCGCCTGCTGGACGTGAAGCCGGGCGAGAGCGCGCTGGATATGTGCGCCGCGCCGGGGGGCAAGACCCTGCAGCTGGCCGCGGCGGGCGCCGCGGTCACGGCGCTGGATCGGTCAGAGTCGCGCCTGCGCCGCCTGACCCAGAACCTTGAGCGCACCGGCCTGACCGCCGAGGCGGTCGCCGTTCCGGCCGAGGACTGGGAGGATGCGCGGACCTTCGACGCCGTGCTGCTGGATGCGCCGTGCACCGCCACCGGCACCTATCGCCGCAATCCCGAGGCCCTGCGCCGCACGCGCCCCGCCGACGTGGCCGATCTGGCGGATGTGCAGCATCGCCTGCTGGACGCCGCCGCTGCACGGGTGAAGCCCGGCGGACGGATGGTCTATTGCGTCTGTTCGCTGGAGCGCGAGGAGGGCGAGAGCCAGATCATCGCCTTCTTGCGCCGCCACACCGACTTCAGCCTTGCCCCCGCCGACCCGGCCGCCGTGGGCGCGCCGCCCGAAGCCTTGGCCAGCGAGGGCTGGTTGCGCATCCTGCCGTCCATGTGGAGCGAGCACGGGGGCCTGGACGGCTTCTTCGTCGCCCGGCTGGAGCGGGTCCAGGCCTAAATCAGGCTCTAGACCTCCGCGCCTTCCGTGCGCTTCTTCATCAGGGCGTCGAAGGAGTCCCAGACGCCCTCGGCGCCGTGCCAGGCGCCCTTGGTGGCGGCCTTGGAGTATTCCGTGGCGCGGGCCTCGAAGAAATTGGCGTGCTCGACCCCCGACAGCATCGACTGCAGCCACGGCAGGGGGTTCTCGGTCGCGCCGTAGACCTCGGGCAGCTTGAGCTGGCGCAGGCGCCAGTCGGCGATGAAGCGGATGTATTTCTTGATGTCGTCCGGGGTCATGCCCTGCACCGGCCCGGTCTCGAAGGCCAGGTCGATGAACTTGTCCTCCATGTCCACCACGGTCTTGCAGCAGTCGACGATGTCGTCGGCCACGGCCCTGGTCACCGCGCCGGTCTCATGGTTGAAGGCGTGGTACAGCTTGATGATGCCCTCGCAGTGCAGGCTCTCGTCGCGCACCGACCAGCTGACGATCTGGCCCATGCCCTTCATCTTGTTGAAGCGCGGGAAGTTCATCAGCATGGCGAAGCTGGCGAACAGCTGCAGCCCTTCGGAGAAGCCTCCGAACATGGCCAGGGTGCGGGCGATGTCGGCGTCAGTGTCGACCCCGAACTGGCCCATGTAGTCGTGCTTGTCCTTCATGGCCTCGTATTCCATGAAGGCGCCGAACTCGCTCTCGGGCATGCCGATGGTCTCGAGCAGCAGGGCGTAGGCCGCGATGTGGATGGTCTCCATGTTGGCGAAGGAGGCCAGCATCATCTTCACTTCGGTCGGTTTGAAGACCCGGCCGTAGCGCTCCATGTAGTTGTCCTGCACCTCGATGTCCGCTTGGGTGAAGAAGCGGAAGATCTGGGTCAGCAGGTTGCGCTCGCCGTCGTCCAGCCGGGTCGCCCAGTCCTTGCAGTCCTCGCCCAGCGGCACCTCTTCGGGCATCCAGTGGACCTGCTGCTGCTTCTTCCACATGTCGAACGCCCACGGATAGCGGAACGGCTTGTAGGCGGCTGAGGCGGTCAGCAGACCGGGCAGATCGGAACGGATCGGGGTGATGGCGTTCATGGTATTCTCGAATGCGACTCGGGCGGCGGAGCGGTCTTCACCATGATGGCCCGGCCGCCCGGCGCCAAGTCAGAATACGGCTATATTGCGATCACTTTTTCCGCAGCCCCCATATCTGGTGTGTCGGCGCGGATTTGATGGGGAGGAACCTGGGGATGAGTTTCACCGTCTACGGCGCCGCCGGCTCCGGTTCGGTCCCGGTGGAGGCGGCCCTGACGCTGCTCGGCATCGATCATGAGGTGGTGGAGGCGCCGACCTGGGAGGGCGAGGCGCAACGGGATCGGGTGGCCCCGGTCAATCCCATGCGCCAGATCCCGGCCCTGATCACGCCGGACGGAGAGACCATCACTGAAAGCGCCGCCATCCTGATCTGGCTGGCCGACAACCATCCCGAGGCGAGGCTGGCGCCCGCGCCGGACGACCCGCGCCGGGCCCAGTTCCTGCGCTGGATGAGCTTCATCCCCGCCGCGATCTATTCCATGTTCTGGGTGCGCGACGAGCCCTCGAGGCTGGTGGGCGACGACGAGGCGATGCAGGCGATCGTGCGGAACCGCACCGCCGCGCGCATCGCCGCCTGCTGGGCCGTGATGGACGCCCAGGTGCAGCCCGGCGACTTCATCCTGGGCGACCATCTGACGGTGCTGGATCTCTATGTGGCGGTGGCCAGCCGCTGGACGCCCCGACGGCGGCGCTTCCATGCCGAGGCGCCGAAGATGAGCCAGGTGGTCCGCCGCGTGGACGCCCTGCCCGAACTGGCGGACTTCTGGCCCCGCCGCTTTCCCTTCGAGGCGGGCTGGGAGGGGTGAGGCATCCCTTCCCTTCGTGCTGCGTTCCGGCATAGCTTGAACGGCATCGGCAGGATGGGAGACGGCGCATGCGCTGGAGAGGCGGACGGCGGGGCGGCGGCATCGAGGACCGGCGCGGCATGGGCGCGGGGGTCGCCGGCGGCGGCATCGGCGCGGCCGTGCTGGGGATCATCGTTTATCTGGTGTTCGGCATCGACCCCCAGGTCACCACCCAGGTGGCCGGCCAGCTGGGCGGGCTGGGCCAGGCCGAACGCGGCGAGGTCGGCACGCCCGAGGACGAGGCAGGCCTGTTCGTCGACGTCATCGGCACCAACGTCAACGACGTCTGGGCGTCGCAGATGCCGGGCTATCAGGCGCCGGGCTTCGTTCTGTACGAACAGGGCACGTCAACCGACGGGTGCGGATACGGCCAGGCGGCGATGGGGCCGTTCTACTGCCCGGCGGACCGGACGGTCTATCTGGACCTGGGCTTCTGGCAGGTGATGAGCGAGCAGCTGGGCGCCGGCGGGGACTTCGCCAAGGCCTATGTGATCGCCCACGAGATCGGCCACCACGTCCAGACCCTGACGGGCGCCTCGGATCAGGTGCGCCAGGCCCAGAGCCGGGCTCGTTCGGAAGGCGAGGCGAACCGTTACTCGGTGGCGCTGGAGCTTCAGGCCGACTGCTATGCGGGCGTCTGGGCGGCCAACGCCGCCGCCGTCTCGGGCGGCGCGGTGGCGCTGGAGGCGGGCAGCCTTGAAGAAGGCATGACCGCCGCCTCGGCTATCGGCGACGACCGCCTGTCCGGCGGCCGGGCCAGCCCGGAGAGCTTCACCCACGGCACCTCGGCCCAGCGCATGGAGTGGCTGCGGCGGGGCTATGACTCGGGCGACCCCGCCGCCTGCGACACCTTCGCGAGGCTGTAGATCAGGCCAGGGCCTTCAGCTTGTCGGTCAGGTCGGTGCGTTCCCAGCTGAAGCCGCCGTCGGCGTCCGGCTCGCGGCCGAAGTGGCCATAGGCGGCGGTGCGGGCGTAGATGGGCCGGTTCAGGCCCAGATGCTCGCGGATGGCGCGGGGCGTGGCGCCGCCGATCATGGCGGGCAGTTCGCGCTCCAGCACTTCCTCGGAAATCTTGCCGGTGCCGTGCAGGTCCACGTGGACCGACTGGGGCTCAGCCACGCCGATGGCGTAGCTGAGCTGGATGGTGCAGCGGTCGGCCAGGCCGGACGCCACCACGTTCTTGGCCAGATAGCGGGCCGCATAGGCGGCCGAGCGGTCCACTTTGGTGCAGTCCTTGCCCGAGAAGGCGCCGCCGCCGTGGGGCGAGGCGCCGCCGTAGGTGTCGACGATGATCTTGCGGCCGGTCAGGCCGGCGTCGCCGTCCGGGCCGCCGATCTCGAAGACGCCGGTGGGATTGATGTGCCAGACGGTCTCGTCGGTGATGAAGCCCTCGGGCAGCACCTCGGCCACCACCGGCTTGACCAGAGCGGCCACGTCGGCCTGGGTCATGCCCTTCGCGTGCTGGGTCGAGACGACGATGGCGGTGGCGCGCACCGGGACGCCGTTCTCGTAGAACAGGCTGACCTGGCTCTTGGCGTCGGGCTCCAGACGCTTCTCGCCGCCGTGGCGCAGCTCAGCCAGACGCTTCAGGATGCGGTGGCTGTAGGCCAGGGTGGCGGGCATCAGCTCGGGGGTCTCGTTCGAGGCGTAGCCGAACATGATGCCCTGGTCGCCCGCGCCCTCGTCCTTGCCGTCGGCGGCGTCGACGCCCACGGCGATGTCGGCGGACTGGCCGTGCAGGTGATTTTCGAAGGTCAGGGTCTTCCAGTGGAAGCCGTCCTGCTCGTAGCCGATGTCCTTGACGGCGGCGCGCACGGCGTCCTCGATCTCTTTCTCGACGCCCGGCGCCCAGGCCCCGTTCTCCCAGATGCCCTTGCCGCGGATCTCACCGGCCAGCACCACCCGATTGGTGGTGGTCAGGGTCTCGCAGGCCACCCGGGCCTCCGGGTCCTTGGCCATGAACAGGTCGACAATGGTGTCGGAGATGCGGTCGGACACCTTGTCGGGGTGGCCTTCGGACACGCTTTCCGAGGTGAAGACGTAGGAGGTGCGGCTCACGGGCGAGGCTCCGGTATTCGAGGGAGCGTCAGCCATATAAAGATATCCTTATATCTTCAAGCGTTCTCGACCATGAGCCGCAGGTTCCTCAGTGGGCGACGGGCCGGTCGGCCTCCTGCGCCGCCTCGGCCTGACCTTCGTGACGGCCTTCGGCGAACTCCTCGATCATTTTGGCGCAGAAGGCGGGCAGGTCGTCGGGATCGCGGCTGGTGACCAGGCCTTCGTCCACGACCACCTCTTCGTCCACCACCTCGGCGCCCGCGTTTCGCAGGTCTGTGCGGATGGTCTTGTAGCTGGTCAGCTTGCGGCCCTCGACCACGCCCGCATCGATCAGGATCCAGGGCGCGTGGCAGATCGCGGCCACCGGCTTGCCGGCGTCGAAGAAGGCGCGCACGAATTTCAGGGCGTCCTCATCGACGCGCAGGGTGTCGGGGTTATGGGCGCCGCCCGGCAGCATCAGACCGGCGTAGGCCGAGGCGTCCGCCGCGCTAACGGCGCGGTCCACTTTGAAGGCGTCGCCCTTGTCGAAATGGTTGAACCCCTGGATCTCGCCCTGCCTGGGCGACACGATCTCCACGGTCGCGCCGGCGTCCTTGAGCGCCTTCATGGGTTCCGTCAGCTCGACCTGTTCAAAGCCATCCGTGGCCAGGATGGCGATGGTCTTGCCCTTGAGGGTCTGGGCCATGATGCGGTCCTCCTGTGGTTGCTCGCATGAGCCTGACCAACCCGGGAGACGGTCATGGGTTGCGGCCACGCTTGGAGAACGGGCGGGCAGGCCGCATCTTGTGAGCATGCGCACCCTGACCGGACTGATCCTGATCGGCCTGCTGACCGCCTCCGGCGCGGCGCATGCCCAGATCGCGCCCTATGGGACGGACCCGCACCGCTATCAGGTCGAGCGGCACCAGGCCCGGATGGAGAGTCTGCGCCTTCAGGCTGAGGCCCGCGCCGACACGGCCCGTCGTCTCGACACCGAAACGCGCCTGACCCTGCGCGATCTGGAGGCCGCCCGTCAGCCGCCCACGCCCTATGTGGAGCAGGCGGTCCCGCCCGGCGATCCGGCCGTGACGACCGAACGCCACCGCCGCACGCGCGAGGCCGTGACCCAGATCGACGACTGGCTCGAGCGGGCGCCCGACTGAGCCTCAGGCCCGGCCGCCATGGGCGGACAGCATGGCCGCGTCCACGCCGATGCCCGCCAGGGCCCGGCTCCACTTGGTCGTGTGATCGGCATCGAACAGCAGGTCCGCGGTCGGCTCGGCGGTGAGCCAGACGTTTTCGGTCAGCTCGTCCTCGATCCGCCCCTCGCCCCAGCCGGCGTAGCCCAGAACCAGCACGGAGCGCTCGGGGCGGGTCTCGTCATCCGTCATGGCCGCCAGGGCCTCGCGGGTGGCGGTGATGGCCAGGCCCTCGCCCACCGGCAGGGAGGCGTCCGGCGCGGTCCAGTCGCTGGTGTGCAGCACGAAACCCCGCTCCCGATCCACCGGCCCGCCCATGAGCACAGCCTGATCCGTCGCCAGCTCCGCGCCCTCCATCTCCAGCTTCTGCAGCACGGTCCTGAGGGTAACGCCGGGAGCAGGCCGGTCCAGGCGCAGACCCATGGCGTGGTCCGCCTGATGGGCGCAGATCAGGATCACGGCATGTTCGAAGCGCGGATCGCCGATGCCCGGCATGGCCACCAGCAGTTTGCCCGCGAGGGACTGGAATTCCGACATGGCGTCATCATCGGGGGCGGCTTCGGCGGATGCAAGGTGCATCCGTCCCGGCGCTCACCTCCCCGGCCCCGGCTGTGATCCCGGCGCGGCCGGGTCTCGGTCAATCGGTGCGGAAGGCGCGTCCCCGCTCGCCCAGCAGGTTCCACCCGGCGGTGGTCGGACGGTAGCCGTTGCGCCCGACGCGCTCGACAAGGCCAAGGACGGTGAGCTGGGCGCTGCGGTCGGCGCTTTCTGAGCGCTCGGCGTCGACAAGATCGAGCAAGGCCTCAATACGTTCAGCTTCAGTCACGACACGCCCAGCAAGCTATTGGTCCTGCGGGTTACCTGCGCGTCTGGCAGGCGGTTGGCAAGGTCATGCGGCATTTCGCTTCGCCGGGTGAGGCGTCGTCGCCGACTGGAAAGGAAGACCGGCGACCCTCAGGGTTCCAGTTCGATGTCCCAGTAGAGGTAGTCCAGCCAGCTCTGGTGCAGATAGTTGGGCGGGAAGCGGCGGCCCAGATCCTGAAGCTGCCAGCTGTTGGGCCGGAAGGGATCGCGACGGATGGGCATGTCGGCCTGACGGGGCGTGCGCCCGCCCTTCCTGAGATTGCAGGGGGCGCAGGCGGCGACGATGTTCTCCCAGCTGGTGGTCCCGCCCTGGGAGCGCGGCAGCACATGGTCGAAGGTCAGGTCCGAACCGGATCCGCAGTACTGGCAGAGGAAGCCGTCGCGCAGGAAGACGTTGAAGCGGGTGAAGGCGGGCTGGCGGTCCTGATCGATGTAGCTTTTCAGCGCGATGACGCTGGGCAGCTGGAATTCCAGCGAGGGGCTGCGCACCACCTTGTCGTAGGTGGAGACCACGTCCACCCGTTCCTGGAACACCGCCTTGACCACTTCCTGCCAGGGCCAGACGGAAAGGGGATAATAGGACAGCGGCCGGAAATCGGCGTTCAGCACCAGGGCGGGAAAACCGGACGGCGGCCGGGACAGGACCTGCATCAGGCCCCTCCCGCGCGAAATACGGAGAGGATCGAGGCGACGGGACTGAAGACACGCCCTCCTTCACGCTCGGAACAAATTGATCCTAGACCCGATTCGATGACGCCGCCATGACCTGACGAACACGCTTCAGGACTTCAGCGGCGTCTCGGGAAACGAGGGCAGGCTCCAGCCCCACTTCAAGGCGCCCGCGCGCAGAATGAAGCCCACGGCGGTCGCGACGGCGGCGGCGAGCCATGTGCTCACGCCCAGGGCGGTCAGCATCACGAAAGCGGTCGCCGCAGCCAGCGCCGCCGAAACCACGATCTCGCGCCGCAGAAGCACGGAGGGCTGGCCAGCCAGAAGGTCGCGCACCACTCCGCCGAAACAGGCGGTCAGGGCGCCCATGACGATGCAGATCAGAGGCGCGGCGCCCCAGGCTTCGGCCTTGGCGGCGCCGATCACGCCGTAGGCGGCCAGGCCGAAGGCGTCGAGCCACAGCAGAAGCCTGAAGCGCCAGGGGCGAGGCCCCAGCAGCCAGACGATGACGCTGGCGGCGATGCACATGGCGATGTAGCGCCAGTCCACCACCCAGAACACCGGCGCCCCGATCAACAGGTCCCGCAGGGTGCCGCCACCCACCCCGGTGACGGCGGCGAAGAAGGTCATGGTCACCAGATCATGCCGGTCGCGCGCGGCGGCCAGCGCCCCGGTGGCGGCAAACACGGCGACGCCCACGAGGTCCAGCGCCGCGAGGGGCGCGATGTCGGCGATGGGCAGGTCGGGCGGGGTCAGGCCCAGGATCGATCGGGTCATCAGGCGGTCTCATCCAGCACGATCTCGCCGCGCTTGACCCCGCCATACCACGCCCACAGCAGATGCGCGGCCACACCCCGGTGGGGCCGCCAGATTTCAGCCCGCAGATAGGCGGTCTTTTCGTTGGGACGGTCGTCGGCCCCGTCGGCCCAGCGCATGGCTTCCTGCAAGGCCACGTCGCCGCCGGGGAACACGTCCAGGCGCCCTTCGCAGAACATCAGATAGGTCTCGGCCGTCCACTTGCCGACGCCCTTGATGGCGGTCAGGGCGGCGACCGCCTCGTCGTCGCCCAGGGTCTGCATGTGCTCCAGGTCGATGCGGCCGTCGGCCTGGGCGCGGGCGATCTCCTGACCGTATTTCGCCTTCTGGCCGGACAGGCCGAAGGCGCGCAGGGAATCGATGTCCCGGGCCAGCACGGCTTCCGGCGTAATCTCGCCCAGCCCTTCGCCCACGCGACGCCAGATGGAGGCGGCGGCGGCCACCGACACCTGCTGCTCGACGATCATGCGGAACAGGCCCTCGAACCCGCCGGGACGCAGGCGCCATTCGAACGCTGGCGTCATGGCATGGGCGCGCGCCAGGGCGGGGTCGGCCTGGGCCAGGTCGGCGCGGGCGGCGGCGACGGCGTCGGGATCGGGGGCGATGACGGGCACGGGCGCCTCCTGGCGTGATCGACAGGGGCACGGTCCGGCGCTAGCGTCCGACCATGCGCACCCTTGTCGATCTTCTGGCGCCGATGACGCCGGATCAATTCCTCTCGGACCATGACGGCCGAAAGCCGCTGCATATTCCAGCGGCCGACGGCGCAGACAAGCGGGCCCTGCTGGACTGGGACACCTTCAACGGCCTGCTGGGCCAGGCGTCCCTCTGGACCCACACGAACCTCCAGATGGTTCACAACGGCCAGCCCATCGCGGCGGACGCCTACTGCGCCGAGGTGCAGACCCTGGCCGGCCCCGTGGTCAGGCCGTCACCGGCCAAGGTCCAGGTGATGATGGCCATGGGCGCGACCGTCATCGCCAATGAGGCGGGCGAGCTGACGCCGGAACTGCGCGCCGTCTGCGACATGCTGCGCGAAACCTTCGCGGCCTCGGTGGCGGCCAACGTCTATTGCTCCTTCCAGGGCGTGCGGGGGTTCGGCCCCCACTATGACCTGCACGACGTCTTCGCGATCCAGACCGAGGGGGAAAAGGTCTGGCGGCTGTATCGGAACCGCGCCGAGGATCCGGTGGATTACCCCGGTGAAGGGGAGTCGGCCCGCGACTGGCTGGCGCGCAACGCCGGGCCGGTGATGCAGGAGGTGCGCATGCGCCCCGGCGACGTGCTCTACCTGCCGCGCGGCTGGTACCACGACGCCCTGGCGGTGGACGGACCGTCGCTGCATGTGACCCTGTCGGTGACCCCGCTTTACGGGCGCATCCTGTTCCGCCTGCTGGAGCCGGCCGCCATGCAGGACCCCGCGTTCCGCGCTTGGCTGCCGCCGGCAGACCGCGACGGGGGCGCGGCCCTGGCCGGGCGGCTCGCCGATCTGGGGCGACGCCTTTCGGAGCTGGCGGCCAGTCCGGCCTTCCGGGACGAGGTGGCCATGGCCCAGCAGCGGCTGCGGCCGCGCCTTCCGGCCTATGACCTGCCCCGACGTCAGACCCTGACCTTCTACGCCGCCACCGGGCTGGCGCCGCCCGTGGTCAGCGGACCGGCGCGCCTGGCGATCGACTGGGCCATGACCCAGCCCAGGTTCGCGCTGGAGGACATGATCGCCCAGTTCGACTTCGTCGCGGAAGCGGACCTCCGCGCGGCCGTCGAGGGGGCCGAGAAGGCCGGCGCCCTGCGGCGCGCCTGAGCCGGTGTTCATCACCCGCTTCGCCCCGTCGCCCACCGGCCTGCTGCACCGGGGCCACGCCTTCTCGGCCCTGACCGCCGGGGCGGCGGCGCGCGCCGAAGAGGGGCGCTTCATCCTGCGCATCGAGGACATCGACCAGACCCGCTGTCGGCCCGAATACGAGGCCGCGATTTTCGAGGATCTGGCCTGGCTGGGGCTGGATTGGGAGACGCCGGTGCGGCGCCAGTCCGATCACCTTGGCGACTACGCCGCCGTCATCGACAACCTGAACGCGCGCGGCCTGCTGTATCGCTGTTTCCGCACCCGCCGCGAGATCATGGCGGACATCGGGCAGGCGCCCCACGGGCCCGCCGACGCGGCGCGGCCCGGCCCGCACCCTCCGGACGAGGAAGCGCGGCTGCTGGACGAGGGGCGGCCGTTCGCCTGGCGCCTGTCGCTGGACCGGGCGCGGGACGCTCTGGGCGGCGTCTGGGAAGATCTGGCCTTCCATGAGGAGGGCGCCGGACCGGATGGCGAGACGGGCGTGATCCGCGCCCGGCAGGAGACGGCCGGGGATGTGGTGCTCGCGCGCAAGGATGCGGGCGTGGCCTATCATCTGGCGGCGACCCACGACGACGCGCTGCAGGGCGTCACCCATGTGATCCGGGGCCATGACCTGTTCGAGGCCGCCCACATCCAGCGTCTGATCCAGGCGCTGATGGACTGGCCCGCGCCGGTCTATTGCCACCACCGCCTGCTGACCGGACCGGACGGCAAGCGCTACGCCAAGCGCGACCGGTCGCAAACCCTGGCCGAACTCCGGGCGGGCGGGATGACGGCGCGGGGGCTCAGGGCGGAGCTCGGCTTTCCCGACGCGGCATGAAAAAGGGCCGGAGCAGCGAGGCTCCGGCCCTTGGTCATTTCAGTCCGGAGACGATCAGCCCCGGGCCAGATTCCGCAGCACGAACGGCATGACGCCGCCGGCCTTGAAGTATTCCAGCTCGGTCTGGTTATCGATGCGGCAGCGCACCGGGAAGCGGGCCATCTTGCCGTCCGACGGGCGGAACAGCTCGACCCACAGCTCCTGACGGGGCTTGAGCTTGCCAGTGTTGACGTCCGACAGGCCGCGGATGGTGACGATCTCCTCGCCGGTCAGGCCCAGACGGGTCCAGCCGTCCTGCTTGAACTGCAGCGGGACCACGCCCATGCCGATCAGATTGGAGCGGTGGATGCGCTCATAGCTCTCGGCGATGACCGCGCGCACGCCCAGCAGGTTGGTGCCCTTGGCCGCCCAGTCGCGCGACGAGCCGGTGCCGTATTCCTTGCCGGCGAACACCACCAGCGGACGACCCTCGGCCTGATAGCGCATGGCCGCGTCATAGATCGACATGGTGTCGCCCGACGGGAAGTGCTTGGTCACCCCGCCCTCGATCTCCGGGGTGATCTTGTTGCGGATGCGGATGTTGGCGAAGGTGCCGCGCATCATGACTTCGTGGTTGCCCCGGCGCGCGCCGTAGCTGTTGAAGTCCAGCGGGTCGACGCCGTGCTCGGTCAGATAGGCGCCGGCGGGCGAGGCCTTCTTGATGGCTCCGGCCGGGCTGATGTGGTCGGTGGTGATGGAGTCGCCGAAGATCCCCAGCACGCGCGCCTCGATGATGTCCTCGACCGGGGTCGGCTCCATCGACAGGCCCTCGAAATAGGGCGGGTTGCGCACATAGGTGGAGGTGTCGTCCCAAGCGTAGGTTTGGCCGCCCTCCACGTCGATCTTCTGCCAGTGCTTGTCGCCCTTGAAGACGTCCTTGTAGCGCTTGGCGAACATCGCGGGCGTGACGCAGGAGCGCTGCAGCTCGGCGATCTCGGCGCTGGTCGGCCAGATGTCCTTCAGGAAGACATCCTTGCCCTTCTTGTCCTTGCCCAGCGGCTGGGTGGCCACATCGATGCGCATGGAGCCGGCCAGGGCGTAGGCCACCACCAGCGGCGGCGAGGCCAGGTAGTTGGCGCGCACGTCCGGGTTCACCCGGCCCTCGAAATTGCGGTTGCCCGACAGCACCGAGGTGGCGACCAGATCGTTGTCGTTGATGGTCTTCGAGATGGCCGGGTCCAGCGGCCCGGAGTTGCCGATGCAGGTGGTGCAGCCGTAGCCCACCAGGTTGAAGCCCAGGGCGTCCAGATCCTTCTGCAGGCCGGCGGCCGTCAGATAGTCGGTGACCACCTGCGACCCGGGCGCCAGGGAGGTCTTGACCCACGGCTTGACCGTCATGCCCAGGGCATGGGCCTTGCGCGCCACCAGACCCGCGGCGATCAGCACCGAGGGGTTGGAGGTGTTGGTGCAGGAGGTGATGGCGGCGATCACCACGTCGCCGTCGCCGAGGTCGAATTTCTCACCCTCGACCGCGACGCGCGGGGCGTCCGTCGGGCGGTTGAAGACCTCGCCCAGCGCGGTTTCGAACGCCGAGGCGGCGATGGTCAGCTCGACCTTGTCCTGCGGACGCTTGGGACCGGCCAGCGACGGCACGACCTCGGCCATGTCCAGTTCCAGCACGTCGGTGAAGACCGGGTCTTCGCTGTTCTCGTCGATCCACAGTCCCTGCGCCTTGGCATAGGCCTCGACCAGGGCCACGCGGGCCTTGTCGCGGCCCGTGGCGGTCAGATAGTCCAGCGTCGCCCGGGACACCGGGAAGAAGCCGCAGGTGGCGCCGTATTCGGGGGCCATGTTGGCGATGGTGGCCTGGTCCTCGATGGTCAGGGCGGTGACGCCCGGGCCGAAGAACTCCACGAACTTGCCCACCACGCCCTTCTTGCGCAGCATCTGGGTGACGGTCAGCACCAGATCGGTGGCCGTGGCGCCCTCGGGCAGGCGTCCGTTCAGCTTGAAGCCGATGACCTCGGGGATCAGCATGGGGATCGGCTGGCCCAGCATGGCCGCCTCGGCCTCGATGCCGCCGACGCCCCAGCCCAGAACGGCAAGGCCGTTGATCATGGTGGTGTGGGAATCGGTGCCGACGACGGTGTCGGGATAGGCCACGGTCTTGCGGCCTTCCTCGGCGGTCCAGACGGTCTGGGCCAGGTTCTCGAGGTTCACCTGGTGGCAGATGCCGGTGCCGGGGGGCACCACGCGGAAATTGTTGAAGGCGGTCGAGCCCCAGCGCAGGAACTTGTAGCGCTCCATGTTGCGCTCGTATTCGCGGTCCACGTTCTGGTCGAACGCCTTGGGGGTGCCGAAGTGGTCGACCATGACCGAGTGGTCGATGACCAGATCCACGGGATTCAGCGGATTGATCCGGGCCGGGTCGGCGCCCAGGGCCGTCATGGCGTCGCGCATGGCCGCCAGGTCCACCACCGCCGGAACGCCGGTGAAGTCCTGCATCAGGACACGAGCGGGCCGGAAGGCGATCTCGTGCTCGACCGCGCCCTTGTTGTCGATCCAGGCGGCCACGGCCTTGAGGTCGTCCTCGGTGACCGAGACGCCGTCTTCATTGCGAAGAAGGTTCTCCAGCAGCACCTTCATGGAGCGCGGCAGGCGGGAAATCCCGGCCAGACCGGCTTCCTCGGCGGCGGGAAGGCTGTAATAGGCGTACTTCTTGCGCCCGACGGAAAGGTCCTGACGGGTCTTGAGGCTGTCGTTCGACGGCATGTGGGAGAGTTCCTCTGGTCTACGCCGCCCGACAATCCGGTTGCGCGTTCGCGCTGCAGGCGCTGGGGCGCACAGGTCCCCGGCGCGCGCGGCGAAAGCCTGCTGCGGCGAGGCTGGATATAAGCCCAAGCGGCGCGGGCGTCCATGTATCCACGACGACGACGTGGACATTGCGAACGGCTCGCACATGATTGGGCGTCTCTGCATCGACGATCTGGGCCTGTCGCGGGGCGAGCGGGTGCTGTTTCACGGCCTGTCTGTCGATCTGGACGCCGGCGAAGCGCTGGCCCTGACCGGGGCCAACGGCGCGGGCAAGACCAGCCTGCTGCGCGCGATCGCCGGGTTCATTCGCCCGGATGCGGGCGCGGTGCGCTTTTCGGAAGGGCCTGGAGCCGAGATCGAGCCCGAGACCGCCCGGGCCCGCCACATCCACCTGCTGGGGCATCTGGAAGGGCTGAAGGGCGCCCGCACCGCGCGCGAGGAGCTGGCCTTTCAGACCGCCTGGTGCGGGCGGGGCGGCATTGATTCTGCGGTCGAGGCCCTTGGCCTCGCGCCCCTGCTGGATCTGGAGACCCGCAAACTGTCGGCGGGGCAGAGGCGGCGGCTGTCGCTGGCCCGGCTGATCGCGGCGCCGCGCGCGCTGTGGCTGCTGGACGAGCCTCTGGCCCCGCTGGACGCCCGCTGGCGCGCCGTCGCCACACAGTTGATGCAGGACCATCTGGCGGGCGGCGGCATGGTGATCGCCGCCGTTCACGACCCGCTGGACCTGCCCTGCCACACGCTGGACGTGGGGGCGGCGTCATGAGCGCGGGCCGCGTCCTGCTGAAACGCGAGCTGTCGCTGGCCTGGGGCGGCGGCGGCGGGCCCCTGCTGGCCTGCGGTTTCTTTCTGGCGTTGACCGCCATCGTGCCGCTGGCGGCCGGCGGCGATCCGCGCGTGCTCCAGCCGGTGGCGGGCGGGATCGCCTGGATTGCCCTGGCCCTCGCCAGCCTGCTGTCGCTGGAACGGCTGTTCGAGCGGGATTTCGAGGACGGGGCGCTGGACCTGCTGGCGCTGGGACCCTTGCCGTTGGAGGCGGTGTTCGCCGTCAAGGCCCTGGCCCAATGGCTGGCCATCGGCCTGCCGCTGGCCGTCGCCGCACCGGTGGCGGCCATCGCGCTGGGGGCAGATCCGGGTTGGGCGCCGCTGATCCTGGGCTCGGCGCTGCTGGGCAGTCTGGGCTTCGCCTTCACCGGAGCGCTGGGCGCGGCCCTGGCGCTGGGGTCGAAGCGGGGCGGCCTGTTGATCGCCGTGGTGGTGCTGCCCCTGTTCATCCCGCCGGTGATTTTCGGCGCGGGCGCCCTGGAGCAGGCCCTGACCGGCCTCTCGCCATGGCCCGCCCTGGCGCTGCTGGGCGCCTACGCCCTGTTCGCCGTGGCGCTGAGCCCCGTGGCAGGGGCGGCCGCCATCCGGAACGCGCAGGGATGAGGCAGCCCCGTGCGGCGCCGCGCCCGCTTGCCCGCGCGGTCCCCCGCGCGTATGCGCCCTGACCATGGTCTTCGGCCTCGCCAATCCTGATCGCTTCATGCGGTTCACCCGGCCCCTCATGCCCGTGGTCTGGGCGGCGGCCGTGGGGCTGCTGCTCGCCGGAACATGGCTGAGCTTCACCGCGCCGGAGGACTATCAGCAGCTGGACACCGTGCGGATCATGTTCGTGCATGTGCCGGCCGCCTGGCTGGGCCTGGCCGCCTATGTGGCGCTGGGGGTGTCGTCCTTCTTCGCCCTGGTGTTCCGCCATCCGCTGGCCGACGCCGCCGCCCGCGCCGCCGCTCTGCCCGGGGCGGTGTTCACCGCCCTGGCGCTGGCCACCGGCTCCCTGTGGGGCAAGCCCATGTGGGGGGCCTGGTGGGTGTGGGACGCGCGCCTGACCTCGGTGGTGGTGCTGTTCCTGTTCTATGTGGCCTACATGGCCCTGCGCGCCGCCATCGATGACGAGGCCAAGGCCGCCCGCGCCGCCGCCGTGCTGGGGCTGGTGGGGCTGGTGAACCTGCCGATCGTGAAATTCTCGGTGGACTGGTGGAACACCCTGCACCAACCCGCGTCCCTGCTGCGGGCCGAGGGGCCCTCCATGACTGCAGCCCACCTGACGCCGCTGCTGGTGATGGGGCTGGCCTATATGATGCTTTTCACGGCGCTGTGGTTGACCGACATCCGCACCGAGGTGCGTCGCCGTCGTGTCCTCACTATGCGCGCCCGCGCAGCCCAGGAGGCTTAAGGATGCTCGACCTCGACATGGGCGCCTACGCCGCCTTCGTCTGGCCCGCCTGGGGCATCAGCGCCTTGGCCCTGGCGGCCCTCGTGGTGCGGAGCGTCATGGCAGCCCGCCGCTGGAAGCGCGAGCTGGATCGGCTGGAGGGGGGCAAATGAAGCGCTGGCTGGCCGTCGTCCCGCTGATCGTGCTGGTCGCCCTGGCGGTGCTGTTCGTGGGCTGGTCCCTGCGCCGGGACCCGGCCTATCAGCCTGACGCCATGGTGGGTCAGGCCGTGCCCGCCCTGACCCTGCCGGTTCTGACCAATGGAACGGCTGGGCCGGGCCAGGCCGACCTGGTCACCGCCGCCGCCGGCCAGCCGACGGTGGTCAACATCTTCGCCTCCTGGTGCGCGCCATGCCGCATCGAACACCCGCAGCTGATGGCGCTGCGCGAACAGGGCGTGCGAGTCATCGGCGTGGCCTACAAGGACGATCCCGCCGCCACCGCCGCTTTCCTCGAGGAGCTGGGCGATCCCTTCGCCGTGGTGCTGGTGGACGCCGACGGGCGGCTGGGCCTGGAGATGGGATCCTCGGGCGTGCCCGAGACCTTCGCGGTCGATCCGTGGGGCGTCATCACCGCCAAACACTCCGGCCCCATCGTGAATCAGGCCGAGCTGGACCGGTTGACCGAAGGTCTCGCCCCCGAGCGCTGGTCGCGTTAACCCTTTTTCCAGACGCCCTGTTAACCATCGGGGCATGAGCCCGATTCGCCCCGACCTGCCCACTCCGCGTCACGCCGCCACCCATCCGGTGGCCACCACGACCGCGCGGGTGGCCCAGGCGGCGTTCTTTCAGCAGGCCCTGGCCGGGGTGAAATCGGCGCAGGAAGCGCAGCAGGCCCAACCGGCGCCCAAGGCCGAAGCGCCGCGGGCCGCGCCGGCGGCGCGCGCGGCGGATCAGGCCGACATGCCGCGCCGTCCCGGCTCGTTCCTCGACATCACCGTCTGATCCGGTTTTCGGGAACGACCCGGGCCGTTCACACGCTTCATTCCCGAACAGAAACAGGAATGGAGACGCCCCATGGCCCAGTCCCGCAAGGCTGACGAACGCTATCTCGACAAGGACGAACGCGAACTGTGCGAGCGCGCCCGCCAGCCGGCCCTGCGCGAGATGAAGCAGGACGAGCTGAGGGACCTGGCCAAGCGGCTGCGCGAGCGGCGCAACCGCGCCCGCGATATTGCCCGGGACCAGCGGCGCAGCGCCAGCCGGGGCGGCAAGCCCACCGAGGGCGAGACGGGGTCGGATCGGAAGAAAGCCCTGCTGTCCGCGGGCATGAAGCGGGTGAACCGCGAGCTGGACCGCCGCCGGGCGGGCGATCGCGGCAAGGCGGCCACGGCGAACCTGAAAAGGGCGCTGAAACGCAAGACGGCCAACCAGTGGTCCGGCCCCGCCTACCGCAATGCGGATGAAGGCCTGAACCCGACGCCGAACACGGGGATCGCGCCTTCCGGCGCCCTGAACGCCGAGGGGCAGCGGCCGGTGCTGGAGCGGTCTCGAAAGGTCCGCTGACGGATCAGGCGGCGCGGACGTCCAGGCCGGGACCACCCGCCTTGCGGCGCGTCTTGGTCTTCTGGACCTTCTCGGCGGCCTTGCGGGCTTCCTTTTCCGCCTTCCGGGCCAGCTTTTCGGCGCGTCTGGCGGCCTTGGCTTCGTCCGGCCCCGCGTCGGCCACGGCGGCCAGGTCGGCCAGCAGCTTCATGAAGCTGTCGCGCCTGGCCTTGGGCATCAGCGCCAGGATGCGACGGTCGGCGGCCTCGACCTTTGCGCGGGCGCTCTCGAGCAGGGCGCGGCCTTCGTCCGACAGGCTGACGGCCTTGGCGCGGCCGTCCAGCACCGAGCGTTCGCGGTTCAGCAGGCCCTTGGCCGTCATGCGGGCGACCAGATCCGCCAGGGTGGAGCGGTCGATGCCGGTGGCGCGGACCAGATCAGTCTGGGTCAGGCCCTCGTTCCGCGAGGCGATCTCCAGCACCGCGAACTGACGCTGGGTGGGGCCGTCGGCGCCCACTTCCTCGGCGTAGATGTCCAGCGCCAGCTGCAGCGCCCGGTGCATCAGGTGGCTGGGCGATGCGTCCAGAGGCCCGGAGCGCGCCTTCTTTCCATCCTTGACCATGCCGGGACCCCGCTTACCGATAATCCGTGCAAGGCACGGTTCATGGCAGGGTTAGCAGCGCCGTGTTTCGGTTTGGCGACAGCTCCGTGAAGGCTTGCACAGCCTACAGGCCTGTATCGGGGCTGACCGGGCCCGGCTGCTCGTCCTTGATCATGTGCTTCAGGATCACCGGAATCTGCGACAGGCCGAAAATCGAGGCGGCGATCCACAGAATGCCCCGGAAGCTGGTCCAGACCGCGTCGGGATCCGGCGTGGCCCAACCGAAAGCGTCCCAGATGGCCAGAACGGCGGCCTCGCTGCGGAACACCTCATTGGCCGCCGCCACCACCAGGAAATAGGCGCCATAGCGGAAGGTCAGGATGCGCCAGCCGTGGTCTGTCACCTTGATGGCGTCGCCCAGGAGATATTTGAACGGGTATTTCTTCAGCGGCAGCGAGCCCAGCAGGATGCCGCCCAGGATCACATTCTGGATGGTCAGCTTCAGCTTGATGAACAGGTCGTCGTCGAAGAAGATGGTCAGCACCCCGAACACCAGGGCGAACAGGCCGGTGATCAGCGGCAGGGGCGCGAAACGACGCTCCACCACATAGCCGACCGCCAGGGCGATGGCCGAGGCGATGACCAGCACCCAGGTGGCCTTGATCAGGTCGCGGGTGATGAAGTAGGCGCCGATGAAGGCGACCAGGGCCCCGAAATCCACCGCCTGGCGGATCCATTGGGGGCGCTTCTTTGCCGTTGCCGGTTGCTCGGTCGTCATCAGTCCTCAAGTCCCACCAGAAGGCGGGAGAACGCCCGCGCGTCGAACGGCTGCAGATCCTCGATGCCCTCGCCCACCCCGATCAGCTTGATGGGGGCGTCGGAGGCCTGGGCCACCGGCACCAGAACCCCGCCGCGGGCCGTGCCGTCCAGTTTGGTCATGACGATGCCGGACACATAGGCCGTGCGGCCGAAGATCTGCTCCTGGGCCAAGGCGTTGCGCCCCACCGTGGCGTCCAGCACCAGCAGGGTTTCGTGCGGGGCGTCCGGATCGATCTTCTTCAGCACCCGAACGATCTTCAGCAGTTCGTCCATCAGGGCCTGCTTGTTCTGCAGGCGGCCGGCGGTGTCGATCAGGACCACGTCATGGCCCTCGTTTCTGGCGCGGGTGAAGGCGTCGAAGGCCAGGCCGGCCGGGTCGGCGCCGTCGCGGCGGCTCTCGAAATCTGCGCCGGCCCGTTCGGACCAGATGCGCAGCTGATCCCGGGCGGCGGCGCGGAAGGTGTCGCCCGCCACCACCATGACCCTGGCGCCCCTGCCCGTCAGGTCGGCGGCGATCTTGCCCAGGGTGGTGGTCTTGCCCGAGCCGTTGACGCCCACGAACAGCACCACATAGGGCTTCGGTCCGGACAGGGGATCGAACACGGCCTGGCGCGGCGCCAGTTCGGCGGTCACCGCCTCGGCCAGGGCTTCCTTGATCTCGCGCTCGTCGGAGGTCTTGCCGAAGCGCAGCGCGCGGAAGCGCTCGGTGATCCGGGCGGCGGCGGCCGGGCCCAGATCGCTCTCGATCAGGTGCTCCTCCAGGCGCTCCAGCGCCGCTTCGTCGAGCGGCTCCTTGACGAAGGAGGAGACGACCTGCTCGGTCATCTGTTTGGAGGATCGGGACAGTCCCTGGCTGAGCCGCTGGAACCAGCCCTTTTTCGGCGTGTCGTTCATGGGCTCCGTCTAGCGGGAAAGGCCCGGCCCCGTCACCCGCAATCGTTCAGCCGGATTCATGGCGCGGGAAGGCTTGAGGGGTTACATGAACCCCGGAACAGGGATCAGGACACCGGATTTGGCCCGACAGCACCCCTTCTTCACCCCCGCCGCCCACGGCTTCGTGCGCGTGGCCGCCGCCACCCCGGTGGTCCACACCGCCGACCCGGTCGCCAATGCGGACGAGCACATCGCCCTGATCGCCGAGGCGGGCGAACAGGGCGTCGACCTGCTGGTGTTCCCGGAGCTGAGCCTGACCGGCTACGCCATCGACGATCTGCTGATGCAGGACGCGCTGCTGGATGAGGCGGACCGCCAGCTGGGCCGTCTGGCCGAGGCGACGAAGGATGCAGGGGTGGCGGTGATCGCCGGCGCCCCCGTCCGCCACGACGAGCGGCTGTACAACTGCGCCGTGGTTATGGCGAACGGCTGCATTCGCGGCGTCGTGCCCAAGACCTATCTGCCCAACTACCGGGAGTATTACGAGAAGCGCTGGTTCTCGCCGGCCGCCGACGAGCTTCACGACGGCGCCGGGGTTCGCGTCGGCGGCGACGTGGTCGGCTTCGGCACGCGGCTGCTGTTCCACGCCGGAAACAGGCCGGGCTTCGTATTCGGCGTGGAGATTTGCGAGGACTACTGGTCCCCGCTGCCGCCCTCCACCCGCCAGGCCCTGGGCGGGGCGCGCATCCTGACCAATCTCTCCGCCTCCAATGTGGTGATCGGCAAGGCCGACGAGCGGGCGCTGCTGTGCGCCAGCCAGTCGGCACGCGCGATGGCCGCCTATGTGTTCGCCGCGGCCGGATGGGGCGAAAGCACCACCGATCTAGCGTGGGACGGCCAAGCCTCGATCCACGAGATGGGCGCCTGCCTGGCCTCGGGCGAGCGGTTCGCCATGGCAAGCCACCTGATCATCGCCGATGTGGACGTGGAGCGCATCGGTCTGGAGCGCCTGCGCACGGGCACCTTCGCGGACTGCGCGCGGCGCGAGGAATCGGACGTGGGCTTCGACCGGGTTCTGTTCGAGGCCCGGGACGCGGGAGACGCCGCCGACCTGATCCGCCCGCTGGACCGCTTCCCGTTCGTGCCGGACGATCCGGCGCGGCTGGATCAGGACTGCTACGAGGCGTTCAACATCCAGGTGCAGGGCCTGATGCGGCGCATGAAGGCGACGAACGGCGAGCGGATCGTCATCGGCGTCTCCGGCGGTCTGGATTCGACCCAGGCGCTGCTGGTGGCCTGCCGGGCGTTCGACCGGCTGGACCTGCCGCGCAAGAACATCCTGGCCTTCACCCTGCCGGGCTTCGCCACGTCCGAGGGCACCAAATCCAACGCCTGGGACCTGATGAAAGCACTGGGGGTTACGGGCGAGGAGATCGACATCCGCCCGGCGGCCGAACAGATGCTGAAGGACATCGGCCATCCCTATTCACAGGGTCAGCCGGTCCACGACATCACCTTCGAGAACGTTCAGGCGGGCCTGCGCACCGACTATCTGTTTCGCCTCGCCAACCACCACGGCGCCTTCGTGCTGGGCACCGGCGACCTGTCGGAGCTGGCGCTGGGCTGGGCCACCTATGGCGTGGGCGACCACATGAGCCACTACAACGTCAACGGCGGGGTGGCGAAAACCCTGATCCAGCACCTGATCCGCTGGGTGGCCGACAAGGCGATCGTCGGGCCCGAGGCGGCCCCCACCCTGCACGCCATCCTGGGCACCGAGATTTCGCCCGAACTGGTGCCCGCCGACGAGAGCGGCGCGATCCAGTCCACCCAGGCCACGGTGGGACCCTATGCCCTGAACGACTTCTTCCTGTTCTACATCACCCGCTTCGGCCTGAAGCCGTCCAAGGTGGCCTATCTGGCCCATCAGGCGTGGGGCGACCGCACCCACGGCGCCTGGCCCGCCAATCTGCCCGAGGCGGACAAGGTCGAGTACGACCTGGCGACCATCAAGTCGTGGCTGCGCAAATTCCTGATCCGCTTCTTCCAGACCAGCCAGTTCAAGCGCTCGGCCCTGCCCAACGGGCCCAAGGTGGTCACCGGCGGTTCGCTGTCGCCTCGCGGGGACTGGCGGGCGCCGTCGGACGCCACGGCGCGTGTCTGGCTGGACGAACTGGACGCGAACGTCCCGGACTGAGCTATCGCCCGGTGGAGCCGAAGCCGCCTTCGCCACGCGCGGTGTCGTCGAGACTCTTCACCTCGGACCACTGCACCCGTTCGTGGCGGGCGATGACCATCTGGGCGATACGCTCGCCCCGCCGGATCACGAAGGGCTCGGACCCCAGATTGGCCAGGATCACCCCCACCTCGCCGCGATAGTCGCTGTCGATGGTGCCGGGGCTGTTCAGACAGGTGATCCCGTGCTTCAGCGCCAGACCCGAGCGGGGCCGCACCTGCGCCTCGAAGCCCGGCTCCAGCGCGATCTTCAGCCCCGTGGGGACCAGCGCCCGCGCGCCCGGCGCCAGGGTCATGGGCTGGTCCTCCGGCACGGCCGCCCGCAGGTCCATGCCCGCAGAACCCTCGGTCTCATAGGCGGGCAGCAGCAGGTCCTCGGCGTGGGGCAGGCGCAGGATTCGGGCGGTCACGGTCTCGGTCATTCTCGGTCCGTCAATCTGTCAGGGTTTCGGCGATACGGGCGGCCAGCGCACGGGCCACGGCGGCCTTGGACTGGCGCGGCCAGGCTTTGGCGCCGCCCCTGGTGATCAGGGTCACGGCGTTGCCGTCCGAGCCGAACACCTCGTCGGACACGTCATTGCCCACGATCCAGTCGCAGCCCTTGCGCGACAGCTTGGCCCGCGCCTGGGCCTCCAGATCGCTGGTCTCGGCGGCGAAGCCGATCACCAACCGGGGGCGCTTGCTCTTGGCCGAGGAGACCGACGCCAGAATGTCCGGGTTCTCGATCAGGCTCAGCATGGGCGGCCCGCCCGGCGCCTTCTTGATCTTGCCGGAGGCCACGTCGTCCACGCGCCAGTCGGCCACCGCCGCCGTCATGACCGCCACGTCCACGGGCAGGGTCGACATGGAGGCCGCGTGCATCTCGGCCGCCGTCTCCACATCCACGCGCGTCACGCCCGGAGGCGCGCTCAGGGCCGTGGGGCCCGACACCAGCGTCACCTCGGCGCCCAGATCGGCCAGGGCGGCGGCGATGGCGTAGCCCTGTTTGCCGCTGGAGCGATTGGTCAGGCCACGCACCGGGTCGATGGGCTCGAAGGTCGGGCCTGCGGTCACCAGGGCCCGCTTGCCCTTCAGGGGGCGTCCGGCGGCGCCGGCCAGCAGCCCCTGCACCGCCTCGAGGATCGCGGCGGGCTCGGCCATGCGGCCCGGCCCGTACTCGCCGCAGGCCATCTCGCCGTCGTCGGGGCCGACAACCGCCATGCCGTGCAGACCGTCGAAGCCGGTCAGGCGCGCCAGATTGGCCTTCACCGCCGGATGCTCCCACATGCGCACATTCATGGCCGGGGCCAGCAGAACCCGCTTGTCGGTGGCCAGCAGGGCGGTGGAGGCCAGGTCGTCCGCCAGACCGTTCGCCGCCTTGGCCATCAGACCGGCGGTTGCGGGCGCCACCACGATCAGGTCGGCCCAGCGGGACAGCTCGATATGGCCCATGGCGGTCTCGTCCTCGGGCGAGAACAGGGCCTGATGCACCGGGTGGCCTGTCAGGGAGGCCAGCGACAGGGGCGTGACGAACTCGGCGCCCGCCTTCGTCAGCACGGCGCGCACGGTCATGCCCGCCTTCTTCATCAGGCGCACCAGCTCCAGCGCCTTGTAGGCGGCGATGCCGCCGCCGACGATCAGCAGGATTTTCGGGGCT
Source organism: Brevundimonas sp. BAL450 (assembly GCF_015767455.1). Lineage (NCBI taxonomy): Bacteria > Pseudomonadati > Pseudomonadota > Alphaproteobacteria > Caulobacterales > Caulobacteraceae > Brevundimonas > Brevundimonas sp. BAL450. Next base: position 67,648 of record NZ_JADWOW010000060.1, read on the forward strand.
GTCCGGGTCATGCCTTCGCCTTACCGGGCGCCGCCGCCGCCGTCGAGGGGCGCAGCAGGACCGAACAAGAACATTGCATGAACATTAACTTTGTGCCTAACGTCGTTCTGCGGGTTTTCGAGGGAGGGTTTCATGACCTTGCGCAATCTGTGGATGGCGGGCGGCGTCGCCCTGGCGGCTGTCACTTTGGCGGCGTGCGACAACGGGCCCAGCGCGGTCGAGACGCGCGACCGGTCGGAGCAGGCCGCGACCGAGGCGACGGTTCAGCCCGTCGCCGTCGTGGCTGAACCCGCCAGGGCCGAGCGTTCAGGCGAGCCGGCGCGCTGGACGTCAAACAGCCGCAACACCGCCGAGCAGAACATCCAGCGGCTGTTCGAACGCAACGGCGCGGCCTTCAGCGCCGCGTCCGCCGAAGATTATGTGGAGAAGGCCCACGCCTTCATCACCGCCCCACCCGCCGGGACCGAGACCGTACGGCGAGGCAACGGCGACACGCTCTATTATCACGCCGCGACCAACACCTTCCTGGTGGCCACTTCGGACGGAACGCCGCGCACCATGTTCAAGCCGGATGACGGCCCCGCCTACTGGGATCAGCAGAAGGCGCGCGCGGCGGGCTCAGGTTGATTCCGCTCAGTCCTGGGCGTCGGCCTTTTGCTCACCGGCCAGTTCACGAACCATGGCCAGCGCCGCCTTTTGCTGGCTGAGGCTGAGCCGGGGCGCCAAGCGGGCGATCTCCTGACTCTGGCGGGTCACGGGATAATCGTGGTCCAGGGACACGGTGTCGCTCGCGGCCACCCCCGGCGCGGCGGCGGTCAGGCCGTCGAAGAAGTAGCCGATCTCCACCTTGAAGAACTGGGCGATCTCCCAGAGCTTGGAGGCCGAGATGCGGTTGGCGCCCTTCTCGTATTTCTGGATCTGCTGGAACGTCAGGCCCAGCGCCGCGCCCAGCTGGCTCTGGCTGTAGCCCAGCGCCTTGCGCCGCGTCTCGACCCGCCGCCCCACGTGGCGGTCCACCAGATGGGGCCCTTCGTCGCCCTTGCCTCGCGCCATGTCACGCCACCTTCCGTGCATTCTGAGCAGGATTTTAGCCTGAATGAGCCTCAAAATCTAAGAAGTCATCTTAATTCCCGGAGAGACTCCTGGCGCGGGAAATCCGGGAGCGGAAAGGCCAGAGTCCCCCGGCCAGAGCCGCCATCATCATACCCAAAAAGATCAGATTGCCCCCTATGGCGTAAGGAGTCCGCCCCAGCGGCCGGGGCAGGCGCGCGTCGATGACCCCGCTCTCGCCCGGCTCCAGACGCTTGCCCGGCACGACACGGCCCCAGGGGTCGATCAGGGCCGAGATTCCGGTCGGCGTCGCCCGCACCATGGGCAGTCCGGTCTCGATAGCCCGGAAGCTGGCCAGGTTCAGGTGCTGGACAGGCCCGGAGGTGCGTCCGAACCAGGCGTCGTTCGACACATTGGCGATCCAGGCCGGCCGCGTCTCGCCGCCCGGGGTGAAGCCGGGATAGAGGCTTTCGTAACAGATCAGCGGCTGCACATCGGGCAGGCCGGGCAGGGCCAGCGGCGCCGGGGTCGGGCCGGCGCTGAAATCGGCGGGCACATGCACCAGGCTGCGCAGGCCCGTGCGGCTCATGATGTCGCCCAGCGGCAGATATTCGCCGAAGGGCACCAGCCGGTGCTTGTCATAGACCGCCTCGACCCTCAGCCCCGCCTCGCCCGCGTCGGACAGGGCGTAGAGGCTGTTGAAATAGCGCCACTCCCCCCCGGGAGTCGGCTCCGCGCGGCTGAAACCCGCCAGCAGGGTCTGGCCCGGCTGAACCGCGCGCGCCATGGCGGCGGCCACGGGCGAACCTTCGGTGAAGGCCTCATTCGCGGTCACCGGCAAGGCGCCCTCGGGCCAGACGATCACGTCCGGCACCTGCGCCCCGGGCCGGGCCGTCAGATTCACATACCGCTGGACGATGGCCTCGAAATTGGCCGCGTCCCACTTGGCTTGCTGCTCCACGTCGGCCTGGACGATGCGTACGGTGGTGTCCGAGGCTTCGGGCCGGGCCACGCTGAGCCGGTAGGCCCCGCCGATGACCATGACGGCGATCATCAGCACCCCCAGCACCGCCGCGCCGATCCGCGTTTTCAGGCGTCCCGGCGCGAACAGCGGGCCGATCAAGGACGTCCCAGCCACGGTGACAAGGCCGAGACCATAGACGCCCGCCACCGCCGCGAACTGCGAGGCCGCCGATCCCGCGCCCCAGGCGGCGCCCGCCGGGTTCCAGGGGAAGCCGGTCAGAACCGTGCCGCGCAGCCATTCGAAGGCGCAGAACACCACCGCGAACAGCAGCGGCCGGAGCGGGTGGCCCGCCACATGGAACCGGCGATAGATCGCCACCGCCGCGCCCCAGAACAGGGCCAGACCCGCCGGCAGCAGCGAGGCGGCGAAGGGCGCCATCCAGGCGTGGGCCTCGGCATTGACCAGAAAGGCCTCGGCCACCCACCAGCAGCTGATGAAGAAATAGGCGAACCCCGCCAGCCAGCCGAGACCGAAGGCGCCGCGCGTGGTGCGCGTCCGCTCGGCCAGCAACATCAGGGCCGGATAGGCGAGGATTCCAATCAGGAAGCCGAACGGCGGATGCGACGCCGCGGCTGCCGCGCCCAGAATCAGCGCCGTCAGGGCCGCGCCCACACGGAGCCAGACGGCGCCTCCCCGTGAGCGCGGGGCGGCTTCAGCCGTCTCCGGCGCCGCGTCAGGCTCGGCGTGGTTAAGATCAGCGGGTTCGGTTTCAGGTGTCATTTCGAGACAGGTACGGATCAGGGATCCCCAGCGCCGCAAGAAGCGTGCGCTCCTGCGCCTCCATCGCCTCGGCCTCGTCATCCGCTTCATGGTCATGCCCGGTCAGATGCAGAAGCCCGTGGATGACCAGATGGCTCAGGTGGTCGGCGAAGGGCTTGCCCTGATCCCGGGCCTCGGCCGCGCACACCCCATGGGCCAGGACGATGTCGCCCAGATGGGGCCGGGCGTTTTCGGGGGCGGGAAACGACAGCACGTTGGTGGGGCGGTCCTTGCCGCGAAAGCGGGCGTTCAGCTCGCGCACGGTTTCGTCGTCCGTCAGCAGGATCACCACGTCGCCCGGCGGCGCGGCCTGTTCGGCCGCCCGGGAAACGACGCCCTGCACATCCGGAACACTCCCGGACCAGGCGTCGTCCTCGACCTCGATGTCGATCATGGCGCGGTCGCGTCACCGCCGCGCGCGGCCGCTGCGTCGGCGTCATAGGCCCGCACGATCCGCTCGACCATGGCGTGGCGCACCACGTCCGCGGCCTCGAAGCGCAGCACGCCGACGCCCTTCACGTTCTCGAGAATGCGCAGGGCGTGGGGCAGGCCGGAGTCCCGGGTGTTGACCAGATCGACCTGGCTGGGGTCACCGGTCACCACCATGCGCGCGCCTTCGCCCAGACGGGTCAGCACCATCTTCATCTGGAGACGGGTCAGGTTCTGGGCCTCATCGGCGATGATGAAGGCGTGGGACAGGGTCCGTCCCCGCATGAAAGCGATGGGCGCGGCCTCGATCTCACCCTTGTCCCGTCGGCGGCGCACGTCGTCGGCGCCCAGGATCTCGTTCAGGGCCTCCCATATGGGCGCCAGATAGGGGTCCACCTTCTCGTTCAGGTCGCCGGGCAGGAAGCCCAGCTTCTCGCCCGCCTCCACCGCAGGACGGGTGATGACCAGACGGTCCACCTGGCCCCGCCGCAGCAGCGACGCGCCATAGGCGGCCGCCAGAAAGGTCTTGCCCGTGCCCGCGGGGCCGACGCCGAAGGTCAGTTCGCACTTGGCGAGGGCCTCCAGATAGCGGGCCTGGGCCGGGGTCTTGGGGGCGATGGCGCCGCGACGGCCCACCGGCAGGGCCACGCCCTCCGGCGTCTTGCCGCCGGAGCGCTGGGCGCCCAAGGCCGTGCGCACGTCCGCCTCGGTGATCTCGGCGCCCAGATCAGCGCGCTTGGCCAAGGTCTCGACGACCCGCTTCGCCGCCGCCCGGTCCTTGGCCGATCCGTTGATGGACACCCCGCCCCCGGGCGATTCCACCAGCACCTTAAAGGCGTCCTCGATCAGGGCGACGTGACGGCTGCCCGGACCGATGATCGAACGAAGGGCCGCGTCAGACAGGGAAAGAAACTCGGACTCACGGGCCATTATGCTTGGCGTCCTGTCGCTCGCGCCGCGGGCGCTCGCTGCTTGAGGGCGTCGTGCTCAGGGGCGTCCACCAGCGCCCCGGTCAGGCTGTTCTGCTGGCCGCGCTCAATGCGGACGGGAACGATCCGCCCCATCAGGTGATCGGCGTCCTCCACGTGAACCGACTGCAGATAGGGCGAGCGGCCGATGGCCTGAAGCCCATGACGCCCCTTGCGCTCGAACAGAACCGGCAGGACCTTGCCCGCCTGGGACTGGTTGAAGACGACCTGTTGTTCGAACAGCAGGGCCTGCAGCGCCTGAAGGCGTTCAGACGCCACATGGGGCTCCACCTGGGCGGCCATGGTCGCCGCCGGGGTGCCGGGCCGCGGCGAATAGATGAACGAGAAGGCCGAGGCGTAATTCACCCGCCGCACCAGATCGAGGGTGTCCTCGAAATCCCGGTCGGTCTCGCCAGGGAAGCCGACGATGAAGTCGCCCGACAGGGCCATGTCCGGCCGGGCCGCGCGGATGCGGTCGATCAGGTCGAAATACTTCTGGCGCCCGTGCTTGCGGTTCATCAGCCGCAGCAGGTGGTCAGAGCCCGACTGAACCGGCAGGTGCAGATAGGGCATCAGGGCATCCAGCTCGGCGTGGGCCGCGATCAGGTCATCGCCCATGTCGTTGGGGTGGCTGGTCGTATAGCGGATGCGATCCAGCCCCTCGATCTCCGCCAGCCCGTAGGCCAGCCGCGCCAGCGTCCAGACCGCGCCGTCCGGCCCCGCGCCGTCATAGGCGTTGACGTTCTGGCCCAGCAGGGTGACCTCGCGCACGCCGCGCGCCGCCAGCTCGCGCGCCTCGCTCAGGATGTCGGCGGCCGGGCGCGACCATTCGGCGCCCCGCGTATAGGGCACCACGCAGAAGGTGCAGAACTTGTCGCAGCCCTCCTGCACGGTGAGGAAGGCGGTCGGACCCTTCACGCCCCGCGCTCCGATCTTCTCAGTGGTCAGGGCGTCGAACTTGGCGTTGGGGGCGAAGTCCGCCCCGATGCGCTCGCCCCGCGCCCGCGCCGTGCGGGTCAGCAGCTCGGGCAGCTGGTGATAGGCCTGCGGCCCGACCACCAGATCCACGGCGGGCTGGCGGCGCATGATCTCCTCGCCCTCGGCCTGGGCCACGCAGCCGGCCACGGCGATGGTCATGGCGCCCCGGCCGTCCGACGCCTTCTCGTCCTTGAGCATCCGCAGCTTGCCCAGCTCGGAATAGACCTTCTCGGCCGCCTTCTCGCGGATGTGGCAGGTATTCAGGATGACGAAGTCGGCATCTTCAGGCGTGTCGGTCGGCGCATAGCCCAGCGGGCGCAGGACATCGGCCATGCGCTCGGAGTCATAGACGTTCATCTGGCAGCCGTAAGTCTTGATGAACAGGCGCTTTTCGGCCCGTTCGGACGTCGGCTTGTCTTCAGCGTCGATCATCGCGCGGTTATGGGGATTTCGCACAGCCCCCACAAGCGTAAGCGAAGAATCAAGCGTCCTCGGTGCGGCGGTTGTGCCGGGTGAAGATCAGGCCCTCGCGACTGGTGGGCGAGGCGCCTTCGATGGCCGTGCCGTACAGTTCCAGCTTGTGGCCGATCAGCTTGAAGCCCAGCCGCTCGGCGATCTCGGTCTTCAGCCGCTCGATCTCGGCGTCATAGAATTCGATGACCTCGCCGGACTTGGTGTCGATCAGGTGGTCGTGATGATCGTCGCCGGCTTCTTCGTAGCGGCTGCGCCCGTCGCCGAAGTCGTGCTTCTCGACCACGCCCGCCTCTTCGAACAGGCGCACGGTGCGGTAGACCGTGGCGATGGAGATGTGCGGATCGATGGCCGAGGCGCGGCGGTACAGTTCCTCCACGTCGGGGTGGTCATCGGCTTCCGACAGCACCCGCGCGATGACGCGTCGTTGCTCGGTCATGCGCATGCCGCGCTCGGCGCAGAGTTTCTCGATCCGGTCCATGGTCGCCAAGATAGTCACCCCTCGCTCGCGTGGAAAGCGCTCAGGCCAAGTTGAGAGCCAGTATCAGTGCGTCCGCCCTCACGCCGTCCGGGCGGGCGTAATAGGCGGGCCGCCCTCCGGCCTGTTCGAAGCCCCTGGAGGCATAGAGGGCAAGGGCTGCGTCATTGTCGTGCGCCACCTCCAGGAACAGGCGCGCCACGCCCTGGTCGCGTGCGCGATCCAGGACCCTGTCCAGCAGCCGCCCGCCCAGACCCCGTCGCCGGGCTTCGGGCCGAACGGCCAGGGTGACGATCTCGGCCTCGTCCGCCGCGCGGCGCCAGAGCAGGAAGCCGTCGGCCTCCGTCTCCAGCGCGGCGCCGGGCATGTCCAGCAGCGTCTGGATCGCCGCCGCGTCCCAGCCCGCGTCGAAGGCCGAGGCGTGGATCGCCGCCAGATCGGCCGGGTCGCTCACGATGGATCCCGCCCGCCGGGCAGCTTGGCGTCCGGCCCGCGCAAGTAGAGCGGCCGGGCCTCGCCGTCGGGCTGGTCCGCAGCCAGCCGCGCGAGGGCCTCCGGCGACGGCGCTGCGCTGTCCATGACGCGCGCGCCGGCAGGGGCCACAAGGACCGCTCCCGAGCCGACCAGGACGACAGTGTTGTGTTCACCCGCGATGCGGGCCGCCGCGTCCTCAATGGCCAGGGCGGCAGGGTCTTCCGTGGGCGTATAATCCACGAATCGCTGGCCATAGACCTGGCCCCGGCGGGCATCGATCATGGCCCAGACCGCCGCGCCGGGCGCCGCCTCCGCGTCGCGGGCCAGGGCGGCCAGGGTGGACAGGCCCGCCACCGGCCGATCCAACGCCAGCCCGAGGCCCTGGGCAAAGGCAAGGCCCACGCGCAGGCCGGTGAACGAGCCCGGCCCCGTGGTCACGGCGATGCGGTCCAGCTGGTCGAAGGACCATCCCGCCGCCGCCATGGCCCCACGCGCCATGCCGCCCAGCCGTTCCTGATGGCCGCGGGCCATGACCTCGCTTTCGGCGGCGACCACGCGCGAGCCGTCGGCGGCCACGGCGGTGCAGGCGCCCAGCGCCGTGTCGATGATCAGGGTCTTCACAGGGCCGTCTCCGACCGAAGCCTCAGGCGTTCCGGGCCAACCCCTCGACGATCACCCCCAGCGCGCGGCGCTGTGCCATGTCGTGGATGCGGGAAAAGCCGCGCGACAGGGCGCGCCCTTCCGGGGTTCCCAGCAACGCCTCCAGTCCGTCCGGCCCGCCGGGGGCGGGGAAGAAGGCCGTCACCGGCTGGTCCAGTTCGCGGGTGATCCGATAGAGGGTCGAGGCCGACACCCGGTTGGCCCCGCTCTCGTACTTCTGAAGCTGCTGGCCGCTCAGCGACAGGCGCGCGGCCAGGGCGTGCTGGGACAGGCCCAGATCGGTGCGGAAGCGGCGGATGGCCGCGCCCAGGTCGCGGTCCAGAAGATCCGCCTCGGGCGAGGGATGGGGCGAGCGGCGCGGCAAGGGAACCTCCGTGGGCTGCGGCGCCCCAAGGTTTCATTATCAGACGCAAAATACAACCATATTGTTTCATTGCGGCCAGCCCACCCCTTCGAGCCGGGCCACGACCGCCCCCACGGAGCCGATCCGGCTCCGCTCCAGCACCCGCTTGTCGCCCGATGGGCCGCGCAGGACCACCGTGTCGCGGTCGCCCCGGTGATAGAGACCGATCACCGGCCCATCGTCCGTTTCGACCACGCAGCCCTGATCCCGCCGGGGCCAGACGGCCAGATCATAAACCAGCACCACGCCCGAGCCCGCCCACGGCGCCAGATCGTCATCACGCAGTTGCAGCGTCCGCCGAACGGACCCCGCCGTCCCGTTGGCGGAGAAGGCTCGTCCGCCTTCCTCAAGCCGTTCAGCGGCTCGTGTGGGGGAGACGGGCTGACGGGCCATCTCCAGCGCCAGATCCTCGGGCGTCAGATCCAGGGCGGCGGTCAGGCGCCGCTGCACGTCCGGCCGGAACATGCCGGGACGGCGTCCGGCCTCATAGAGACCCCAGGCCTGGCTGGTCACGCCCATGCGGGCGCCGGCCTCGGCCTGACTCAGACCCCGCGCCTTGCGCAGGGCAGCCAGGGCCTGACCCAGCGCATCGGCCTCGGGATCATCACGGAATCGCGTCATGAAAACAGAATGAACCGGCTTGCAACCGTTTGCGAGCGACCGTTTGGTTTCACAAAGTCTGTTCGACCCGCGCCACCTCGGGCACATAGTGGCGCATCATGTTCTCCACACCGGCCTTGAGGGTGGCCGATGAGGACGGGCACCCGGCGCAGGCCCCGCGCATGCGCAGCCACAGCACCCCGTCCGCCTCGTCGAACCGGTCGAACAGGATGTCGCCGCCGTCCTGGGCTACGGCCGGGCGGATGCGGGTGTCCAGCAGAGCCTTGATTTCCTTGACCACCTCACTGTCGCCCTCGCCGCCCGCATGGGCGTCGGCCTGGGCGGCCTCGCCTCGCGTCAGGGGCGCGCCGGAGGTGAAATGATCCATCAGGGCGGTCAGAACCGGCGCCTTCAGGGCGCTCCAGTCCGGGCCGGCCGCCGCCCGCGTCACGGCCACGTAGTCGGCCCCGAAGAACACGCCCTCGACGCCTTCCAGCTGGAACAGTCCCTCGGCCAGGGGCGAGACCTGGGCCTCGTCGATGGTTCGAAACTCCAGGGCGCGGTCTGGCGAGACGTCGCGGCCGGGCAGGAATTTGACGACGTTGGGGTTAGGGGTGGCTTCGGTCTGGATGAACATGGGCCTCAGATGCGCGTCCGCTGCCCGCTTCGCAAGAGCACGCGCCGCCTGCGAGCCGGGTCAGGCTAGGTCCTCGACCTCCTCGTCGGTCAGGTCGCCCGGCACCACGGTGACCGGCAGACGACGACCGCCCACGCCGGCGCCCTCCTTGGCGATGGCCGCCACCAGCGGCCCGGGTCCGCGCGTGCCGACGGCGGCGGCGAGGACCAGGATCTTGATTTCAGGATCCGCGTCCACCGCCTTGATGATGGCGTCGCGGGTCTCGGCCTCCTCCACCAGGAACACGGGCGCCGCGCCGGACAGGTCGGCGGCCTTTTCGCCAAAGCGGTTGAGAAGGGCCTCGGCCTCCTCCCGCTGCTGCCGCTCGATCTCCTCACGTACGCCGGACCAGTGCTCGAAGGCCGAGGGCGGAATGGCGCGCAACAGCACCACGCGCCCGCCGGTGGACCGGGCGCGGCGGGCGGCGAAACGCAGGGCCGAATCGAACTCGGGGGTGTCATCCACCACCACCAGGAACTTGCGCGCCATGATCAGCCCCTGCCCTGGTTCAGCCGGACCGTTTGGTCGCGGCCATGGATTGGGCGGCCGCGGCGGCGAAGTCGCGCACAGCCACATTGGCGATGGTCAGCTTGGCGAAGCTCCAGCCGTGGGACGACTGCTCGATCTCGTCCACGGTGCTGCGCACGCCCTCGGCGATGCCCAGGCGATCACCGACCCAGGCGTCCACGGCCGCCTCGGCGGTCTTCTCACTTTCGCCCACGGCTTCCTTGCAGCCCCTGGCCACGGCGCGGGTGATGACCACCTGCTCGGCCATGAAGTCCTCGACCATCCGTCGCACGGCCAGCCGCTCATAGTGGTCGGCAGAGGCCAGCGACCCGGCCGCGGCGCGCAGTCGGTCCAGATCGAAAGCCGCCCCGACCTGGTGATACAGCCGCGCCATGGCCGGCGCGGACCATTTCAGTTCGCGCGCCAGATCGGCGATGTCGCTGGCCGCCACCATGGGCCGCATCAGGGCGATGGTGGCGGCCAGTTCGCGCGGCGACCCCGCCTCGACAAAGGTTTCCTTGCGCGTCTTCAGCCGGGCCTGCTCGAATCGCGACAGGACCGAGCCGCCCGCGTCGCGCAGGTCGTCCGCCGCCTGGCGATAGGCCTTTATCAGGTCACCCACCCCGCCCATGTTCTGACGGGCGACGCGGCGCGCCAACCAGAAGGTGTGGCGGCGCAGAACCACGGCGATCTCTTCGTACAGCCTCAACTGTGCTTCGGCGTCGATCTTGCCGTCCAGGGCCGAAACCGCGTCCCACGCCTCGTCCAGGCGGAAGATGCGCCGCGCCGCCTCGAACCCGATCACCAGGGCGGTGGTGTCGCATTCGGCGCTGACCCTAAGGCGCTCGGGGAAGGTGGGCCCGCACATGTTGACGATGTCGTTGCACAGCACCGTGGCCACGATCTCGCGGCGCAGGCGGTGGCTGTTCATGGCCTTGCCGAACTTGCCCAGCGCCTCGGGGAAATAGCCCTCCAGCACGCGTTCGAAGAAGGGATCCTCCGGCGCCGCGGAAGCTACGATGTCCTCGGCCAGCTCCAGTTTGGAATAGGCGGTCAGGACCGACAGCTCGGGCCGCGTCAGCCCCCCCCTGGACGCCTGCATCTCGGTCAGCCGCGCGTCGCCGGGAAGCCCCTCGACCGTCCGATCCAGTTTTCCCTCGGATTCCAGCCGGTTCATGAACCGGATCTGGGCCTCCAGTTCCGTGGCGGCGTTGCGCTCCTGAAGGCTGATGGCCAGGGTCTGATCGTAGTTGTGCACCAGCACCTTGCGGGCCACGTCCTCGGTCATGGACGCCAGCAGGGCGTTGCGGTCCTTGTCCTTCAGCTTGCCGGCCACGATGGCCGAGCCGGTCAGGATCTTGATGTTGACCTCGTGGTCGGAGGAATCCACCCCTGCCGAATTGTCGATGGCGTCGGTGTTGATGCGTCCGCCATTGCGCGCGAAGCCGATCCGTCCGGCCTGGGTCAGGCCCAGATTGGCGCCCTCGCCCACCACCTTTGCCCGCAGATCGACGCCGTTGACGCGAATGGCGTCATTGGCCTTGTCGCCAACCTGAAGATCGCTTTCCTGGGCCGCCTTCACATAGGTGCCGATGCCGCCGAAATAGAGCAGTTCGGCCGGCGCGGTGATGATGGCCTTCATCAGGGTGAAGGGATCGACCTCGTTCGCCTCGATCTCCAGCGCCGCCTTGATCTCGGGCGTCAGCTTGATGGACTTTGCGGAACGCGAAAACACGCCGCCGCCCTTGGAGAGCTTGGACTTGTCGTAGTCCTGCCAGGACGAACGGGGCAGTTCGAACAGCCGCTGACGTTCCTTGAAGGACGTCGCCGGATCAGGATCGGGGTCGATGAAGATGTCCCGGTGATCGAAGGCCGCCACCAGTCGAATCTGTTTCGACAGCAGCATGCCGTTGCCGAACACATCGCCGGACATGTCGCCCACGCCCACCACCGTGAAGGGCTCGGCCTGGATGTTCTTGCCCATCTCGCGGAAGTGGCGCTTGACCGCCTCCCAGGCCCCGCGGGCAGTGATGCCCATCTCCTTGTGGTCGTAGCCGGCCGAGCCGCCCGAGGCGAAGGCGTCGCCCAGCCAGAAGCCGTAGTCGGCCGAGACGCCGTTGGCGATGTCCGAGAAGGTGGCCGTGCCCTTGTCGGCGGCCACGACCAGATAGGGGTCATCCCCTTCCCAGGCGACGACAGCGGGCGGGCGGACCACCGCCCCGGAGGCCACGATGTTGTCCGTCAGGTCCAGCAATCCGGACAGGAAGGTCTTGTAGGCGCGGATCGCCTCGGCCTGGACGGCGTCCCGGCTTCCGCCGCGCGGAAGCTGCTTGGGATAGAACCCACCCTTTGAGCCCACGGGCACGATGACCGCGTTCTTGACCTGCTGCGCCTTGACCAGACCCAGGACCTCGGTGCGGAAATCGTCGCGCCGGTCAGACCAGCGCAGGCCGCCACGCGCCACGGGGCCGAAGCGCAGGTGGGCGCCTTCCACATGGGGCGCCCAGACGAAAATCTCGCGATAGGGTTTGGGGGCGGGAACGTCCGCCAGTTCGCGCGAGGCGATCTTGATGGAGATGTAGGGCTTGGACTCGCCGTCTTCGCCGGTCTGGAAATAGTTGGTCCGCTTGATCGCCTGGATCAGCAGCGACAGCCGGCGCAGGGCCCGGTCGTGATCGAGGCTGGCCACATCCTGCAGCGCCCGGTCGATCTTGTCGACAAGCTCTTTCACCGCGGCTTCGCGCTTCGCCGCCGCCCCTCCGTCGGCAGGGTCGAACTTGGCGTAGAACAGGGAGAGCAGGGCGCGCGCCACCACCGAATGCTCGCGCAGGGCCTCCTCCTGCACCGCCTGGCTGGGGTCCAGGCCGGTCTGCTGGCGGTAACGCGCCAGGGTGCGGATCAGGGCCGCCTGGCGCCAGTCGACGCCCAGTTCGATCACCAGCCGGTTGAAGCCGTCGCTCTCCGTACGGCCGGTCCACACCGCCGCGAACGCATCTTCGAACGGCGTCTTCACGTCGCTGAAGTTGAGGTTCTGGCCGCGCGGATCCTCCAGCAGGAACTCGTGCACATGCACCGGGGTGTCGCCGGCGGGCTTCAGCGAATGCCCGTACTCCTCGATGGTCTTGAGACCCATGTCCGCCAGGATCGGCAGGACGTCGGACAGCGGCGCCGGGTCGCCGCGGCGGTACAGCTTGAAGCGGAACTGCAGGGGCGTGTCCTCGGGCAGGCGGAAGGCCCGCACAGCCACGGGAGAGCCTTGGCCTTCCTCGCCCAGCACATCGAATTCGAACAGGTCCGTCACCGCTTCGATGGCGTCATAGCGGTCGCGATAACCGGGACTGAAGGCTTCGGACCATTTGGAGGTCAGGGCCCCGATCTGGGCTTCGGCCACACCCGCCCGGCGCGCGGCGCTCTCGAAGCGGTCCGCCCAGCTTCGGCTGGTGTCCACCACCATGGACTCCACGTCCGCCACATCGGGCTCAAGATGGTCGCCCGGCTCGACGCCGATGATGTAGTGGATGCGCACCAGAGGCGCGTCACTCAGTTGCGGGTACCAGGCTGAGAGCCGCCCGCCCCAGGCCGCCGCCAGGATGCGGCCGATGCGTTCTCGCACGCTGGCGTCGTAACGCTCGCGCGGCACATAGGTCAGCACCGAGACGAAGCGGTCGAACGGGTCCTTGCGCGCGAAGATCTTGACCCTGGGCCGGTCCATCAGGTGCAGGACGCCCAGAGAAATCTCCAGCAGCTCGTTCTCGCTCATCTGGAACAGCTCGTCCCGGGGATAATTCTCCAGGACGTTCTTCAGGCGTTTGTGGTTGTGGCTGCCCGGCGCCTTGCCGGCGCGCTCCAGGGCGTTCCTGACCTTACGCCGGATCAACGGGACCTCGGACGCCGACCGGTCATAGGCCTCGGCGGTGAAGAGGCCTACGAAGCGGGTCTCGCCCGCCGCCTTGCCATCGGCGCCGTAGCGCTTGACCCCCACATAATCCATGTAGGCCCGGCGGTGGACGCGGCTGCGGAGGTTGGCTTTGGCCACGCTGACCGGCTCGCCCAGGTTCAGCTGGCGCTTCATCTGTTTGGTCAGGACGGCGGGCTCGCTGGCCCGACGCAGCACGCGGCGCTCCGGATCGCGCAGCACGCCCAGCCCCTCGCCGGACTGCGACAGCGGAGCCTCGGCTTCATAGGCGCCGTCAGGGGTGCGGGGGAACTCGTACTCCCGGGCCCCGAGGAAGACGAAATGGTCGGCGTTCAGCCATTTCAGGAAGGCGAGATTCTCCTCCAGCGCCTCAGCGTCCATCTCCGGCGCCTGGCTGTTCAGATCGTCGAGGCAGCGCTGCATCAGCTTCGCCATGCGTCCGTGGTCCGCGACGGCGGCGCGCACATCGGACAGGGTCTCGGCCAGACTGGCGGCCACCGCCGCGCGCCGCTCGGGCGGCAGGGTGTCGACCAGGACCAGAATCATGGACTCACGCGTCTGGGCCCCGAGCCGCGCGCCGGCCTTGTCACGACCGACTTCGATAAGCGGATGGAACATGGCGCGTACAGAGACGCCGGCGGCGGCCAGATCACCCATGACGCTGTCCACCAGGAACGGCGCGTCGTCCTGGATCACCTGGATGGCGTCATAGCCCAACGCCTCGCCCTTGCAGTCCAGCATGGGGGCGATGTCGATCAGGGGCGCGTCGCCGGTCTTGCGCTTCTCGCCCAGCAGCCAGAAGGCCGCCAGGACGCAGGCGAGGTCGTCGGGCCCCACCTCCGGCGTCTCGTCGGCCTCATAGTCCTCGAACGCCTGGCGCAGGAACGCCGCCTGCAAGGCGTCAGGCGCGCCCTTGGCGCCCAGGGCCTTGATGAACCGCCGGCTCAAGACCTCAAGGGTTATCGGTTCGTCCGCCCCCGCGTTGGAATCCTTCGCCGGGGTCCGGTTTTCGCCGCGCATGATGTTTCCGTCCGAGCCGCGACCCAGGGCCGCTTTGTTCTGATCTTGAGGCTGACCCTAGCCGTGTTGTGCGGCCGATCAACCGTTTCGCGCTAGCTAGTCCAGCCGTGCGTTCTGCGAAAGGGGGAAGAATGGGGATGACGGGACCGGAATTGAGAACCGCCGGACGCGGGGCGTCCGGCGGTCTCTATGGCCGATCCGGGGAGGGGAGAGGATCGACCGCTGGCCCGGCCGTCGGGAGGGGGAGGGAAGGCCGGGCTGCTGATGCCCAGATAGGGGGGCGAAAGCGGCGATCAAGTGGCGGTCGTGCCGTCCGCGTCTTTCCGCCGCAGCCTGTCCAGAAGCGACGGCTTGACCGGCTTGTCGTCGGGCTCGCGGTGATCGTCGGCATAGGGGTCTCCGTCCCCCGACAGCAGCACGGCGATCCAGCGCGAACCCTTGAATTCGGCGAGGATCGCCATGGCCATCACGGCGAGAGGGGTGGAGAGGAACATGCCCACCACGCCCCAGAGCTGGCCCCAGAAAGCCAGTGACAACAGCACCACCACCGGGTCGATGTTCTGGTTGTCGCCCTGCATGCGGGGCTGGATCACATTGCCCATGATGAACAGCAGCGCCTGCAGGCCCGTCAGCAGCACCACCGCCTGCCAATAGGTTTCGAACTGCACCAGGGCGAACAGCGGCGGGGCCAATCCGGCGATGGCGCCGCCCAGGATCGGGATATAGCCCACGATGAAAATGACGAAGGTCCAGAAGCCGGCGTTCTCCAGCCCCACCGCGCGCATCAGGACATAGGCCACCGCGCAGATCATGGCCCCGGTCACGGTCTGGACCCACAGGTAGCCCTCGACTCCGCCGCGCACCCGCTCGAAAATCTCCATGGCCTCCTGCCGGTCGTGACGGCGGGGGAACATGTTCACCACCTTCCTCTTGAAGCCGACCTGGGAGGCGATCAGAAAACCCAGATAGATCAGCACGAAGAAGGCGCCGGTGGCGATGTTCTGGAGGTCCATGGCCACGTCGGCCAGCAGGCCGCGCAGATTCACCTCGCCGATCAGCTCGCGCGCGGTGGGCGCAACCTCGATGCCGATCAGGCCGGCCATGTCGGCGATGATGGCGTCCAGCCGCTCCACCACCCCCGTGGCCTGGGCGATGAACCCCGCCGCCCCGTCCACGATGATCCAGATGGAGGCGATGAAGCCCAACAGAACAAGGGTCACAGCGGCGGTCATGGACAGCCCCGGCCCCAGTCCCACATGTGTCTCGATGCCCCGCCGCACCCCGTCGATCATGATCAGCAGGAAGATGGCCATGGCCAGCGGCGTCAGGATGTCGCTGAGCCAGTAGATGGCCGCCCCGGCCGCCACCACGGCCAGGATGACCAGGGCGTTTCGGGACACGGCCGAGCCGGGCAGGGTGATGGGCGATTTCATGCCTCCTTGTCCGCGTCGGGGCGGCGCGCGTCAATCGCCGGTGGCGCCGCTCCGCGACTGCGCTAACAATCGGGCCCACGACAATGAGGAGACCCCGCCATGGCCGACACCAACCTGTTTCTGGGCAAGGCCGAGGAGGCGCAGTTCCTCAGGCTGGACCGCGCCAACCGCCACGGGGTGGTGGCCGGCGCCACCGGCACGGGCAAGACCGTGACCCTCCAGATCATGGCCCAGGGATTCTCCGACGCCGGCGTCCCGGTCTTCTGCGCCGACGTGAAGGGCGACCTGTCCGGAATCTGCGTGGCCGGAACGCCCAATGAGAAACTGCTGGCCCGCGCGCAGGCCATTGGTCTGGACCTCCAGTCCGCCGCCGCCCCCACGGTTTTCTGGGACCTGTTCGGTGAAAAGGGCCACCCGGTGCGCGCCACGGTCAGCGAGGTGGGGCCCCTGCTCCTGGCGCGGATGCTGGAGCTCTCGGACGTCCAGACCGATGTGCTCTCGGTGGTCTTCCATGTGGCGGACAAGGAGGGGCTGCTGCTGCTGGATATGGACGACCTGCGCGCCCTGCTGACCCATGTGGCTGAAAATGCGTCTGAGATCGGCAAGGCCTATGGCCATGTGGCCCCGGCCTCCATCGCCGCCATCCAGCGGTCCCTGCTGGCGCTCGAGCGCCAGGGGGCCGGCGCCTTCTTCGGTGAGCCGGCGCTGCGGCTGGAGGACATGATCCGCACCGGTCTGGACGGGCGCGGTCAGGTCAATGTTCTGGCGGCAGACCGGCTGATGTCCAGCCCGCGGCTGTACGCGGCCTTCCTGCTCTGGTTGCTGTCGGAGTTGTTCGAGCAACTGCCCGAGGTGGGTGATCCGGAGAAGCCGCGTCTCGTGTTCTTCTTCGACGAGGCCCACCTGCTGTTCGACGACACTCCGCGTGCGCTGGTGGAGAAGGTCGAACAGGTGGTGCGCCTGATCCGCTCCAAGGGCGTCGGCGTCTATTTCGTCACCCAGAACCCGGCCGACATCCCCGACAGCGTGCTGGGCCAGCTCGGCAACCGCATCCAGCACGCCCTGCGCGCCTACACCCCGGCCGAGCAGAAGGGTCTGAAGGCCGCCTCCGGGTCGTTCCGCGCCAATCCCGCCTTCGACACCGCCGAGGCCATCCAGTCGCTCGGCGTGGGCGAGGCCCTGGTCTCGGTGCTGGACGAAAAGGGTGCGCCGACAGTGGTGGCCCGCACCCTGATCCGTCCGCCCGCCAGCCGCCTCGGACCCGCCACCGACGCCGAACGCGCCCAGATCATGGCCCAAAGCCCCGTGCGCGGCGTCTATGAACAGACCGTGGATCGCGAATCCGCCCACGAAATCCTCACCGCCCGCGCCGAAGCCCAGGCGGCGGAGGAAAAAGCGGTAGCGCGCGAGGCCGAGGACCGGACGCCCAGCCGGACGTCCTCCCGCTCCACAGCGCGGCCCAAGGCCGCCCCCCGGCGCCGGACCTCGAACCGCCAGACTCCCATGGAGGCTCTGACCAAGTCCGTCCTTCGCACAGCCGGAACGACCATCACCCGCGAACTCCTGCGCGGCGTTCTCGGCGGTCTGCGCCGGCGCTAGGCCCCGGTTCGGAAGGCGCCCGCTGCGCCGTTTATGGGCGGCGCCCTACCGCTGCATGCCGCATTGCGGCATAAGCCCTGTCATGAAGTTTCTCGACCAGGCCAAGATCTATATCCGTTCCGGAAACGGCGGGGCGGGCTCCGTCTCGTTCCGGCGCGAGAAATTCATTCCCAACGGCGGACCGGACGGCGGCGACGGCGGCCGGGGCGGCCACGTCTGGATCGAGGCGGTCGAAGGGCTGAACACCCTGATCGACTATCGCTACCAGCAGCACTTCAAGGCCCAGACCGGCCACCACGGCCAGGGCCGCCAGATGCACGGCGCCAAGGGCGAGGACGTGGTGCTGAAGGTGCCCGTGGGCACCCAGGTGCTCGACGAGGACAAGGAAACGGTCCTGCTGGACATGGACGAGCCCGGCAAGCTGGTGAAGCTGCTCAGCGGCGGCAACGGCGGCTGGGGCAACGTCCATTTCAAGGGCCCGGTCAATCAGGCCCCGCGCCACGCCAATCCGGGCCAGGAAGGCCAGGAGAAGTGGATCTGGCTGCGGTTGAAACTGATCGCCGATGTGGGTCTGGCGGGCCTGCCCAACGCAGGCAAGTCCACCTTCCTGGCGGCGGCCAGCGCGGCCAGGCCCAAGATCGCGGACTACCCTTTCACCACCCTGACGCCCAACCTGGGCGTGGTGGACCTGAGCCCGACCGAGCGCTTCGTCATCGCCGACATCCCCGGCCTGATCGAGGGCGCCAGCGAGGGCGCGGGACTGGGCACGCGGTTCCTCGGCCATGTGGAGCGCACCGCCAGCCTGATCCATCTGATCGACGGAACGCAGGACGACGTGGCCGGCGCCTGGCGCACCATCCGCGCCGAGCTGGAAGCCTATGGCGAGGGTCTGGGGGAAAAGACCGAGATCCTGGCCCTGAACAAGATCGACGCCTTGACGCCGGAGCTGCGTGAAGAAAAGGCCGCCGAACTGGAAGCCGTGGCGGGCCGACGCCCCATGCTGGTGTCCGGCGTGTCCGGCGAGGGGGTGCCTGAACTGCTGCGCGCCGCCTGGGCCGAGGTGCGCAAGACCCGGGGCGAGATCCCCACCGAAGAAGAAGCAACCGAGGAGACGCAGGGCGGCTGGACCCCGTGAGGGACCGCCCCATTCAATTCATGACTGACGACGCCCAGACCACCACGCAGACCGACGCCGCCACGGACGATCACGTCGACAAGCCCCGGCGCATGACCCGCGCCGCGCGGGTGATCTCCGAGTCCAAGCGCATCGTGGTCAAGATCGGCTCATCCCTGCTGGTGGACCGCAAGACCAACCGGGTGGACCACGTGCGGCTGAATGGACTGGCCGCCGACATCTCGGGCTGGCGGAAGCAGGGCAAGGAAGTGCTGATCGTGTCGTCCGGCGCCGTGGCGCTCGGCCGCCGCCGCCTGGGCCCGAAGGCGCGCGGACCGGGGCTGGAGAAGAAGCAGGCCTCCGCCGCCGCCGGACAATCGCTGCTGATGGCCGGGTGGGAGCAGGCGTTCGACCCGCACGGCGTCATCACCGCCCAGATCCTGTTGACCCGCGACGACACCGAGACGAGGCGGCGCTGGCTGAACGCCCGGGCCACCGTGGGGGCCCTGCTGGGCATGGGCGCGGTGCCCATCATCAACGAGAACGACACCATCGTCACCGAGCAGATCCGCTATGGCGACAACGACCGCCTGGCCGCCCGCGTGGCCCAGATGATCAGCGCCGACCTGCTGATCCTCCTGTCGGACGTGGACGGCATCTACACCGCCGACCCCCGCGTCGATCCCGACGCGAAGCACATCCCCTACATCGAGACCCTGACGCCCGAGATCGAGGCCATGGCCACCGGCGCCAATGCCGAAGCGGGCGTGGGCACCGGCGGCATGGCCACCAAGGTCATGGCCGCGCGCATCGCCTCGGAGGCGGGCTGCATCACCCTGATCGCGGCGGGCCGGGCAAAGACGCGCGGCTCCCAGCATCTGGAGCAGGGGCGCCGCTGCACGGTCATCGCCGCCTCGACGACGGTGAAGGACGCATACAAGCAGTGGATCGGGGGCTCCCTGGCCACACGCGGCGAGCTGGTTGTGGACGCCGGCTGCAAGCGGGCCCTGATCTCGGGAAAGTCGTTGCTGGCCGTGGGCGTGAAAGAGGTCCGGGGCACGTTCGGCAAGGGCGACACCGTGGTGCTGCTGGACGAGACGGGCGCCGACCTGGCCAGCGGCCTGGTGCGCTACGACGTCAAGGACCTGGAGAGGATCAAGGGCCTGCGCTCCGGCGCCCTCAAGGAGGCGCTCGGCTATGCGGGCGGACCAGTGGTGATTCACGCCGACGACCTGTCCCTGAGGGACACGGTGGTGGAGACACGGGGCCCGCACAATGTCCGCCCGAAGCGGGCCAAACGCTGACCGGGCCTTGAAATTTCAGGGTTTGAGGCGATGTTAAGGGCATGACTGTGATGACCAAGACCGCCCCGCCGCCCGTCGACGCCGCCGATCTGGAACAGGACATGCTGGCCATGGGCCGCCGCGCTCGCGCCGCCGCCCGTCAGCTGGCCCTGGCCTCGCCCGAGGCCCGCACCAGGGCCATCAGCGGCATGGCCAAGGCCCTGCGCGCCCGCGCCGCCGACGTGCTGAAGGCCAACGCCGCCGATCAGGACGCGGCCCGGGAAAAGGGCATGGATTCAGCCATGCTGGACCGGCTGGGTCTGGACGAAGCCCGGTTGGAGGGCGTGGCCAGGGCGCTGGACTCCATCGCCGCCATTCCCGACCCGGTCGGCGCCGAGACAGCGCGCTGGACACCCGAGAACGGGCTGGACATCGCCCGGGTCCGCACCCCCATCGGCGTGCTGGCCATCATCTATGAAAGCCGCCCCAATGTGACCGCCGACGCCGCCGCCCTGGCCGTGCGGGCGGGCAATGCGGTGATCCTGCGCGGGGGTTCCGAATGCCTGCGCTCCAATCTCGCCATCCACGGCGCCCTGATCGAGGGCCTGACCGCCGCCGGCCTGCCGGCGGACGCGGTGCAGATGGTCACCACCCGCGACCGCGCAGCGGTGGGCCATATCCTGAGCGGGCTGGACGGCTCCATCGATCTGCTGATCCCGCGCGGCGGCCGGTCTCTGGTCGAGCGGGTCAAGAGCGACGCCCGCGTGGCCGTGCTGGGCCATCTGGAAGGCGTCAATCACGTCTATGTCCATGAAAGCGCCGATCCCGACACCGCCCGCGCCGTAGCGGTGAACGCCAAGATGCGCCGCGTCTCGGTCTGCGGCGCCGCCGAGACCCTGGTGATCGACCGCAGCGTGGCCGCTGACCTGCTGCCGAAGATCGCCGCCGATCTGGCCGACAAGGGCTGTGAACTGCGCGGCGACGCCGCCGCCCAGGCGCTGGTTCCGGCCGCCAGTGCGGCAACCGACGAAGACTGGGCCACCGAATACCTCAAGGCCATCATCGCTGTGAAGGTGGTGGACGGCATCGACGAGGCGATCGCGCACATCGACGCCTACGGCTCGGGCCACACCGAATGCATCGTCGCCTCGGACGACAAGGCCGTAGAACGGTTCCTGGCCCAGGTGGATGCGGGCATCGTGCTGGCCAACGCCTCGACCCAGTTCGCCGACGGCGGCGAGTTCGGCTTCGGCGGCGAGATCGGCATTTCCACCGACCGGCTGCACGCGCGCGGCCCTGTCGGCGCCGAGCAGCTCACCAGCTTCAAATACGTCATCCGCGGCAAGGGCCAGATTCGTCCGTAATCCGCGCGACAACATGGGGCGGGCGTGTTAGGGCGCGGGTGAGCATAAGTCGCTCCTGCGCCTCTCCGAGCCCCCGCCCTTGGCCTTTTTCCACGCCGGCCCCGCGCCCCGCTCCGCCGGTCCCCGACCGGGGCTGTTGCGCGACGGCCTGCGGCTTGAGCCGGGGCTGAAGGTCGGGCTGCTGGGCGGCTCCTTCAATCCGGCCCATGAGGGCCACGCCCATGTGGCCGAAACAGCCATGCAGCGGCTGGGCCTGGACCGGGTGATCTGGCTGGTCTCGCCGCAGAACCCCCTCAAGGACGACAGCGAGACCGCCCCGCTGGTCGAGCGCATGGCCTCGGCGCGGGAATTCGCGCGCGGCCCGGCCATGGTGGTGTCGGACTTCGAGAGCCGGGTGGGCTGTCGCTGGACCGTGGACACCCTGCGCGCCGTCACCGCACGGCACCCCGGCGTCAAGTTCGTGTGGCTGATGGGATCGGACAATCTGGCGACGTTCCATCGCTGGCGCGGCTGGACCGACATCGCCGCCGCCATGCCCATGGCCGTGATCGCCCGGCCGGGCTCCCAGCTTCAAAGCCGCACCGCCCCGGCGGCGCGTCGCTACGCCGCCTTCCGCGTGCCCCAGGAGCAGGCCCGCCTGTTGCCGGATGCCGCCGCGCCGGCCTGGACCTACCTGACCGCGCCCCTGAACCGGGCCTCCTCCACGGCGATACGGGCCGCCGGGTGACCGCCGCGGCCATCCGTGCTAGGATGCGGTTCAAGTCAGTCAATGTGGAGCACTTCGCTGTCCCCCTCGCCCGCGTCCGAGACGCAAGCCCCGGCCATTTCCGACTCCCCGCGTGAGATGGAGCCGACCGCGCCCATCGGCGCAGAAGACCCCCAAATGCCCGAGATCGACGCCGCCGGCCTGGAAGCGGCCATTCTTGCACGCCTGGATGATGACAAGGCGCAGGAGATCGTTCTGATCGACCTGAAGGGCAAGAGTCCCATGGCCGACACCATGATCGTGGCCTCCGGCCGGTCGCAGCGTCACGTGGGCGCCCTGGCCGACCACCTGCTGCGCCTGCTCAAGGAGCACGGCCTTGGCAAGGCCAAGGTGGAGGGCCTGCCGCACTGCGACTGGGTGCTGATCGATGCGGGCGACGTGATCGTCCACCTGTTCCGCCCCGAAGTGCGCACCTTCTACAACATCGAGAAGATCTGGTCGGTGGACTCGGCCCACCGGACCCAGTCGGCCTGACGCGCCGCGCCCGGTGCGCATCGGCATCATCGCCATCGGAAAAGCGGGCCGCGGCCCGGAGGCCCAACTGGCCGACGACTATGTGCGTCGCGCCACGGCGGCGGGCCGCGCCCTGGGTCTCGGCCCCGTGGAGCTGATCGATCTTGATCCGAAAAAGCCCGGCAAGGCGCCGGAGGCTGAAATGATCCTGACCGCCGCCGAGGGCGCCCACCTGATCGCGTGCGACGAACGGGGGCGCACCTACGGATCGCGCGCCTTTTCCGATCACATCGCGGGCCTGAGGGATCAGGGCGAGCGCCGGCTGGTGTTCGCCATCGGCGGAGCCGACGGGCTGGACCGCCCGGTGCTGGACGCGGCACGATCGACCCTGGCCTTCGGTCCACAGACCTGGCCCCACGCCCTGGCCCGGGCGATGCTGGCGGAGCAGGTCTACCGGGCGGTGACCATCATGGCCGGATCACCCTATCATCGCGATTGATGTCATCGCTTCGCCCCCTGCTCCTGATTCTGGCCGTTCTCACGGCCGCGCCGCCCGCCGTCGGTCAACGCGCCGACGCGCCCGCCGAGGAGCTGGCGCGCCTGCGCGTGGAGCACCGTGAGGAGCAGTTGCGCGCCCGCCGCCTGCGCGCCGACGCCGAGGACGCCGCCGAGGAGGTGGCGCGGCTGGATCAGGATCTGCGGCGTCTGGCGCTGGAGGATGAGGGCGACACCACCGCCATCAACGCCCAGCGGGCGCGCCTGGCCGAACTGGGCGAGCGCGAGGCGGTCCTGCTGGCGCAGCTGAGCGGCGAGCGGGCCCGTCAGGGCCGGCTGCTGTCGTCGCTGCAGATGATGAGCCGCGAGCCGCCGCCGCCGCTGCTGATCCCCGCCGACCGGGCCGTGGACACCGTGCGCGCCGCCATCCTGATGCAGGCCATGGCGCCGGCCTTGCGCGAGCGCGCCGACGCCCTGCTGGAGCAACAAGCCGAGATTCAACACACCCGCCGCCGCGCCGCCCTGGCCAGCGAGGCGCTGTTCACCGCCGAGAGCGCCCAGATGAACCGGCGGGCCGAGATCGAAACCTTGCGTGGCCGCCGCCGTGAGCTGGCCGTCATCCTGCGGGCCGACGCCGAGCGGGCCGAACGGGCGGCGCGGACGCTGGAGGCGCGCATCGAGGCGCTGGGTGGGTCGCCGGCGCCGCTCGAGCCGGGCGCCGCCCGTTCCGCCACCGCAGCCGCGCCGGGCGGGCGGGACCAGCTGACCGCGCCAGTGGAGGGACCGCCGAACGCTCGATACAGTCGCGCCACGCGGGGATGGACCTGGCGGGCCGACGGCGGGGCGGAGATCCGGGCGCCCATGAACGCAGTGGTGGAGCACGCCGGCCCCCTGGACGGCTGGGGCGAAGTGGTGATCCTGGATCTGTCGCCCGGCTGGCGCGCCGTCATCGCCGGGCTCGGGCCTCTGGCCGTGGGCACCGGCGACCGGGTCGAGGATGGCGAAACCCTGGGGCGACTGCCCGAGGGCGCCGAGGCCGAGGTCTATTTCGAACTGCGCCGGGACAATCGCCCGGTGGACCCCTCGCCATGGCTGGAATGATCAGGCCAAGACGCTCGACGCGGGGCTTTGCGCCTGATTTTATGGACCAAAGGCCTCACGCCATGATTTCGTCGCTGTGGGGGTGACTGATATGACCCTGCGATCCTTCCCGATATCGAGAGACCGAATGCGCAAACTGCTTCTGATCGGCGCCGCCTCCATCGCCCTTGGCGGCAGCGCCATGGCCGTGGCCAGCCAGACGCCCCGCAGCGAAACCTTCCGCATGCTGGAGTTGTTCGGCGACGTCCTGGCCATCGTGGAGCGGGCCTATGTGGTCGAGGTGGACAACACCGACCTGATCCAGGCGGCCCTGCGCGGCATGATGACGGCGCTGGACCCCCACTCCAGCTACATGGCGCCGGAGGATTTCGACAATCTGCGCGAGCGCACCGAAGGCTCCTACTCCGGGGTGGGCCTGGAGATTACGTCCGAGAACGGTCTGGTGAAGGTGATCTCGCCCATGGACGGCGGCCCGGCGGCGCGCGCGGACGTGCAGCCCGGCGATGTCATCTCGGCCATCGAGGGCCAGAGCGCGGCGGGCCTGACGGTCAGCCAGGTGTCCGAGCGCCTGCGGGGCGCGGCGGGAACTGACGTCACCGTCACCTTCATGCGCGACGGCGAGGAGCCGCGCGAGGTGGTCCTGACCCGCGAGGTGATCCGCGTGGATTCGGTCACCGGCCGCATGGAAGGCGAGTTCGCCTATATCCGCGTGGCCACCTTCAACGAGAACACCGGCCGTGAGTTGAACACGGTCATGGCCGAGTTGAAGGCAGAGAACCCGAACATCCAGGGCTACGTGCTCGATCTGCGCAACAATGGCGGGGGCCTGCTGACCGCCGCCATCGCCGTGTCGGACGCCTTCCTGGAGCGGGGCGAGATCGTCAGCCAGCGCGGCCGCACCCCCGAACAGATCGAGCGTTACGCCGCCCAGGCCGGGGATCTGGCCGACGGCCTGCCCATCGCGGTGCTGATCAACTATGGCTCGGCCTCGGCGTCGGAGATCGTGGCGGGGGCTCTCCAGGATCACGAGCGGGCCACGCTGGTGGGACTGACCAGCTTCGGCAAGGGCTCGGTGCAGACGGTTCTGCCGCTGCGCGAAGGCCGCGACGGGGCCCTGTCGATCACCACGGCGCGCTATTACACCCCCTCTGGCCAGTCGATCCAGAAGATCGGCATCGAGCCGGATCTTGAGGTGGCGCGCACCGCCGCCGAGGCGCGCATCGTCTCGCGTTCGTCCTTCATCTACAGCGAAGCGGCCTATTCCAACGCCCTGGACTCCTCCATCGGGGCCGAGCGGCGCGGGGCGCACACGCCGCGCGAAGCGCCGGGCGAGGATCACCCCGAGGACGAGGATTACCAGCTGCAGCGGGCGCTGGACGTGCTTCGCGCCGGCGGAAACCTGGCCCAGCTGGCCGCCGCGCCGGAGACCGTGGTGGTCACCCTGCCCGAGCCGGAAGAGACCATCCGCGTGGCGGAGACCGGCCCCGAGGACTGATCGTTACATGGTGAACGCCGCGTTAGGCTTTCTTAACCGGCGCACTGCGAACATGGGGCGTTAGTCCGGCAGCCGAGTTCCGCAAGCCTGCACATGTTCGCCAAACGTCATTCCGCCCTGGCCGCCACCGCTGGAACGGCTCCCCGCCGTCGCCCGACGGCCGGGCTGTCGCGGGTTCTGGCCTTTCTGCGCCGACCCGTGGTGGCCGTGGGCGCGGCCCTGACGCTGCTGATCGGCGCAGCGGGACTGTTCATCCTGGTGCTGGGCGATCCGACTGCGGG
The DNA here is from genome assembly GCF_015767455.1 of Brevundimonas sp. BAL450. NCBI lineage: Bacteria > Pseudomonadati > Pseudomonadota > Alphaproteobacteria > Caulobacterales > Caulobacteraceae > Brevundimonas > Brevundimonas sp. BAL450. Next base: position 93,445 of record NZ_JADWOW010000060.1, read on the forward strand.
AAGCCCTTCGGCCCGCGCCTCCCTGACCCGCCCCGACGCGCCGGCCGCCGAGCCGCCCACCGGCATGGAGGCGTTCACCCTCGACACCCTGGGCCTGTACCAGGACCTGACCGCGCCCGGCTTCGAACTCGATGACGAGGGCGGGCCCATCGCGGGCGAGGCCCTGATCACTCTTCCCGACGGGGCCAGCGCCGGCGGTGGTTCGTCCATAACCGCGCCGCGCCGCCCGCCCGCCGATCCCCTGCCCGCAGCCCCGATCACGGGTCTAAGCCAGCCCGGACCCAACGGCCCGCTGCCGGTGATCAACGCCGACGGCCGCACCCCGGCCCAGGCCTACGCCCGGCCCTTCCGTCCCAATGGCCGCCCGCGCGTGGCCCTCGTCGTCGGGGGACTGGGCCTGAACGCCGTCACCACCCGCGCCGCCATCGAACGCCTGCCGGCCGAGGTGACCCTGTCCTTCGTGCCCTACGCCGAGGGACTACAGGGCTGGATCGACCTGGCCCGCGCCCACGGCCACGAGGTCCTGATCGAGATCCCCATGGAGCCGACGGGCTATCCCGACAACGATCCCGGCCCCTACACCCTGCTGGCCAACGCCGGGCCCGATGACATCCGCCAGAGGCTGGACTGGCTGCTGGGCCGCGCGACGGGCTATTTCGGGGTGACCAACTATCTGGGCGACCGCTTCGTCGCCTCGGACGGCGCCATGTCGGCCTTCCTGGGGGTGATGCGAAGCCGGGGCCTGGCCTTTGTGGACGACGGATCGGCCAGCCGCCGTCCCGGCGCCTACGCCCGCGGCAGCGCCGATCGCATCATTGACGAGGTCCAGAGCCCCGCCGCCATCGTGGCCCAGTTGAACGCCCTGGAGGCCGCCGCCCGCGAGAACGGCGACGCCCTGGGCGCCGGTTTCTCCTATCCCGTGACGGTGGAGGCGGCCGCCCGTTGGGCCGACGGCCTGTCGGACCGGGGCCTGCAGCTGGCGCCTGCCTCGGCCATGACCCGGCGGTCGGGCCGCTAGTGGTCGACCTGTCCCTGTACCGGCCCAATGTGGGCGTGGTGCTGTTCCATCCGGACGGCCGGGTCTGGCTCGGCCGCAGGGCCAAGACCCCGGAACCCTGGTGCTGGCAGTTTCCGCAAGGCGGCGTCGATCGCGATGAAGCCGAGCGGGGCGACTGGGAAGCGGCGGCCCGGCGGGAATTGCTGGAGGAGACCGGGGTCCGGTCCGCGGACCTGCTGGCCGCCACCGAGGGCTGGATCACCTACGACTTCCCGTCCGAAGTCTCCGGCGCGAAGATCGCGCGCGGCTGGAAGGGCCAGAAGCAGAAGTGGTTCGCCCTGCGCTTCACGGGCGACGAGACCGAGATCGACCTGACCGCCTGGCCGCCCATCGAGTTCGAGGCCTGGCGCTGGGGTGCGCTGGAGGAGGTCTGCGACCTGATCGTGCCGTTCAAGCGCCCGGCCTATGAACAGGTGGCCGCCGCCTTCGCCCGCTTCGCCGCCTGACCCTTGCGGCGCGCCCGGCTCGGGTCTAGACCGCCGCCAAGGTTTCAACCTCCCACCATCCCGGCCTCAAAGCGCGCAAGACGCCGACGGGCCTCAAGGACCATCCCATGGCCTCAAGCCGCGCGACCGCGCGACAGGCCACTCAACTGGAGACTCGCCCATGGCTCGCGCCAAGATCGCCCTCATCGGCGCCGGAATGATCGGCGGCACCCTGGCTCACATCGCCGCCCGCGAAGAGCTGGGCGACGTGATCCTGTTCGACATCGCCGAGGGCACGCCGCAGGGCAAGGCGCTGGACATCGTTGAGGCCACCGCCGTGTTCGGCTCGGACGTGACCCTGAAGGGCGCCAACGACTATGCCGACATCGCCGGCGCCGACGTGTGCATCGTCACCGCCGGCGTGCCGCGCAAGCCGGGCATGAGCCGCGACGACCTGATCGGGATCAACCTCAAGGTCATGAAGGCCGTGGGCGAGGGCATCAAGGCCCACGCGCCGAACGCCTTCGTCATCTGCATCACCAACCCCCTCGACGCGATGGTCTGGGCCCTGCAGAAGTTCTCGGGTCTGCCCAAGGAGAAGGTGGTTGGCATGGCCGGCGTGCTGGATTCGGCGCGCTTCGCCTGGTTCCTGGCCGAGAAGACCGGCGTGTCCATCAAGGACATCAACGCCTGGACCCTGGGCGGCCACGGCGACGACATGGTGCCCATGGTGCGCCACTCCACCATCGGCGGCCTGCCCCTGCCGGACGCGGTCAAGCAGGGCTTCATGACCCAGGCCGAGCTGGACGCCATCGTCGAGCGCACCCGCAAGGGCGGCGGCGAGATCGTGGCCCTGCTGAAGACCGGCTCGGCCTTCTACGCCCCGGCCGAGAGCGCCATCGCCATGGCCCGGTCCTATCTGAAGGACCAGAAGCGCGTCCTGCCGATCGCCGCCTGGCTGTCGGGAGAGTACGGCGTGTCGGACATGTACGTGGGCGTGCCCGCCCTGATCGGCGCGAACGGGGTGGAGAAGATCATCCAGTTCGACACCAACGACGACGAAAAGGCCATGTTCAAGACCTCGGTGGACTCGGTGAAGGGCCTGATCAAGGCCTGCCAAGACATCGACGGCTCGCTGGCCTGAGCCCTCTTCAGGGCGTCTGAAATGCGAAAGGGCGGAGCCTCGGCTCCGCCCTTTTTCTATTCCGCCTCCGCGGCCGCCTGGAGGTAGCCGACGTGGACGGCGAAGTCCGCGAGGGTTCCGCGCCACAGGTCGACATGGTCTGACAGGTGATCCATGGGCGCGCCCGCTGTGGGGATCATGTCATACTGGACGATGGCCGACCCCTCTTCGCCAGCCTCGAAGTAGGCCTTGAGGAAGCGTCGATCGCGGTTCCAGGCGTTGACCATGTCCTGGGTGATGCTGTCATTGGTGAAGCCGGCGCCGAACTGCAGGCTGTCGCAACCCTGGGCCTCACAGCCGTAGAAGAACAGAAGCCAGGTCAAACCTTCGTCCTGGACGCGGATGAAGCTTTCCTCACCTTCGGTGACCAGTTCCGGCGTCAGCGCCCGGCCGGAGAGCCAGTCGGACACGGCCTGGGGCGTCACCTGGGCCGAAGCGGCTCCGGCGGACAGAGACAGGGCGGCCACGACGGCGGCCAGACGGAACATGTGCATGAAACCCTCCCGATGCTTTCCCCATTCTAGCCCCGAGGCCGCATCGGGGAAAAGGGGCCGTCAGGCCGCGTCAGCCTGCTCCAGCCAGTCGGCGGAAGACATCTGGTTCAGGCGCGAGACGGTGCGTTCGAACTCGAAGGCCCCGACGCCCTTGGGATAGAGGGCTCCCGGCGCCGCTTCGGCCAGCACCACCAGCCGGGTGCGGGCCTCGTAGAGGGCGTCGATCAGGGTGACCAGACGGCGGGCCTCCTGCTCTCTGTCGGGGCCCAGCACCGGCACGCCCTCCAGGAACAGGGTGTGGAACCGCTCGGCCATGGCCAGATAGTCCGAAGCGCCCAGCGGGCGGGCGCACAGTTCGGCGAAAGTGGCCCGCGCCAGGCCGCCCGCCGTGCGCTCGATCACCACGTCGCGGCCCGCAACCGCCAGATGGGCGGGTTCTTCAGGCTCATCGCCCTTGAGGTCTTCCCACAGGTGCTCGAAGGCCTGGGAGCGTCCCATGTCCACCCCCGAATACCACAGTCGCGAATTGGCCATGCGGGCCAGGCGCCAGTCGCGCCCGCCCGCCATCTGCACGACCTCGCAGCGGTCCTGGATCATGTCGATGAAGGGCTCGAACAGCGGGCGGTTGATGCCGTTGGCGTAGAGGGAGTCCGGCGCGCGGTTGGAGGTGACGGCCAGCACCACCTGGTGCTCGAACAGGGCCTCGAACAGACGGCCGAGGATCATGGCGTCGGCGATGTCTGTGACCTGCAGTTCGTCGAAGCACAGCAGGCGCGCCTCCGAGGCGATCAGCTCGGCGGTGGGGGCGATGGGGTCGTCGCCCTTGGACTGGCCGAATACGACCTTGCGCTGGGCCGCGTCGCCTTCGCGCCACTGGCGGATCAGGTCGTGGACCCGGGCCATGAAGGCATGGAAGTGGGCGCGGGTTTTCCTCGGCTCAGGCGCCTCGGCGTAGAACAGGTCCATCAGCATGGACTTGCCCCGGCCCGGCGGCCCCCAGAGGTACAGCCCCTTGACCCGCGGCGGCTTGCGAAACAGCCGCCCGCCCCTGGCCAGATCGCGCTCCAGCCGGCTGAGGGCCGCGATGGCGGTTTCCTGGGCGGGGTCGGCGGTCAGGGCGCCGGATTGAAGGCGGCGGTCATAGGCGGCGCGGGTCAGGGAGGGCATGGAAATGCGCATAAAGGCTCGAAACGGGGCTGCAAAGCGATTGCTTCGCGGGTGCGAAGGACTAAATGCAATGGGCATGCGCGTCCGCGCGCAAACCTCCCCCTTTCGGAACAGGATCGAGATCATGGGCTATCGCGTCGCCATCGTTGGCGCCACCGGCAATGTGGGCCGGGAAATGCTGGCCATCCTGGAAGAGCTGAACTTCCCGGTGGATGAGATGCACGCCTTGGCTTCGCGCAAGTCCAAGGGGAACGAGGTTTCGTTCGGCGAGAAGACCATCCGCTGCCAGGACATCGAGCAGTTCGACTTCTCGACAGTGGACCTGGTGCTGATGTCGGCGGGCGGCGCGGTGTCGCGGGAATGGTCCGAGAAGATCGGCAAGGCCGGCCCCATCGTGATCGACAACTCCTCGGCCTTCCGCAAGGACCCCGACGTGCCGCTGATCGTGCCCGAGGTGAACCCGGATCACATCAAGCTGGCGAAGAAGAAGAACATCGTCGCCAACCCCAACTGCTCCACCGCCCAGCTGGTGGTGGCGCTGAAGCCCCTGCATGACGCGGCGAAGATCAAGCGCGCGGTGGTGTCGACCTATCAGTCCGTGTCCGGCGCGGGCAAGGAAGGCATGGACGAGCTGTGGAACCAGACCAAGGCCATCTATGGCCTGGGCGACGCCACGCCGAAGAAGTTCCCCAAGCAGATCGCCTTCAACGTCCTGCCCTTCATCGGCGAGTTCCGCGACGACGGCTACACCGACGAGGAAGCCAAGATGTGGGACGAGACCCACAAGATGCTGGACCCCGACATCAAGCTGACCGTCACCTGCGTGCGGGTGCCGGTGTTCGTGGGCCACTCCGAGGCCGTAACGCTGGAGTTCGAGCGCCCCATCGCGGTGGAGGAGGCCCGGGCCATCCTGCGCGACGCGCCCGGGATCATGGTGATCGATAAGCATGAGGACGACGGCTACATCACCCCGGTGGACGCCGCCGGGGAGCACGCGGTGTTCGTCTCGCGCATCCGCAAGGACCCGACCGTGGAGCACGGCCTGAACCTGTGGGTGGTGTCGGACAACCTGCGCAAGGGCGCGGCCCTGAACGCCGTGCAGATCGCCCAGCTTCTGGACGAGCAGGGCATGCTGAAGACCGCCAGCGGATACCGCACCCTGACCGTGGGATAAGGACCTCGCCATGACCGGCCAACCGGCGGGCGGGGGCGACTCCGCCCGCGCGGCCCTGATCGCCGGGGTCGCCTGTTACGTCCTGTGGGGCCTGTCGCCCCTCGTCTATCAGCCCATGGGCCGCATCGGCGCGGACGCCGGCGAGATCATGGGCCACCGGGCCGTGTGGGGCGTGCTGCTCGCGGCGGGGCTGGTGTGGCTGGCGGGACAGTCGGATCAGGTGCGGCGGGTGCTGCGCAATCCGCGCACCCTGATGTGGCTGACCCTCTCCACCGCCCTGATCGCCGTCAACTGGTTCATCTTCGTCTGGGCCGTGAACAGCGGGCGGACGCTGGAGACCAGCCTGGGCTATTACCTCAACCCCCTGTTCAACATGGCGCTGGGGGCCTGGCTGTTCCGGGAGCGGATCAGCCGGCTGGGTTATGTGGCCATCGCCTTGGCGGCCATGGGGGTGGTGCTGCAGGGTGTGGCCATCGGCGGCCTGCCCTATGTGTCGCTGGCCCTGGCCGTGTCGTTCGCCGCCTACGGAGTCATCCGCAAACGGGTGCAGGCGGACGCCCAGACAGGCCTGCTGGTGGAATGCCTGATCATGGCGCCGTTCGGCCTCGCCTGGCTGATCTGGCTGCACCATCAGGGGCTGGGCCACTTCACCGACAGCCCGGCCGCCGCCTTCTGGCTGTTCCTGGCCGGACCGATGACGGTGGCGCCGCTGGTGCTGTTTTCCTGGGCCGCGCGGCGGATGCCCCTGTCGACCATCGGCTTCATCCAGTTCATCGCCCCGACCCTCAGCTTCGTCATCGGGGTGTCCCAGGGCGAGCCGTTCAACCTGACCCGGCTGGTCAGCTTCGCCTTCATCTGGGGCGGGGCGGCGGTGTTCCTGGCCGCGGCCATGCACCGGGCGCGAGCCGCGCGCCGGGCCCTGAAGGACGCGGCCGGACCCGCCTAGATCGCTGCGTAGAGCGCTTCGAACAGGCGCAGGGCGCGCGGGTCGCCGATCAGGTGCGGCGACTGGCGGGTCATGACGTAGGCGGCTGAAACGTTCGTGTTCGGGTCCGCCATGGCGCAGGAGCCGCCCCAGCCGCAGTGGCCCAGGGTCTCGGGATTCGGGCCGAAGATGTCCAGGCCCTCGTTGCGCATCCAGCCCGCCGCCCAGGGGATGGTGAAGGGCAGGACGCGGTCCGGGCCGTGGATGCGCTCGCGGGTGGCCTCCGCCAGGGTCTCCGGCGACAGGATGACCTTGCCGTCCAGCGTGCCGCCGTTGGCCAGCACCCCCATGATGCGGGCCAGGGCGTCGGCGCGGGCGTGCATGTTGGCGGACGGGATCTCCATCTTGCGCCACTCGGCGGAGCCGCGTCCGCCGGGGGCGGAGCCGCGGTCGAGAAATGCAGATTTCTTGACCGCGTCGATGGTCCCCAGGTCCGGCGCGGCCGAGGGCTTGCGCAGCTGGGCCACCCGATCGTGCTGGTCCTCGGGCAGGCCGATCCACAGGTCCAGATCGAAAAGCTCGGCGAAATCCTGGCGCAGGGCCGTGCCCATGCTCCGCCCGTCCAGCCGGCGAAACACCTCGCCCGCCAGATAGCCGATGGTGATGGGGTGATAGCCGGACGCGGTTCCGGGCGCCCACAGGGGGGCCTGGGCGGCCAGCCGCTCCAGCACCGCCTCGGGGTCGAACCAGACGGTCGGATCGACAGTCTCGTCAAAGCCGGCCAGACCCGCCTGATGGCTCATCATCTGGCCCAGGGTGATCCGGTTCTTGCCCGCCTGGCCGAAGGCGGGCCAGACCTCGGCCACCGGCGCATCGTAGGCGGCCAGGCCCCGCTCCACCAGGGTGGCGATCATCAGGCTCATGACCACCTTGCCGGTGGAGAAGACCGGGACCAGCGACCGGTCGGTGAAGGGCGTGGTCTTTGCGGCGTCCGCATGACCGGCCCACAGATCCACGACCGTCTCGCCGCCGATGCAGACGGAAAAGCGCGCGGCCAGTTCGTCGAGCCCCTCGGGGGCGTCGGTGAAATTGGCGGCGAAGGCGTCTTTCACGCCGGAAAAGCGGTCAGGGCAGGGTCCGTGGATGTCGATCATGGGCGTCCATAGCATCCGGGCGGCGCGGTTTCAGACGCGGGGCGCGGAAAAAAACAGGGTCCAAATAGTCTGAATAGTCTGAAATCGGCCCTCGGGTCTGTCTTCACCGTGCAGTTTACGGCGCCGGGAGGGAGGGGGCGAAAACAGGGAAGTCGCCTCGGCGTTCAGCCCAGCGGCGCCATGACCACGGGGGTGGTCGCCCCTTTGCGCTGCAGCGTCCCGCGCCAGTGGGCGCCGTCCCGCTCGAGGCTGAGACGGCCCGGGCCGTCGGGGTCGTCCACCTCGATGGTCAGGGTCTCGCCCGACCGCACCACCAGCGACAGGGCGCCCAGGCGGCGGCTGGTCAGGGCGGCGTCCGGGGCCGTGGGCTCGCGCCAGGCCCCTTCCACCAGGGCGCCGTCGCCCCGGTCCATCATCAGAAGCTCAAGCACCGGGGCGCCGTCCGGAGCCGTGACGCGCCAGCGGCCGTCCAGCGGCCCCATGATGGAATTGGCCCGGAGGGCGGCGGACGTGACCCCCTGCTGATAGACCACCTCGGCGTCGGTGGGGGTGGTCTCGTAGGTCCCGTCATAGGATTCCAGCAGGGCCGGCGCCTCCAGCGCGCGGCGGGTGATCATATAGGCGTCGCCCTCGGCGCCCGGGGTGTCCCACGACGGCTCGTAAGGCCGCACCGGCGGGCCGGAGTACAGCTCCAGCGAGGTGGGCGAAGCCGCCTCATAGGCGACCGGGCCGTCCTGTGCGGCGGTCATGGCGAGGGTCATGGCGATCCAGATCATGGGGAAAGGGTAGCGACAGGAGGCCGCAGCGCAAGACCGGGCCTGCCAGCAAGGGAATCCGGGCTGTTGAGCGAACCGTGAAGCCTGCCGCGTTGACACCCCCCTGCGCAGGTTCGTAAAGCTTTCCGCACTGCATCATCGCTGATTTTTCAATGGTTTGAGAACGATTCGCATGTCGACCGCCTCAGACGCCGACGACGACCAGACCGGCCGTTTCGTGCGCCAGCCCAACGGCCGCATCCGGCCCTTGTCCCCTCACCTCCAGATCTGGCGCTGGCATATCACCATGCTGGCCTCGATCCTGTTCCGCATGACCATCGGCGCCGCCAGCGTCGGCGCGATCCTGGTCATCGGCTGGCTTGGGGCCCTGGCCTTCGGGCCCGAGGCCCATGCCGGGGTGATGGCCTTCATGGGATCGCCCCTGGGGCTGCTGATCGGCTTTGGCCTGACCCTGGTGATGTTCTCCTTCATCCTGAACGGCGGTCGCCACCTGGTGCAGGACACCGGCGCAGCGCTGGAGATCGCGCCGGCCAACCTGCTGTCGCACCTTTCGGTGTGGGGGCCGGTGGTCCTGACGGTGCTGTTCTGGGTCGTCCTGTTCGCTGCCGGGAAGGTTTCGCTGTGAGCGGCTACGCCCAGTACAAGAACCGCGTGAAGATCTCCGAGCGCTACGGGGCCCGTGAGTGGGTGGTGGAGCGGGTCGCCCTGCTGCTGCTCATGCCGCTGGGCGTCTGGGCGGCCTTCAGCGCCTTCACCCTGACCGGCGCCGATTACGACACGGCGACGGCGTGGTTCGCCAGCCCCTTCAACGCCGTGCTGCTCGGCGTCACGGCGGTGGTGTTCCTGGGCTACATCAGCCTGGCGTGGAAGGTGATCATCGAGGACTACATCCACCGGCCCGGCAACAAGGCCTTGTTGATCGGCCTGTCGAACCTGATCTTCCTGGTGCTGGCGGCGACCAGCATCTTCTTCATCACGCGGCTGGCGCTGGGGTCTGCGCCGCTGCCCGCCGGCTTCGGGGCCTGAGGACGACATGGCTGCTTATGAATTCGTCGATCACGAATACGACGTCGTCGTCGTGGGCGCCGGCGGCTCCGGCCTTCGCGCCGCGCTGGGCGCCGCCCAGCAGGGTCTGAAGGTCGCCTGCGTCACCAAGGTTTTCCCGACCCGCTCCCACACCGTGGCCGCCCAGGGCGGCATCTCCGCCTCGCTGGGCAACATGGGCGAGGACGACTGGAAATGGCACATGTACGACACCGTGAAGGGGTCGGACTGGCTGGGCGACCAGGACGCCATTGAATATCTGGTGCGCGAGGCGCCCAAGGCGGTCTACGAGCTGGAGCACTGGGGCGTGCCCTTCAGTCGCACCGAGGACGGCAAGATCTATCAGCGCGCCTTCGGCGGCATGACCCGCAATTTCGGCGAGGGCCCGGTGCAGCGCACCTGCGCCGCCGCCGACCGCACCGGCCACGCCATCCTGCACACCCTGTACGGCCAGTCGGTGCGCCGCGAGGTGAAGTTCTTCGTCGAGTATTTCGCGCTGGACCTGATCATGCAGGACGGCGCCTGCACCGGCGTGACCGCCTGGCAGCTGGACAACGGCCAGCTGCATCGTTTCCGGGCCAAGCTGGTGATCCTGGCCACCGGCGGCTACGGCCGTGCCTATTTCTCGGCCACCAGCGCCCACACCTGCACCGGCGACGGCAACGCCATGGTGCTGCGCGCCGGCCTGCCGCTGCAGGACATGGAGTTCGTGCAGTTCCACCCCACCGGCATCTACGGCGCCGGCTGCCTGATCACCGAGGGCGCACGCGGCGAGGGCGGCTATCTGACCAATTCCGAGGGCGAGCGGTTCATGGAACGCTACGCCCCCTCGGCCAAGGATCTGGCCAGCCGCGACGTGGTCAGCCGCTCCATGACCATCGAGATCCGCGAAGGCCGCGGCGTGGGCCCGAACAAGGACCACATCTTCCTGCATCTGGATCACCTGGATCCCAAGACCCTGCACGCGCGTCTTCCGGGCATTTCCGAAAGCGCCAAGATCTTCGCGGGCGTGGACGTGACCAAGGCCCCGATCCCGGTCCTGCCGACCGTGCACTACAACATGGGCGGCATCCCCACGAACTATCACGGCGAGGTGCTGACCAAGGTGGGCGACAACGCCGACACCGTGGTGCCCGGCCTGATGGCCGTGGGCGAGGCGGCGTGCGTCTCGGTGCACGGCGCCAACCGCCTGGGCTCCAACAGCCTGACCGACCTGGTGGTGTTCGGCCGCGCCGCCGGCCTGCGCGCCGGAGAGGTGGTGGACAAGGCCGCGCCGGTCCCCGCCGCGCCCGCCGGCGCCACCGACGCCCACCTGGCCCGGCTGGACCGCTTCCGCCACGCCTCCGGCGGCACGCCCACGGCCAAGCTGCGCGACGACATGCAGCGGGCCATGCAGTCCGACGCGGCGGTGTTCCGCACCGGCAAGACCCTGGACGAGGGCGTGGCCAAGCTGCGCGCCATCCACGCGGCGGGCGAGGATATCAAGACCACCGATCGCGGCCTGATCTGGAACACCGATCTGGTCGAGACCCTGGAATACGACAACCTGATCGATCAGGCGCTGGTGACCATCGAGAGCGCGGCCAACCGCAAGGAAAGCCGCGGGGCCCACGCCCGCGAGGACTATCCCGACCGCGACGACGCGGAATGGATGAAGCACACCCTGGCGTGGAAGCGTCCGGGACAGGGCGTGGCCATCGATTACCGACCGGTCCACGAGTACACGATGTCCAGCGACATCGACTACATCAAGCCCAAGGCGAGGGTTTACTAAGCATGGTCCAGCTCACCCTTCCGCGCGGTTCCAAGCCTACCACAGGCAAGGTCCACAAGGCCCCCGAAGGCGCGACCAACGTCAAGACCTACAAGGTCTACCGGTATGACCCCGAGGTGGACTCCGATCCGCGCTGGGACGTGTTCGAGGTGTCGGCCGACGACCACGGGCCGATGCTGCTGGACGCCCTGATCCACATCAAGAACACCATCGACCCGACCCTGGCGTTCCGCCGCTCATGCCGCGAAGGCATCTGCGGGTCGTGCTCCATGACCATCGACGGGCGCAACACCCTGTCCTGCACCAAGGGCTGGGAGGAGTGCTCGTCCTCCACCATCACCATCGCGCCCCTGCCCCACCAGCCGGTGGTCAAGGATCTGGTGACGGACCTGAGCCTGTTCTACGCCCAATACGACTCGATCCAGCCCTATCTGCAGTCCGACGAACCGGACCCGACCACCGAGCGCCTTCAGTCGCCGGAGGACCGGGAGAAGCTGGACGGGCTGTACGAGTGCATCCTGTGCGCCTGCTGCTCCACCTCTTGCCCCAGCTACTGGTGGAACCAGAAGGACTACCTGGGCCCGGCGGCGCTGCTGCAGTCCTACCGCTGGATCGCCGACAGCCGCGACGACGCCACCCAGAAGCGGCTGGACGACCTTGAGGACCCCTTCAAGCTCTACCGCTGCCACACCATCATGAACTGCACCCAGGTGTGCCCCAAGGGCCTGAACCCGGCCAAGGCCATCGCCGAGACCAAGAAGCTGATGGTGTCCCGGGAGCGGAACAAGGCGAAGGCTTCGGCCTGATGGTTCATGCGCCGTATTGCTTCGCGACTTGAGGGCTTGTTTCCTTCGCCCTATCGCTTCGCTACTTGAGGGCTGATGGCCAAGATCACCTACATCGAGCATGACGGGACCGAGCACGTCGTCGACGTGAAAAACGGGCTGTCCGTCATGGAGGGCGCGATCCGCAACAATGTGCCGGGCATCGACGCAGACTGCGGCGGCGCCTGCGCCTGCGCCACCTGCCACGTCTATGTGGACGCGGAGTGGCAGGCGGAGACGGGGCGGCCGTCAGCCATGGAGGAGTCCATGCTGGACTTCGCCGAGGCGGTGGAGCCCAACTCGCGGCTATCGTGCCAGATCCGGGTCAGCGACGACCTGGACGGCCTGATCGTGCGCCTGCCGGAAAACCAGCACTGACCATGACCGATCCCCGCCTGATCACGGCGGTGGAGCGGTTGATCGAGGCCGCCGAACGGCCGGGCCACGTGCCGCTGATCGGGATCTCGGGCGCGCAGGGGTCGGGCAAGACCACCCTGGCGCGGGCGGCGGCGCAGGCCTTGGGCTGCGCCCACCTGTCACTGGACGATGTCTATCTGACGCGGGCGGAGCGGGAACAGATGGCGCGCGAGGTCCACCCCCTGTTCGCCACGCGCGGCCCGCCGGGGACCCATGATCTGGCGTTGTTGAGCGCGACGGTCGCGGCCCTGGGCGCCGCCGGACCGGAGCAGACCACGGCCCTGCCCGCCTTCGACAAACTGGCCGATGACCGGAAGCCCCCGTCGCAGTGGCCCGGCTTCAAGGGGCGGCCGCGCGCCGTTCTGGTGGACGGCTGGCTCATCGGCGCGATCCCGCAGAACGCCGACGCCCTCGCCGCGCCGGTCAACGCCCTGGAGCGGAGCGAGGACGCCGACGGCGTCTGGCGGCGTTCGGCCAACGCCCGGCTGGCCGATGGCCAGGCCGCGCTGACCACCGGCTTCGACGGGATCCTTTTTCTGAAGGCGCCGGGCTTCGGTGTCATACTGGACTGGCGCTGCGAACAGGAAGCCGGGCTGCGGGGGAGTGACCCCCCGGCGCTCGGCAAGGATGAGCGGGCGCGGCTGGCCCGCTTCGTCGCCCATTTCGAGCGCATCACCCGCCACATGCTGGCGGGCGGCGTGCGGGCGGACACGGTGGTTCGCCTGGACCGGGACCGGCGGGTCGTGGACGTGGACACCAACGGCGGACCGGAGCGTTAGGACATCATGCTGTTTCGCAAGAAGGACGACCGCCGGTCAGAGCCTCGGCGCCTGACCAATGTGCGCGGCCTGGTGGTGGCGCCCGGTCTCGAACTGGGCTGCGCCGTCGTGGACGAATCCCGCGGCGGCCTGCGCCTGCGGCTGCAGCGCGACGTGCAGCTGCCCGAGGTCGTGATGGTAGTGACCATCGCCGAGGGCGTCGCCCGCGAAGGCCGCGTCGCCTGGAAGAAGGGCCACGAGGCCGGCCTCAGGATCACCGGAACGTCTCGCGTCGACGGCCTGGTCCCCCAGCGCTTCGCCGCCGCACGCGACGCCTGGCTGAGAGCGGGCGGTCGCTGACGGCGGTAAACGGGGAAGTGGTGGTGCCGCCTGCGTGACTCGAACACGCGACCCTCGCATTACGAATGCGATGCTCTACCGGCTGAGCTAAGGCGGCCCGGTGCGCGGGGCGGATGGCCGCGCGCGAGGACGGCTCTTTATACGGGCGGGCGCGGCTTGCCAAGAAGGGACAGCAGGGCGGCTTCGTCGGGGTGCTCCGCGGCCACGGGGGCGAAGGCGGGCGAGCCGCCGAGGGGCGCCGCGGCGGCCGGGGAGATGCAGAACGCGGGCACGGCGCCGGCGGCGGGGACCAGGCCCTCGGTCAGGTCGGCCAGGCGGCGGGCGGCGCGGGGGGAGTGGATGAGGACGCCCTCAAGCTTGCCGGTTTTCAGCGCGGCCAGGCCGCGCCCGCCGGGGGCGGTGACGGCGGCGTAGAGGACGGCGGCGCGGGTCTGCACCCCGGCGGTGGTCAGGGCGCCGGGCAGGTCGCCGGCGGGCTCGCGGGCGCCCGCGATCAGGACGGCCCCGCCCCCATGCTGCGCAATGATCAGGTCGGCCAGGGCGGTCACGTCGCCGGAGGCGGAGCGAACGTGGCGGAACCCGGCCTCGCGGGCGGACTCGGCGGTGGCGTCGCCAACGGTGAAAACCGGCAAGGCGCGTTCGGGGTCGAGGGCGGCGAAGGCGGCGACGCCGTTGCGGCTGGTGAAGGCGACGCCGCCGACCCCGGTCAGGTCGAGGCGGGGCTTCAGGCGGCGGACGGCCAGCAGGGGCGAGACCAGCGGGTGATGCCCCATGGCGGTCAGGCGTTCGGCGGTGGCCTCGGCGCCGGGCCGGGCGCGGGTGACCCACAGGCGCAGGGGCGCGTGGGCGGGCCGGTCCATCAGGCGGGGAGTTCCTGATCGCCGGCCTCGGCGTGGACCGCCTCGCCGATGCGCACGCCCAGATCGTGGGCGGTCTCGGTGTCGGGGGCGTCGATTTCCCCCGAATGACGCCAGCGGGCAGAGCCGTCGGGGCTCAGGATCTCGGCGGTCAGAGACAGGCGGTCGTTCTCGATGACGGCATAGGCCCCCACGGCGGTGCGGCAGGAACCCTCCAGCGCCAGCATGGCGCCGCGCTCGGCGGTCACGGCCACGGCGGTGGGGCGATGGTTCAGGGCGGCGGCCCAGGGGGCGAGGGCGTCCGCGGACCGGGTCTGGATGGCCAGGGCCCCCTGGCCGGGGGCGGGGACGAAGCGCTCCACGTCCAGACAGGCGGTGATGACCTCGGCCCGGCCCAGACGGTTCAGGCCCGAGGCCGCCAGCAGGATGGCGTCGAAGTCCCCGGCGGCGAGACGGTTCAGGCGGGTGTCCACATTGCCGCGCAGCATCTCGATGCGCAGGTCCGGCCGCGCGGCCAGCAGCTGGGCCTGACGGCGCAGGCTGGCGGTGCCCACCAGCGCCCCGTGGGGCAGGTCTTCAAGACCGGAGTGATTGACGCTGACGAAGGCGTCGCGGTGATCCTCGCGCTCGGGAATGGCGGCCAGCACGAGGCCCGGCGGCATGTCGGCGGGCACGTCCTTGAGCGAATGGACCGCCAGATCGATGCGACCGTCGATCAGGGCCTGCTCGATCTCCTTGGTGAAGAGGGCCTTGCCGCCCACGTCCATCAGGCGGCGGTCCTGGATGCGGTCCCCGGTGGTCACGATGGGGACCAGGATCACCGCGTCCTCGACGCTGTCGTCGTCTGCGCCGAGCGCGCGGGCCACGGCGCGCTGCATCATGCCGGACTGGGCCATGGCCAGGGTCGAGCGGCGGGTTCCGAGGCGAAGGGGCGTGGACAAGGCGGGCGGGCTTTCTGTTGCGCGGGAGGGGGCGGGGGGCTACCTCGACCCGATGAGCATGGGCGCGGACTATAGCAGCGAGGCGGCGGCGGCAACGGCGGCCCCGAAGACGGCTGAAGCGCGCGTCCTGACCGTGCTGGGGCTGGAGACCAGCTGCGACGAGACCGCGGCCTCGGTGGTGCGGCAGATGCCGGACGGCGCGGTTCAGGTGCTGTCCTCCGTGGTGCACAGCCAGATCGCGGAGCACGCCCCCTTCGGCGGGGTGGTGCCCGAGATCGCGGCGCGCAGCCATGTGGAGGCCATCGCGGGCACGGTGCGGCGGGCCATGGAACAATCCGGCGTGGATTTCGAGGGGCTGGACGCGGTGGCGGCGACCGCCGGGCCCGGCCTTGTGGGCGGGGTCATGGTGGGGCTCAGCTTCGGCAAGGCGGTGGCTCTGGCCCGCGGCATTCCCCTGATCGCGGTCAACCACCTTGAGGGCCACGCGGTGTCGGCCCGTCTGGCGGCGCCGGCGCCCTATCCGTTCCTGTTGCTGCTGGTGTCGGGCGGGCACTGCCAGCTGATGGAGGTGCGCGGCATCGGCCACATGACCCGGCTGGGCGCCACCATCGACGACGCAGCGGGCGAGGCGTTCGACAAGATCGCCAAGACTTTGGGCCTGGGTTATCCGGGCGGCCCGGCGCTGGAAAAGCTGGCGGCGACCGGCGACGGGGCGCGGTTCGACCTGCCCCGGGCCCTTCTGGGGCGAAAGGGCTGCGACTTCTCGTTCTCGGGGCTGAAGACGGCGGCGGCCAAGCTGGCGGCCACCTGCGAGACCGATCAGGACCGGGCCGATCTGGCCGATGCGGTGCAGAAGGCCATCGCCCGCCAGCTGACCGAGCGGTCGGCGCGGGCCATGGACGACTATGGGACGCGCCATGAGCACCGCCTGCTGGTGGTGGCGGGCGGGGTCGCGGCCAATCGCACGGTGCGCACCGAACTGGAGCGCGCGGCGACCGCATGCGGTTTTGAGTTTATGGCGCCGCCGCTGGCCTATTGCACCGACAACGCGGCCATGATCGCCCTGGCCGGGGCGGAACGACTGGCGCTGGGGCTGGTTTCGGACATCGATGTGGCGGCCCGGCCCCGCTGGCCGCTGGACGAGGCGACGGCCCTGGCCGATCCGCTCTATAAAACAGGCCGCAAAGGCGCGAAGGCGTAAGGGAGAAGCCATGGGTGAGTTCCGCACGGCGGGGGTGATCGGCGCGGGCGCCTGGGGCACCGCCCTGGCCCAGGTCTGCGCACGGGCCGGACTGAAGACCACGCTGCAGGCCCGCGAGGCCGAGGTGGTCGAGAGCATCCGCAACCGGCGCAGCAACGACCTGTTCCTGCCCGGCGTGACGCTGGAGGACGGCGTCGCCGCCACCACCGACATGGCGGATCTGAAAGGCTGCGACCTGATCCTGGCCGTGCCGCCGGCCCAGCACCTGCGGGGCACGCTGGAGGCGTTCCGGGACCAGACCGGCGGGGGCGCGCCGGTGGTGCTGTGCTCCAAGGGCATCGAGCGCGGTTCGCTGAAATTGATGACCGAGGTGCTGGCGGAAGTGCTGCCCGACACGCCGTCGGCGGTGCTGTCCGGCCCCAGTTTCGCCGGCGAGGTGGCGCGCGGCCTGCCCACCGCCGTGACCCTGGCCTGTGAGGACGAGGCGCTGGGCAAGGCCATCGCCGCGGCCATCGCCACCCCGACCTTCCGGCCCTATCTGGCCGACGATCTGGTGGGCGCCGAGATCGGCGGGGCCATCAAGAATGTGCTGGCCATCGCCTGCGGCATCGTCGAGGGCCGCGAGCTGGGCCGCAGCGCCCACGCCGCCCTGATCACCCGGGGCTTCGCCGAGATCACCCGCATCGCCGAGGCTCTGGGCGGGCGGCCCGAGACCGTGCGGGGTCTGTGCGGTCTGGGCGATCTGGTGCTGACCTGCTCCAGCCCCCAATCGCGCAACATGAGTCTGGGCCTGGCGCTGGGCCGGGGCCAGACGGTGACGGAGGCCCTGGCCGGCAAGCGGTCGGTGGCTGAGGGCTATGAGAGCGCCCCGGCCGTGCGCGACCTGTGCGAGAAGCTGGCGGTGGACGCGCCCATCTGCACCGCCACCGCCGAGGTTCTGGCCGGGCGCTGGAGCGTGGACCAGGCCATAGAGGATCTGCTGACCCGCCCGATCCGCGTCGAGGCGGACTAGGTGGCTGAAGCCCGACCGCCCGAACCCCCGACCGAGCGCAAGCGGGTGTGGAAGACGCCGCCCGGCGTGACCCTGTGCGCGGAGGCCGACATCGCCGATCCCGGCTCGCGCGCCTTCGTGCTGCAGATCGGCGAGGCCTATTTTCATGGCTTCGTGGTGCGCAAGGACGACCAGGTGGCCGGCTGGGTTGACCGCTGTCCGCACCAGGGCTTTCCGCTGGCCATCGAGCTGGACCGCTACCTGACCCGGGACGGAGAGTTGATCCTGTGCGGCTGGCACGGGGCGGTGTTCAAACCCCTGACCGGCGAATGCGTGGGCGGTCCCTGCGCCGGAGGGCGGCTGACGCCCTGGCCGGTGGAGGCCTCGGGCGGGGTCATCCGCACGGCCTGACGGCGGCCGGGTCAGCGCAGCCCGTCCTCGATGGCGTCGATGTCGTCGTCAGACAGGCCGAAGTGGTGACCGATCTCGTGGATCAGCACATGGGCGATGATCTCCGACAGGCCCACGTCGCCGCGCTCGCACCACTCGTCCAGAATCGGACGGCGATACAGATAGACCCGCGAGGGCGTCGGAGACGGATCAAAGCCGGTGCGCTGGGACAGATCGACCCCGTGATACAGGCCGGTCAGCTCGAACGGGTCCTGCATGCCCATTTCCGACAGGGTCTCGGAATCGGCGAAATCGAGGATGCGGAACTCCACATCGCCGGCGAAGGCGCGGAACCCCTCGGGCAGGCCGGCGAAGGCAGACTCGGCCAGACGGGCGAAGTCATCCAGGGAGGGGGCGGTCTGGTCGGTCCAGGCGGGTTCGGCATCGGTCATGGGGCTGATATCGGGCGTGCGGGCCGCCAAGGCAACGTGGCGGTCCGCACCGTGATGGATTTGGCCCGTTCCGGGTTATGGTGAACGCCGAATCGGCGGGTGAGGACCATGGCTGAGGCCGACATCGCTTTCGTGGCCGCCGCCGGGGCGGCAGGGCTGGCCCTGTCTGTCAGCGCCTGGGCCTGGCGGCTGAGAAACCGCATGCTGGCGCGCGCGTCGGCGGCGGATGCGCGTCAGACCGCCCTGGAATCGCGCCTGGCCGACCGCGACGCGGGTCTGGGCGCCTTCGGCGAAATCTATCTGGGCCTGACGGCGGATGGCGAAGGCGCGGAGCCCCAGGGCGAACCCGCCGACATCCGGCGGGTGCGCGCCGTGCTGCTGGGCGACGGGGAGGGTGATCTGCTGATGGCTCTGGTCGCCAGCGCGCCGGAGAACGCCGACCGGCTGGCGCGGCTGCAGACCCAGGGCGCGCCCTGCGACTTCCTGGCCCGCACGCCGCGCGGCATTCTCAGGGTCCAGGGCCGGGCCGCGGCGGGCGCCGCCTGGCTGAAGCTGTCCAGCGAAGTGCTTCGCGGCCATGACGGCGCGGACGAGGCTGAGCCCCTGACGGAGCTTTCGCCGGTTCCCTCCTGGCGCGTGGACGGGACCGGGCGGCTGGTCTGGGCCAACCGCGCCTGGCTGGAAGAGGTGAAGGCCGAGAGCGTGGCCGACGCCGTGGACCGGGGCCTGGGCTTTGACCGGGGCGCCGACGCCCTGATCGCCGAGGCCGCGCGGCTGGGCATGAGACAGGAAGGGTTCCGCTGGACCTCCGGCGGCGGCCGGCGGCGGGCGTGGCGCATCATCGCCGAACCGCTGGGCCGGGCGGAAAGCGGCGAGGCCCTGGGCGCGGCGGCCTTCGCCCTGGACGTGACCGAGGCCGAAGAGACCCGCGACACCCTGCGCCGCCATGTGGAGGGGCACGACGAGACCCTGAACCATCTGGCCGACGCGGTGGCCATCTTCGGCCCGTCCAAGCGGCTGGCCTATCACAACACCGCCTTCCAGCAGCTGTTCGGCATCGACCCGGCGTGGCTGGACGACCGCCCGACCCACGCCGAACTGCTGGATCGCCTGCGCCAGCGCCGCCAGCTGCCGGAGCGGGACGACTATCCGGCTTGGAAGGCGCACGAGCTGGAGTTCTACGGGGCCACCGAAGCCGCGCCGGACGACAGCTGGTCCCTGCCCGACGGGCGGACCCTGCGGGTGGTCCGCCAGCCGCATCCGCTGGGCGGGGTGCTGCTGCTGTTCTCGGACATCACCGGCGAGCTGGACCTGCGCAGCCGCTACAACGCCCAGATCCAGGTGCAGCGCGCCACCCTCGACAAGCTGAACGACGCGGTGGCGGTGTTCGGGTCGGACGGACGGCTGCGTCTGCACAACGAGGCCTTCGAGACCTTCTGGGGCGTGACCGCAGACCAGCTGGGCGAGGCCAGTGATTTCGATTCCCTGGCCGAGCTGTGCAAGCGCACCGCGCCCGACGCGGCCCTTTGGCTGGGCCTGAAGGCGCGGGTGGCCGATCCCGATCCCGAGAGCCGCGTGGCGGTGTCGGGCGAAACCCGCACCGAGGACGGCCGGCTGGCCGCCTGGCAGACGCGGCCCCTGCCCGACGGCGCGACCCTGGTGGCCTTCGCCGACGTGACCGCCCGGCGCGAGCTGGAGCAGGCCCTGACCGAGCGGGAGGCGGCCCTGCGCGAGAGTCAGGAGCTGAAACGCCAGTTCGTGGGCAGCGTCTCCTATGAACTGCGCACGCCCCTGACCACCATCGTCGGCTATTCCGAACTGCTGGAGGCGCAAGGCTTGCTGGACGAGCGGACGCGCCAGCACGCGGGGGCGATCCGGGTGGCGGCCAATCAGCTGGCCCGCTCCATCGACGACGTGCTGGACATGGCCCAGATCGACGCGGGCGAGATGGACCTGAGTCTGGGCGACGTGCAGGTCTGCGACGTGCTGGAGCAGTGCGCGGAGCGGGTGCGGGCGCGGGTCGAGGGCCGCGGCGGGGTGGTCGAGGTCGTCTGCCCGGACAAGATCGGCGCGGTGCGGGCGGATCAGAAGCGACTGGTCCAGGCGCTGGATCACCTGCTGGACAACGCCGCCCGCTCCATCAGCGAAGGCGGCCGCGTGACCCTGGAGGCCGCGCGCGGCGTCGGCGAGACGCGGTTCCGCGTCACCGACACGGGCCACGGCATCCCCTATCACCTGCAGGCCCACGTCTTTGACCGCTACATCCAGCGCGAGCGCGGCGGGCCCGGCGTGGCCTTGGCCCTGGTCAAGGCGCTGATCGAACTGCACGGGGGCTGGGCCGAGCTGGAGAGCGAGCCGGGCCGGGGCGCCAGCTTCATCCTGCACCTGCCGCACGACATCCAGCCGGCGGCCGCCCATCCGGAGCTGGGCCTCGAGCTTCAGGAAGGCCGGGCATGACGAAACGCCTCAAGACCGCCCTGATCTACGATTTCGACGGCACCCTGGCGCGGGGAAACATGCAGGAGGTGACCTTCATCCCCTCGGTCGGCATGGGCATCGGCGATTTCTGGGCCGAGGCGGACCGCCTGACCCGCGAGGCCGACGGCGACAACATCCTGATGTACATGCAGCTGATGCTGGCCCGGGCGCGCGAGAACGGCCAGCCGATCACGCGACGGGACCTGCTCGAGCACGGCCATGACGTGAAGCTGTTCGACGGGCTCAAGACCGACCTGACCGGACCCGGCTGGTTCACGCGCATCGACGCCTTCGGCGCCCGTTACGGCCTGGACATCGAGCACTACATCATCTCGGCCGGGCTGGAGGAGATGATCGAGGGCTGTCCCATCCGCGATGCCTTCCGCCACGTGTTCGCGTCCAAATTCGTCTATGATGACAAGGGCGTGGCCGTGTGGCCGGCGGTGGGAGTGAACTACACCACCAAGACCCAGTACCTGTTCCGCATCAACAAGGGCGTGCTGAACCACTACGAGCACGAGCGCATCAACCGCTTCATCCCCGATGACGAGCGGCCGATCCCGTTCGACCGCATGATCTTCCTGGGCGACGGCGACACCGACGTGCCCACCATGAAGATGATGCACACCAAGGGCGGCTTCTCCATCGCCGTCTATGACCCGCGCAATTCCGACCGCGACCAGCAGAAGATCTATTCGCTGATCTCGGAGGACCGGGTGAATTTCGTCGCCGCCGCCGACTATCGCGAGGGCTCGCCCCTCGATCTGATCGTCAAAGGGCTGATCGGCCGCATCGCGGTCAACGCCGGGACCCGTCCGGCGGATCAATAGGCCTGCGGCGCCGGTTCCGGTTGCACCTGTCGGCGGGATCGCTAGGGTTCGTCAGGAACCGCAACACCTGTGGAGACTGAACGCCCGTGCGATCGCTGTCGGCCGTCCTGATCGGTCTGTTTGTCTGGCTGGCGGCCCTGCCCGCCGACGCCCAGGTGCAGCGCACCGAGCGCATCGCCGCCGAACTGGTCCCCATGAGCCAGTGGGCCGCGCCGGGCTCCACCGCCGTGGTGGCCGTGCGGCAGGACATCGAGCCCGGCTGGCACACCTACTGGCGCAATCCGGGCGACTCCGGCGGACCCACCGAACTGGACTGGACCCTGCCCGGCGGGGTGGAGGCGGGCGACATCGTCTGGCCCCTGCCCGAGCGCCAGCGGCTGCAGAGCCTGATGAACTACGGCTATTCGGACCAGATCTATCTGCCGGTCCCCATCGAGATCCCGGCCGATGCGGCGCCGGGCTCGGTGCTGTCGCTGTCGGTGGACGCCCTGTTCATGGTGTGCAGCGACGAGATGTGCGTGCCGGACGAGCTGACCCTGACGCTGGACCTGCGCGTGGACGACGGGGAGGCCCCGCTGGACCGGGCGCACGGCGCGGCCATTTCCCGCATCCTCGAGACCGCCCCACGCCCCGGCGACCTGACCGCGCGGGTGACGCGTCAGGGCGAGACGGTGCTGCTGACCGTCACGGGCGAGGCCCTGTCGGGCGAAGATCTTTCCGACGTCTATTTCTTCCCCTTCGAGGGCGGGGTCATCGACCATCCGGCCGAACAGCCGGGCGAGCGGGGATCCGACGGCCTGTCGCTGACCCTGACGGCCGGTCGGGCCATTCTGACCGGCGGTCTGAACGGCCCGATGGCCGGGGTGCTGTCCACATCGGCGGGCGCCTGGGAGATCACCGCCGAGGTCGGCGAGCCGCTGGCGGGAACCACCGGCGAGGGCGCCCTGGCGGAGCGCGCGGCGCCGACAGGGGTCGGCCTGTTCCTGCAGGCGGCGCTGTTCGCCCTGATCGGCGGACTGATCCTGAACCTGATGCCGTGCGTGTTCCCGATCCTGGCCATGAAGGCGGCGGCGCTGTCGGCCTCGGCCCACGAGCCGGGCGAGGCGCGGCGGGACGGGCTGGCCTTCCTGGCCGGGGTGCTGACCACCTTCCTGATCCTGGCCGTCGCCCTGATCGCCTTGCGGGCCGCGGGGCAGGCCGTGGGCTGGGGCTTCCAGCTGCAGTCGCCCGGCGTGATTGCGGGCCTGGCCCTGCTGATGCTGGCGGTGGGTCTGAACCTGTCGGGCGTGTTCCATGTGGGCATGGCGGCGCAGGGCCTGGCCGAGGGCGGCGCGGGCGGACGCCTGTCGCGCCTGCCGGGCAGCGTGGGGGCCTTCTTCACCGGCGTTCTGGCGGTGGTGGTGGCGGCGCCGTGCACCGCGCCCTTCATGGCCTTTGCCCTCGGCGCCGCGCTCGTCATGCCCGCGCCCATGGCCGTGGCGGTGTTCCTGATGCTGGGGCTGGGTCTGGCCCTGCCCTATGTGGCGGTGAGCCTGTCGCCGGGCCTGCTGAAGCGGTTTCCGCGCCCCGGTCCGTGGATGGACCGGCTCAAGGGCGTGCTGGCCTTTCCCATGTACGGCGCGGCCCTGTGGCTGGTGTGGGTGTTCGCCCGTCAGGCCGGGGCGGAGTCCCTGGCCCTGCTGATGACCGGCGCCCTGATGCTGGCCCTGGGCCTGTTCCTGTGGGGCTGGCGGCAGGCGGCGCGGGCCGAGGGACGCGGCGGGGTGGTCAGCACCGTGGCCGCCGTCCTGTCCATCGTCGCGGCCATGGGGCTGGCGGGCGGCGGCGCCTCGCTGGCCCGCGCCCCTGAGGCAGCCGCCGGCGCAAGCGAAGGCGGGGCCCTGTCCTCCACGCCCTGGTCGCCCGCGGCGGTTCAGGCCGCCCGGGCCGAAGGCCGGGTGGTGTTCGTGAACTTCACCGCCGACTGGTGCGTGACCTGCAAGGTCAATGAGCGCGCCGCCCTGGCGTCGGACCGGGTGCGGAGCGCCGTCGAGACCACCGGCGCGGTCTATATGGTCGCGGACTGGACCCTGCGGGATGACGCCATCGCGCGGGAGCTGGAGCGGCACGGCCGCTCGGGCGTTCCGCTGTATCTGATCTATGGTTCCGGTTCCGACGCGCCGCGCATCCTGCCCCAGCTTCTGACCCCCGGCCTCGTGGCCGAGGCGCTCAACGACGCCGCCTGATCCCTTCGACCAACCAAGGAGCCCATCCCATGAAGATCCGCATCCTGGCCATGGCCGCCGCGTCCGCCCTCGCTCTGGCGGCCTGCAATCAACCGGCCGAGGCGCCCGCCGACGCACCCGAAACCACCGAGACCGCCGAGGCTGACGGCCAGATGGCGCCGGACTTCACCCTGGTCAGCGCCGAGGGCGAACAGGTTTCGTTGTCCGATTTCCGTGGCCGGGTGGTGGTTCTGGAATGGACCAATGAGGACTGCCCCTATGTGCGCAAGCACTACACCGGGCCGATGCAGGCGCTTCAGCAGGAGGCGACCCAGGACGGCGTGGTCTGGTTGACCATCATCTCGTCAGCCCCGGGCACCCAGGGCTATGTGGAGGGCGAGGACGCGCGCGGCTGGCGGGCCGAGTACGACGCGAGCTTCACCCACCTGCTGGCGGACCCCACCGGCGAGACAGGCCGGGCCTATGGCGCGGTCACCACGCCCGACATGCGCGTGATCGACGAGGAGGGCCGCATCATCTTCACCGGCGGCATCGACGACCGGCCCAGCGCCGACGTTGCGACGCTGGACGGCGCGACCAATTATGTGCGCGCAGCTCTGGAGGACCACGGAGCCGGCCGTCCCGTGGCGACTCCGTTCGCCCAGCCGTATGGCTGTTCGATCAAATACGCCGATGAGCTTGAAGAGGGCGCCGAGGCGGCCTGAGTCCTCAGGAGGCCGGTTGCGGCGGGGCGAGGATGACGGCGGCGTTGTCGTCCAGCAGGTGCGACAGCTCGCTGAGCGCCACGCCCCGCTCGCGGTCGTCGGGCGCATTCTGAATCGCGTCCAGACGGCCGGGCATGTCCTCGGCGATGCCGCGCAGGATGCACTTCAGGTCGCCGTCCACATTGCGGTCGCGCAGGGTGATGTGGCCCTGCATGTCCAGCGCGGCCAGGGCCTCGGCGTCCTGGCGGAAGCCGGCGAAGGCGGCGGCGTCGAAGCCGGTCTCGATCCAGCCGTCGACCACCCCTTTCAGGGTCTGTGAACGGGACACGATGTCCAGAAACAGGGACTCGCCCGCCACCGGCGTCTCGGCCGACGGTGTGACTGCAGACGCGGCCGCCACGGTGGGATCGGTCAGCATCAGGGCGGCGGCGATCATCAGTCCGCAGGACATGGCAGGCTCCTTCGGCGGCGATTCGACGGAATGCCGGTTGCCCCGGCTTACGCCTGCCCCGTAAACGATGTGTTGACCCTGTTCGATCGCGCCCGATTGCGAAGGAGCCCGCCATGGATCTCGACGCCGCCTGGACCGCCTTTGACTCCGTCGCCGCCCGGGATCGCGGCGTGCGCATCGTCGATCAGTTCGCCGCCGACCCGGACCGCCTGTCGCGCCTGACGGTGGAGGCCGCGGGCCTGACCATCGACCTGTCCAAGCAGAGCTGGACCCGGGAGGGGATGGAGGCGGCGCTGGGCCTGGCGCACGGGGCCGAGATCGAGGCGGCGCGGGCACGGCTGTTCGGCGGCGAGGCGGTCAATTTCACCGAAGGGCGCGCCGTGCTCCACGCCGCCCTGCGAGCGCGGCCCGGCGCCGACTATCGCGCCCTGGGCGAACCGGTGTCGCGGGAGGTGAAGGCGGTGCGCAAGGCCATGGCCGACTACGCCCGCGCGGTGCGTTCGGGCGATGAGGCAGGCGCCACGGGCAAGCCGTTCCGGACGGTGGTCCATGTGGGCATCGGCGGGTCGGATCTGGGGCCACGGCTGGTCTGGGACGCTTTGGCGCCGCGCACGCCGGATATCGAGGTCCGCTTCGTGGCCAACATCGACCGGGCCGAGATGGACCAGACCCTGACCGGGCTGGACCCCGAAACCACCCTGGTGATCGTGGTCTCCAAGACCTTCACCACCCAGGAGACCCTGGCCAACGCCGAGCTGGCCCGCCGGTGGCTGGCGGCCGCCCTGCCCGTCGACGGTCTGGACCGGCACTTCATCGGCGTCACCGCCGCGCCGCAACTGGCCGAGCGGTTCGGCTGCGGCCGCACCTTCGCCTTCCGGGACTGGGTGGGCGGGCGCTACTCCCTGTGGTCGGCGGTGGGACTGTCCTGCGCCATCGGCCTGGGGCCGGAGCTGTTCCAGCGCATGCTGGACGGGGCGGCGGACATGGACGCCCACTTCCGGGACGCGCCGCTGGAGCGGAACGCGCCGGTGCTGATGGCCGCCGCCGAAATCTGGAACGTCAACGGACTGGGCCGCAGCGCGCGCACGGTGGCGCCCTACGCCCACCGCCTGCGCCGTCTGGCCGCCTTCCTGCAGCAGCTGGAGATGGAGTCCAACGGCAAGCGCATCCGCGATGACGGGTCTCCCGTGCCGCGCCAGACCTGTCCGGTGGTGTTCGGCGAGCCCGGCACCAACGGCCAGCATGCCTTCTTCCAGCAGCTGCATCAGGGGCCGGAGACGGTGCCCGCCGACTTCGTGGTGGTCGCCCGCGACGAGGAGGACCGGCCCCAGCCCGCCCTCTGGGCCAACGCCCTGGCCCAGGCCGAGGCGCTGATGATGGGCAAGTCGCTGAAGGCGGCGCGGGACGAGCTGATCGCCGCCGGTCATGCGCCCGCCGAGGCCGACCGCCTGGCGCCCCACAAGACCTTCCCCGGCAACCGGCCGTCCACCGCCATCCTGATGGAGCGCCTGACGCCCGAGACCCTGGGCGCCCTGATCGCGCTTTACGAGCACAAGGTGTTCGTGGAGGGGGTCATCTGGCGCATCAACAGCTTCGACCAGTGGGGCGTGGAGTTGGGCAAGGCCATGGCTCGCACCATCCTGGGCGAGATCGAAAGCGGTCAGTCCCGCCCCCACGATCCCTCGACCACAGCCCTGATCGATCGCCTGTCCGAGTGACGGCAAGCGAAAGGGGCGGACCCTTCCGGATCCGCCCCTCAGAGAGAGAGAGAGAGAGAGACGATCTAGCGTCGTCCTGAATCCTTACCAGCGGCGGTAATCGCGGCGATCGTCCCGACGGTCGTGGCGCCAGTCGCGGCGGTCCTCACGACGGTCCTGTCGCCAGTCGCGGCGGTCGTCGCGGCGATCATGACGCCAGTCGCGGCGGTCCGCCCGCCGATCATAGCGACGGTCGTAGCGCTGGTTGTACCGGCGCCATTCGTCGGCGTTGCGATAGTAGCGGCCGTCCCGGTAGTAGCGCCCGTTCCTGTAATAGCGGCGGTCGTCATCGTCCGCGCTGGCGTAGCCCAGGGCCGCGCCGGCGATTGCGCCGCCGGCGATATAGCTGCCGTCGCCGTTGCCGATCAGGGCGCCGGCGATGGCGCCGATGCCCGCGCCGATCAGGGCGTCGCGCTCGCGGTCATCGGCCGACACGGGGGCGGCGGAGGCGGCGGTCAGGGCCAGGGCGCCCGCGGCGCCGGCGGCGAGGGTGCGGAAGTTCATCATGATGGGCTCCTTTCAGTCGCATCCGCCGAGATGGGCGGGATGTCTGGTGAGCCTTCATCCTGGCCAGCCGGGCTGAACGTCCCCGGAGGCCTCCGTTCATCCGCCGTTCAGGCTGAGGACGGCCTTGCGGCAGGACCGGCCAGGCCATACCGTCGTTACGGGAGGCGCCCATGGGGTTTCGCGTTCGGTCATTCTGCGTCCTGGCGGCGGCAGGTCTGCTGGCGTTGCCGGGGGCCCGCCCGGCTGTGGCCCAGACCGCAGCCCAGACCGGCGTGGGCTCGCGGGTGACCGTCTCGGCGGACCCGGAGGTTCTGGCCCGTTCGGCGCGGGACAGCCGTGACGCGGGCGACCATGCCGGCGCCGCCGAAGCCTTCGCGGAGGCCGGGCGGGCCCTGGTCCTGAACCATGATGCGGCGGGGGCGGCCGAGGCCTTCACGGATGCCGCCCGGTCCCGTCTGGCCCTGGGCGACGTGGACGGCGCCTATGCGGTGCTGGCCGAGGCTGCCCGGCGGCTGGAAGCCGCGGGGCCCGAAGCCCACGGGGCGGCTGGGCGGGCCACCGCATCCCTGGCGCGCATCCGCACCAATCAGGGCCGTTACGCCGAAGCCCTGGCCCTGCTGGACCGGTCCGAGGCGCTGGGCGGCGACGCCCTGGACGGGCCGGGACAGGCGGCCCTGGCCTATGACCGGGCGCGCATTCTGGACTTTCTGGGCCGGGCCGAAGAGTCCGAGGTCCACGCGCGCCGGGCCCTGACCCTGCGCCGCGAGCATCTGGGGGAGGCCGATTCCCTGACCGGCGACGCCCAGAACCAGCTGGCGGTCAGCCTGCAGGCGCAGGGCCGGTATGACGAGGCGGACCGGGCCTACCGTGGCGCCCTGACGGTCTACGAAGCGGTCAACGGGCCGGATCACCCCCACGTGGCCATCGCCCTGTCGAATCTGGGCAACATCCTGCGCCGCCGGGGTCGCGAACATGCGGCCGAGCCGGTCTATCGCCGCGCCGTGCGCATCGCCGAAAGTTCGGGCGACGATGAGCTTCTGGCCCAGTGCCTGACCAATCTGGGCTGGCACCTGCGCATGACCGGCCGCTCGCCCGAGGCCGATCCCGTCTTCCGCCGCGCCGCCGATCTGCTGGTGACGGTGGCCGGGCCGGATCATCCGTTCACCGGCATCGCCTTCGCCAACCTGGCCCTGATCCTGGGCGATCAGGACAGGCATGCGGAAGCAGAGCCCCTGTTCGTGCAGGCCCTGGCGGCGCTGGAGCCGGCCGTGGGGACGGACAGTCCCGACATTCTCGCCACCCTGGACGGCTACGCCCACACCCTGGCGAAGCTGGACCGCAAGGCGGAGGCGGACGCCGTCTACGGGCGCACCCTGGATATCGCCCGCTCGCGCCTGTCGCCGGGCCATCCCGAGGCCATGCGCCAGACCGTGGCCGTGGCCGACTTCCTGCTGGACGACGGCCGGGCCGCCGAGGCGCGGCGGCATCTGGACGAGGCGGAAGCCGCCCTGTTCCAGCGGATCGGCGCCGCAACCGACCCCCGGGCCGGCGCCCTGCGCCGCACCCAGGCCCTGTTCGAGCGTCAGGTTCGCGCCGACTGGAGCTTGGCCCACCCGGCCCGCGCAGAAAATTCTCTGACGCCAAACCCTTGACCCGCATGGGCCCGGGGCCTATCTCCCGGCTGCATTAGCACTCGGGCAGGGTGGCTGCTAACAGCCATGGCCCGGGCAGGAACTCGATCCTTTAAGGAGATCATACAGATGGCGTTTCGTCCTCTCGGCGATCGCGTGCTGGTCAAGCGCGTGGAAGAAGAATCCAAGACCAAGGGCGGGATCATCATCCCCGAC
Organism: Brevundimonas sp. BAL450; assembly: GCF_015767455.1. Taxonomy (NCBI): domain Bacteria; kingdom Pseudomonadati; phylum Pseudomonadota; class Alphaproteobacteria; order Caulobacterales; family Caulobacteraceae; genus Brevundimonas; species Brevundimonas sp. BAL450. The sequence goes on from NZ_JADWOW010000060.1 coordinate 122,608, forward strand.
ACGGCCAAGGAAAAGCCCCAGGAAGGCGAAGTCGTCTCCGTCGGCCCCGGCGCCCGTGACGACAGCGGCAAGGTCAACGCCCTGGAGCTGAAGGCCGGCGACCGCATCCTGTTCGGCAAGTGGTCGGGCACGGAAGTGAAGATCGATGGCGACGACCTGATCATCATGAAGGAATCCGACGTTCTGGGCGTGCTGTCCTAAGCACCCGCGTCGACCACCTTCTTAAACGAAATCAATAGATAGGAGCTGCCGAACATGGCCGCCAAGATCGTACATTTCAACACCGACGCGCGCGACAAGATGCTGCGCGGCGTCAACGTCCTCGCCAATGCCGTGAAGGTGACCCTGGGGCCCAAGGGCCGCAACGTGGTCATCCAGAAGTCCTTCGGCGCCCCGCGCTCGACCAAGGACGGCGTTTCGGTGGCCAAGGAAATCGAGCTGGAAGACGCCTTCGAGAACATGGGCGCCCAGATGATCCGCGAAGTCGCTTCGAAGACGAACGACAAGGCGGGTGACGGCACCACCACCGCCACGGTTCTGGCCCAGTCCATCGTTCAGGAAGGCCTGAAGTCGGTCGCGGCCGGCATGAACCCGATGGACCTGAAGCGCGGCATCGACAAGGCGGTCACCGCCGTCCTCGCCGAGATCAAGGCCACCTCCAAGAAGGTTTCGGCCAACTCGGAAATCGCCCAGGTCGGCACCATCTCGGCCAACGGCGACGTGGAAGTCGGCGAGATGATCGCCAAGGCCATGGACAAGGTCGGCAACGAAGGCGTCATCACGGTTGAGGAAGCCAAGACCGCCGAGACCGAGCTGGACGTCGTGGAAGGCATGCAGTTCGACCGCGGCTACCTGTCGCCCTACTTCATCACCAACGCCGACAAGATGGAGGCCGATCTCGAGGAGCCCCTGATCCTGCTCCACGAGAAGAAGCTGTCCTCGCTGCAGGCCATGCTGCCGATCCTGGAAGCCGTGGTTCAGTCGGGTCGACCGCTGGTCATCATCGCCGAGGACATCGAGGGCGAGGCCCTGGCCACCCTGGTGGTCAACAAGCTGCGCGGCGGCCTGCGGGTCGCGGCGGTCAAGGCGCCGGGCTTCGGTGACCGCCGCAAGGCCATGCTGGAGGACATCGCCGTCCTGACCGGCGGCCAGGTGATCTCGGAAGACCTGGGCATCAAGCTGGAAAACGTCACCCTGGACATGCTGGGCAAGGCCAAGAAGGTCACCATCACCAAGGACGACACCACCATCGTTGACGGCGTCGGCGAGAAGGACGCGATCGAGGGCCGCATCGCCCAGATCAAGCGCCAGATCGAGGACACCACCTCGGACTACGACAAGGAGAAGCTGCAGGAGCGTCTGGCCAAGCTGGCCGGCGGCGTCGCGGTGATCCGCGTCGGCGGCTCGACCGAGGTCGAGGTCAAGGAGAAGAAGGATCGCGTCGACGACGCCCTGAACGCCACGCGTGCGGCGGTTGAAGAAGGCATCGTCCCCGGCGGCGGCATCGCGCTGCTGAAGGCGACCAAGGCGCTCGAAGGCCTGAAGGGCGACAACGCCGATCAGACCGCGGGCATCGCCATCATCCGCCGCGCCATCCAGGCCCCGATCCGGCAGATCGCCGAGAACGCGGGCGTCGAAGGCTCCATCGTGGTCGGCAAGGTGCTGGAGAACAAGGACGCCTCGTTCGGCTTCAACGCCCAGACCGAGGAGTACGGCGACCTGGTGAAGATGGGCGTGATCGACCCCGCCAAGGTGGTCCGCACCGCCCTGCAGGACGCCGCCTCCGTGGCCGGCATCCTGATCACCACCGAAGCCGCCGTGGCTGACGCTCCCAAGAAGTCCTCGGGCGGCGGCGCCCCGGACATGGGCGGCGGCATGGGCGGCATGGGCGGCATGGACTTTTAAGTCCGTCATCCCGGCCAACGAGCGGGTCGCCTAGCGGCCCGCGACGCCGAGCCGGGACCATTCAGCTCAGACTGAACAGAAGGGCGGGTCCAGCGATGGGCCCGCCCTTTTCCATGACCGATATTGACGCAACGATATGCAATCCTTGGAATACTGATGACATGGAGATGCAGATGTTTGAGATTGGAAAAACTTACAGTTTCACCGTCCACGATGATGGGCAGGTATCGCATTTCGCGGGCGAAATCGTCGATTGGCAGGCACCGCTCCTGAAGCTGACGACTTCGGGGGAGGCGGAAGTGATTCTCAACACATCCTCCTCGGCATTCATTCGGGCCAAGCCGTACGAGCCCTCGGTGTATGAGACGCGTGGGCTGATAACGCTGTAGCTAAATTAGTTGGCTCCTGATTCAGGTCATCTGAACTCCGCCTGATCGTCCCTCCCCGCTTGCCCCTCATGCGCGCCCGCCGTAAGTCGGGGCATGGTGAAAACTCCCCTGATCTGTCCGTCGATCCTGGCCAGCGATTTCGCGAAGCTGGGACAGGAAGTGGCGGCCATCGAGGCCGCGGGCGCCGACTGGGTGCATGTGGATGTGATGGACGGCCATTTCGTGCCGAACCTGACCATCGGCCCGGCGGTGGTGAAGGCCCTGCGGCCCCATTCGACCCTGCCGTTCGACGTGCACCTGATGGTGGCGCCGGTGGACCCGTGGCTGGAGGCCTACCGCGAGGCCGGCGCCGACATTCTGAGCGTCCATCCCGAGAGCGGACCGCACCTGCACCGCACCCTGGGCACGATCCGGGGCCTGGGAGCCAGGGCGGGCATCGTGTTCAACCCGGCCACGCCCCTGAGCATCCTTGAGGAGGTGGTGGATCTGGTGGACCTGGTGCTGATCATGTCGGTCAATCCGGGCTTTGGCGGCCAGAAATTCATCGACAGCGCCCTGACCAAGATCGAACGCGCCCGCGCCATCCTCGATCGCGCCGGCAGTCCCGCGCACCTTCAGGTGGACGGCGGGGTGGTGGCGGCCAATGCGGGCGCCTGCGTCTCCGCCGGCGCGGATGCGCTGGTGGCGGGGTCCTCGGTGTTCAAGGGGGGGGCGGACGCCTACGCCGACAACATAAAGGCTTTGAAGGCCGCCGCGTGAAACTGCCCAGCGCCCCCTTCGCCGATCCCTCGCGCCCCGCCGCGCCCGCGCCGGTGAAGCGCGCGCCCAGCCCCGGCGGCTGGAGCCTGGCCCCGGCCATCGCGGGACGCCTGCTGACCCGCCAGTCCTTCATCGAGCTGTACGGCCTGCCCGGCTATCACCAGACCCTGAAGTGGCCCCGCGCCGAGGGCTTCGCCGCCACGCCGCGCGACTTCCGGCCCAGCGACGCCGAGATCGGCCGCGCGCTGCTGGGCGGACGCATGATGCTGTCCGGCGTGTCCATGGACCTGAGAAGCCCCGAGGACCCCTGGAACCGGCCCAGCCCCAGCCGGTCGTTCGCCGTCGCCCTGCACGAGTTCGCCTGGCTGCCGTCGCTGATGCTGGCCGGAGAGAAGGGCGCGCGCGAGGCGCTGCGCCTGACCCTGGGCTGGCACGCGGTGTTCTCCCACTGGTCGCCGTTCTCATGGCAGCCCGACATTCTGGCCCGGCGGGTGTTCAACCTGGCCTGCGCGGCCCGGCGCATGGCGGCGGTGGCCAATGAGGCGGACCGCGCCCTGCTGGCCGACATCCTGGCCCGGCAGGCGCGGCAGCTTCTGCGCCCCCCCGGCGGACTGGCCGAGAACGCTGCCCAGCGCACGGCGGCGGCCGTGGCCGGGTGTGCACTGGGGGGCAAGGCGGGCGCGTCGCTGCGTCGCCGCGCCCTGAACAAGCTGGCGTCCGCCCTCAAGCACACGGTGCGCGAGGACGGCGCCCACGCCAGCCGCTCGCCCCAGGCGGGCCTGGAGCTGCTGCTGGACCTGCTGACCCTGGACGACGTGCTGCTGCAGCTGGCCGAGACGCCGCCGCCGGAGCTGGCGCTGGCCATCGGGCGGCTGACCATGGGGCTGCGCACCCTGACCCTGCCCGACGGGCGGCTGGCCGCATTCCAGGGCGGCGGGGCGCTGGACCCGGCCCTGGTCGCCGCCGCCCGCGCCCACGACGAGGACGATCCCGGCCCGGTGGAGGGCATGGGCCCCGGCGGCTACGCCCGGGTGCATACCCCGCTGCTGACCCTGATCGCCGATGCGGCGCCGCCCGCCACGGGCCCGTGGAGCGGCACGGCCTGCGCCCAGACCGGGGCCATGGAGATCATCTGCGGGCGGGACCGCATCGTCACCAACTGCGGCTGGACCCCGCGCGCCCATGAGCGGCAGGCCATGCGCCTGACCCCGGCCGGCTCGACCCTGTGTCTGGGCGACGGGGCCATGGCCCAGCCCCTGACCGGGTGGAAGGCGGACCTTCTGGGCACGCGCCTTGTGGGGCCCACGATCCATGTGGACGCCCAGCACCGCGCCGCCGAGGGCGCAGTATGGCTGGAGATCGAGCACGACGGTTGGGCCCCGCGCTTTGGCCTGAAGCATCAGCGCCGGCTGTATCTGGACCAGCGGCTGGACGAACTTCGGGCCGAGGAGCGGCTGTATCCGTGCGACGGGCACAAGGACGCGGCCCGCCCGCTGGCGGCGCCCTATGCGGTGCGCTTCCATCTGGAGCCGGGGGTTCAGGCGTCTCTGGCGCGGGACAAGCGCAGCATTCTGCTGCGCGGCGCTTCGGGCCGGGGCTGGTGGTTCCGGAGCGACGCGCCGGACGTGGACATCGAGCCCTCGGTCCATGTGGCGGACGGCCTGACCCGGCGCTCGCTGCAGCTGGTGCTGCGCGGCTCGGCCCGCACCGACGCCGAGACCAGGATCCGCTGGAAGATGAGCCCGGCCGGCGCCAGCGGCGAGACGGGGTAAGGCGCGCCGAAGGTGGCGGAACCGGGCGGCGCGTGTTAACGGCGCGCCGTTCCCGCCTCCCCCGCCCCAAGCCTGCCAGAACGGATTCCCATGCCCGCCGCGCCCGACTTTCCGCCTGCCCCCGACGCCGTCAAACCCGTCCGGGCGCTGATCTCCCTGTCCGACAAGTCGGGGCTCGAGGATGTGGCCCGCGCCCTGGCCGAGCTGGGGGTGGAGCTGGTGTCCACGGGCGGCACCCGGGCGGCTATCGAGAAAGCCGGCCTGCCGGTGAAGGACGTGGCCGATCTGACCGGCTTCCCGGAGATGATGGACGGGCGGGTCAAGACGCTGCATCCCGTGGTGCACGGCGGCCTGCTGGGCGTGCGCGATGCGCCGGAGCACGCGAAGGCCATGGCCGAGCACGGCATCGGCCCCATCGATCTGGTGTGGATCGACCTTTACCCCTTCGAAGCCACCATCGCGGGCGGGGGCGACTTCGCCTCGGCCGTGGAGAACATCGACATCGGCGGCCCGGCCATGATCCGGTCCTCGGCCAAGAACCACGGCTATGTGGCGGTCTGCGTGGACCGGGAGTCCATCGACGAGGCCGTGGCGGCCCTGAAGGCGGACGGGAGCACCAGCCTTGCCCTGCGCAAGCGACTGGCGGCGCGGGCCTTTGCGCGCACGGCCGCCTATGACGCGGCGGTGTCCGGCTGGTTCGCCGGTCAGGTGGAGGACGCCGCCCCGGCCCGCAAGACCATCGCCGGCAGCCTGGCCCAGACCCTGCGCTACGGCGAGAACCCGCACCAGGCGGGCGCCTTCTACCGCACCTCGGAGACCCGCCCCGGCGTGGCCAACGCCCGCCAGCTGCAGGGCAAGGAGCTCGGTTACAACAACATCGCCGACGCGGACGCGGCCTATGAGCTGGTGGCCGAGTTCGAGGAGCCCGCCTGCGTCATCGTCAAGCACGCCAACCCGTGCGGAGTGGCGGTGGGCAAGGACCTGTCGGAAGCCTACGCCCGGGCGCTGGAGTGCGACGCGGTGTCGGCCTTCGGCGGGGTGGTGGCGGTCAACCGGCCGCTGACGGCAGCCGACGCGACCCTGATCACCGGGATCTTCACCGAGGTGGTGATCGCGCCGGGCGCCGACGAAGCGGCGAAGGCGGTGTTCGCGGCGAAGAAGAACCTGCGCCTGCTGATCACCGACGGCCTGCCCGATCCCCTGCAGCCGGGGCAGGTGTTCCGCTCGGTGGCCGGGGGCCTGCTGGTGCAGTCGCGCGACCTGGCCCGCATCACGCCCGCGGACCTGAAGATCGTGACGAAGCGCCAGCCCACCGACGAGGAGGTGCGCGACATGCTGTTCGCCTTCACCGTGGCCAAGCACGTGAAGTCCAACGCCATCGTCTACGCCAGGGCCGGCCAGACGGCGGGCATCGGCGCGGGCCAGATGAACCGGCGCGACTCCGCCCGCATCGCCGCCATCCGGGCCAAGGAAGCGGGCGAGGCCCATGCCAAGCAATTTGGGGGACTGGCCCACTCGCTGGCGCAGGGCTCGGCCTGTGCGTCGGAGGCCTTCTTCCCCTTCGCCGACGGTCTGCTGGAGGCCGTGGCGGCGGGCGCCACCGCGGTGATCCAGCCCGGGGGCTCGATCCGCGACGACGAGGTCATCGCCGCCGCCGACGACAAGGGCGTGGCCATGGCCTTCACCGGGGTGCGGGTGTTCCGGCACTAGATTTCAGACTCCGGACTCAAAAAAACAGGGTCTGAATTGTCTGAATCGTCTGAAATCGTCCTCCCGCTCCATGTCCACCGGCGCCCAGTGTAAGGGCGCCGGGAGCAGTGGGATCAAAAAGATGCGGACGCAGCCGCATTTGGGAACCTCCGGACCCCGGGGACAAGGCCGGGGATGACGGACTAGGGTGGGCGGCGGCCTGCCGCTGTTGCTGAAGGAGCCCCCATGGACACCACCGCCGAGCGCTGGGCGATGCTGGAGCCGCACACGCAACATGTGGGGCCCGACGACGACCGGGCGCGGCCGGCGGTGCTGTTGTTCCACGGCTGCGGGGGGCTGAGGGCTCACCTGCCCCTGTACGCCGAGGCGGCGAAGGCGGCGGGGATACGCGCCTTCATCATCGACAGTTTCGGCGCGCGCGGATGGAGCCGGGCCTTCGCCCTGGCCACCGTCTGCACCGGGGTGCGCCTGCGCGGCTGGGCGCGGGCTGGGGATGTGATGGCGGCCATCCAGGGCCTGTCGCAACGGCCCGACGTGGATGGGTCCCGGCTGGGCCTGGCGGGCTGGAGCCACGGGGGCTGGGCCATCATGGAGGCCTTGAGCGCGCCGCGGGAGATGGCCGGCGAGATGCTGCTGCGCGATCCGGCGGCGGCCGACCTGTCTGGGGTGAAGGCGGTGTTTCTGGCCTATCCCTATGTGGGGGTGGCGGCGACGGGGCGGTTCCGGCCCTGGCGCCACTGTCCGAAAACCCTGGCCGTCATCGCCGCGCGCGATCACCTGACCACGGTGCGCAACGCCGAGCGAGTGCTGGACGTGGCCTGCGGCCATGTGGAGATCGAACGCTGGACCGTGGACGGCACCCACGCCTTCGACGAACCCACCGGCGCCGGCCCCATGCGCCACGACCAAGCCCTGACCGACGAGGCGCTGAAACGGTTTGCGGGGTTTCTGGGGGAGGCGCTGGGCGCCGAGGTTTGAGGTTCATGGCCCCCAAATCGTCATTCCCGGCCTTGTGCCGGGAATCCATACTCACTTGGCGTTCAGGGCTCGCCCGGACCCGTCCGAGGGTATGGATCGCCGGGACAAGCCCGGCGATGACGAATGGATGGGTTGGGCTGGAGTTCGCCCCGCCTTCACCACCTAGGCTGCTGATCGGCGCTCCTCCGGCCGAAGCGTCAGCACGTGCACGCCGGTTCCGGTGACGGCAACGGTGTGTTCGAACTGGGCGGAGAGCTTGCCGTCGGCGGTGACGACGGTCCAGCCGTCGTCCTCGGTGCAGACCGCCGCACGACCCTGATTGAGCATGGGCTCGATGGTGAAGGTCATGCCCTCCTTCAGGATCAGGCCGGTTCCGGGTTTTCCGAAATGCAGCACCTGGGGCGCCTCGTGCATCTCGCGACCGATGCCGTGGCCGCAGTACTCCCGCACCACCGAATAGCCCGCCCGCCTGGCATGCCGCTCGATGGCGTGGCCGATGTCGCCGAGGCGGGCGCCGGGGCGGACGGCGGAGACGCCCTTCCACAGGGCTTCGTATGTGGTGCGCACCAGCCGCCGGGCCGGGGCGGACACGGTTCCGATCAGGTATGTCTTGCTGGAATCGGCGATGAAGCCGTTCTTCTCCAGGGTGATGTCCAGATTGACGATGTCGCCGTCGCCGAGGACCTCATCGGCGGACGGCACGCCGTGGCAGACCACCGCATTGCGCGAGCTGTTCAGCACAAAGCCGTAGCCGTACTGACCCTTGCTGGCGGGCCGGGCGTTCAACTGATCCACGATGAAGGCCTCGACCCGGTCGTTGATCTCCAGCGTGCTCATGCCCGCCAGCGGCAGGCCGTCCAGATGGGTGAACACAGAGGCGAGCAGGCGGCCGGATTCGGCCATGAGCGCGACCTCGGCCGGGCTCTTGGTCATGCAGCGGCGGTCAGGCCGGGGGCCTCGACGCCCGCCGCCTTCAGCTCGCGCGCCACCAGTTCCTGAAAGGTGAGGCCGGGGTTCAGCTCGCACAGCATGCCCAGCCTGATCCAGAACGCGGCCTGGCCGTTGATTGATCGGCACGACGCCCGGCTGGCCCGGCGCAGCTGCTCGTGCAGCTCATCCTCGATGTTGACGATGCCCATGGGGAGCGCTCCGGAATATATGATTTATATGCGTATCATATATACGGGCTCAGGCTTGAGCAACGCCCCATCCGCCCCCACCTTAAATCCGCTCCGTTTCGTGCTATAGGGGCGGCCTCCCTCCAACGCATGGACCCTTGCCCGTGGGCGTGACCCTCGATCTTTCGCGTGTTTCAGGCGCGGCCGTCGCCGCCCCCGTCAATCTGTCCGGATTGACGCGCGCGGGCCTGCGTCAGGCCCTGATCGACGCCGACATCTGCCCGCCGGAGAAGGCGAAGATGCGCGCGAGCCAGATCTGGGGCTGGATCCACCACTACGGCGTCACCGACTTCGCGGCGATGAGCAATATCGCGAAGGACACCCAGGCCAAGCTGGCCGAGGCCTTCACCCTGGCCCGCCCCGAGATCGTAGAGCGTCAGGTGTCGAAGGACGGCACCCGCAAATGGCTGATCCGCACCGCGCCGGGCATCGAGATCGAGGCTGTCTACATTCCCGACGTGGGCCGGGCCGGGGCCCTGTGCGTCTCGTCGCAGGTCGGCTGCACCCTCAACTGCACCTTCTGCCACACCGGCACCCAGAAGCTGGTGCGCAACCTGACCGCCGCCGAGATCGTGGCCCAGGTGCAGGTGGCGCGGGACGATCTGGACGAATGGCCGTCCCCCAAGGAAGACCGCCGCCTGTCCAACATCGTGTTCATGGGCATGGGCGAGCCGCTCTACAATCTCGACCATGTCGCCGACGCCATCGACATCATCTCGGACAATGAGGGCATCGCCCTGTCGCGGCGCCGGATCACGGTCTCCACCTCCGGCGTCGTGCCGCAGCTGGACGCGCTGGGCACGCGGACCCAGGCCATGCTGGCCATCAGCCTGCACGCCACCAACGACGCCCTGCGCGATGTGCTGGTGCCGCTGAACAAGAAGTACGATCTCGAACAGCTGATGGCGGGCATCCGGGCCTATCCGGGCCTCTCCAACGCGCGGCGGGTGACGTTCGAATACGTCATGCTGAAGGGCGTCAACGACAGCCCCGAGGAGGCCTGGGCCCTGGTCAAGCTGATCCAGGGCATTCCGGCCAAGGTCAATCTGATCCCGTTCAATCCGTGGCCGGGGACCGATTACGAGTGCTCGGACTGGAAGACCATCGAGCGCTTCGCCGCCATCCTGAACAAGGCCGGTTACGCCAGCCCGATCCGCACCCCGCGCGGGCGCGACATCCTGGCCGCCTGCGGCCAGCTGAAGTCCGAAAGCGAGAAGCTGCGGGCCAGCGCGCGGCGCGCGGCCCCGGAGTCCGAAGCCGCGGCCTGAAACCGCGCACCTGACAACCCATCGGCGAATTCCTCGCCGTGTGACCCGTGTGCGCTTGCGGATTGGCCCGGGAGTCGGGCAAGGCTTTCCACACCCTTCGTCCCTATATGAAGCGCCATGGATCCGCAGTCGCTCGTTCCCAGTCTGTCCAGCCCGGAGGTCCAGGCCTTCGCCGCAGGGTTTCCCATCGCCCTGATGCATGCGGCGGTGACGCTCGGCCTGCTGTTCGCCGGGGTCACGGTCTATGCGCTGCTGACGCCGTGGAAGGAGATCGCCCTGATCCGCGAGGGCAATGCGGCCGCGGCCGTGGCCCTGGGCGGGGTGCTGGTGGGCCTGGCCATTCCCCTGTCGGTTTCGCTGTCGGTGTCCACCTCGGTGCGCGACATCGTCATCTGGGGCGTGGCCACCGTCGTCATGCAGCTGCTGGCGTTCCGCGTGGTGGACATGGTCCTGACCGGCCTGCCCCAGCGCATCCAGGACGGCGAGGTCCCCGCGGCGGCGCTGCTGGTCGCCGCCAAGGTCGCCACGGCCCTGATCCTGGCCGCGGCCCTGACCGGCTGAGGGAGGCCAGACCCGCCAAGTGCGCTTTCCCAGGGTTCCAGACTGGCTGATCTACGGGGTTGTCGTGCTGGCCCTGCTGATGGTCGCCACCACCCGGCGCGAGCGGGTCTACAATCCGCCCGCACCGCCTCCTCCGGACGAGGCCGAGGGCGCGTTGCTGGGCCCCGTCACCCCGTTCGATCCGATGGTGATGGTGGAGACCCCGCCCCATTTCCAGCCCTCCATGGGCACCGCCTTCGCCATTTCGTCGGAAGGCCGCTGGCTGACCGCGCGCCATGTGGTGGAGGGCTGCCCCCGGCCCGCCCTGATCATCGGCGGCGGGCGCGCGGTGGCGGCAGACGTGCGTCTGGCGCCGCGCGCGGACGTGGCCCTGCTGATCACCGACGGCGGCCCCACGGCCATGCCCCTGGCGCTGGAGGCGCCCCTGCGTCAGGGCCAGCGGGCGTTCCATCCCGGCTATCCGCAAGGAGGCCCGGGCGAGGTGACCTCGCGCCTTCTGGGCCGCGAGACCCTGCGCATCTCCGGGCGCGGCGCCCGGGACGAACCGGTGCTGGCCTGGGCCGAGGTGGGCCGCACCGACGGCCTGGCGGGCACCCTGTCGGGGTTGTCCGGCGCGCCGGCCATGGACCGGCAGGGCCGGGTGATCGGGGTGACCATCGCCGAGGCGCCGCGCCGGGGCCGCATCTACACCACCGCCCCCGACACCCTGGGCCCGGTGCTGCGCGGCACGGTGCGGGCGGGGGAACAGGCCATGGGCGAGCCGGTCACCATCGACAACTATTACCGCGTCGCCGACCGCCTGCGCCGCGATCTGCGCGTGGCCCAGGTGGTGTGCCTGGAGTGACGGCGGCTCAGGCCCGGTCGGGCTTGCCGTAGCGCGCCAGCACCGCATCCGTGTGTTCGCCCAGGGCGGGCGGCGGGCGGTCGCTGACCAGCGGCGCGCCGTCCATGCGGATAGGGCTGGCCACCGTGCGGACGGGGGCGTTCAGGTCGGGGCGGGTCTGTTCGACGGTCAGGCCCCGCGCCACGGCCTGGGGCTCGGCGAAGACCTGATCCACCGTATTGACGGGACCGCAGGGCACGCCCGCCTGCTCCAGCCGCTGCATCAGGGCGGCCATGGTCAGGGGCGCGGTCAGGGCCGACAGGATGGGGCCCAGCTGGTCGCGGTTGGCCACACGTCCGGCATTGGCGGCGAAGCGGTCGTCGGTCCCCAGATCCGGCTCGCCTAAGGCCTGGCACAGGGCGCGGAACTGGCCGTCATTGCCCACGGCGATCACCACCCTGCCGTCGCTGCAGGGGAACGGCTGATAGGGCGACAGATTGGGGTGGGCGTTGCCCATGCGGGTGGGGGCCGTCCCCGACACGAAATAATTGGTGGCCTGATTGGCCAGCATGGCCGCCTGCACGTCGAACAGGGCGATGTCGATGTGGCGGCCCTGGCCCGACGCGCGCGCTGCATGCAGGGCGGCGAGGATGGCGTTGGAGGCATACAGGCCGGTGAACAGGTCAGCCACCGCCACCCCAACCTTCATGGGCTCGGCGCCCGGCGCGCCGTCCGGCTGGCCGGTGACGGACATCAGCCCGCCCATGGCCTGGATCATGTAGTCATAGCCCGCCTGGCGGGCGCGGGGCCCGGTCTGGCCGAAGCCGGTGATGGAGCAATAGACCAGCTTCGGATTGACCGCTTTCAGGCTGTCGAAATCGAGGCCGTACTTCTTCAGGCCGCCGGTCTTGAAATTCTCGACCAGAACATCGGCGTCGACGGCCATGCGGCGGATGAGGTCCGCGCCCTCGGGGCTGGCGATGTCCAGGGCCACCGACTGCTTGCCCCGGTTGGCGCACAGGAAATAGGCGGCGTCGCCGGGCGCGCCGTCGGTGCGGGTGGTGAAGGGCGGGCCCCAGTGGCGGGTGTCGTCGCCCGCCCCCGGCCGCTCGATCTTGATCACCTCAGCGCCGAGATCGGCCAGCAGCTGCGTGGCCCAGGGTCCGGCCAGGACACGGGACAGGTCGAGGACTCGAACGCCGGCGAGGGGCGCGGAGGGGGCCATGGGATCGGTCATGACCCCGGTCTAGTCCGCGCCCGCTGCGGCGTGAAGGGCTCAGTCCCTGGGCAGGCTGCCGCCGGCGCCGCGAATTTCGCAGACATAGTCGGTGTTGGGCCGTCCGCTCTGGGTGCCGGCGGGGGTGAGGATGCCGCCCCGCTCCTGGCAGGACTGGCTGAGGCGGTCCAGTTCGTCGTTATAGCGGTCCCCGCCGGCGCCGGTGGCGCAGGCCGTCAGGGTGATGGCGGCGAGGGCAAGCAACGCGATGCGCATGTCAGTCTCCCGAGATTGTTCATACGGCTCAAACACGTCGCGGAAGCGGCGGTTCATCCGGAGCCCATGATACCATGTTCCGCGCGCCGGCTCACCGGGTCCGGAACTGCAGATCCGCCAGCCGGGCGTACAGGCCCCGTTGGGCCATCAGCTCGGCATGGGTCCCCTCCTCCACCACCTTGCCCCCGTCCATGACCACGATGCGGTCCGCGCGCAGGACCGTGGCCAAGCGGTGGGCGATGACCAGGGTGGTGCGGCCCTCCATGGCCTGATCGAGGGCGGCCTGGACCAGACGTTCGTTCTCGGCGTCCAGGGCGCTGGTGGCCTCGTCCAGCAGCAGGATAGGGGCGTTCCGGACCAGCGCGCGGGCGATGGCCAGACGCTGGCGCTGGCCGCCGGACAGGGAACGGCCGCGCTCGCCCAGCGGCGTGTCGAAGCCCTCCGGCAAGGCGTCCAGGAAGGTCAGGGCCTGGGCCCGCTCGGCGGCGTCGCGGGCCTCCTCAAGGCGCACGTCCTCGCGGCCGAAGCGGATGTTCTCGATCGCCGATTCCGAGAACAGCGGGGCTTCCTGGGAGACCCAGGCGAAGCGCTCGCGCACGGCGCCGGGATCGGCCTCGCGCACATCAACCCCGTCGACCCGCACGGTCCCGGTCTGGGGATCGTAGAACCGCAGCAGCAGGCGGAACACCGTGGACTTGCCGGCGCCCGAGGGGCCCACCAGGGCCACGGTCTCGCCGGGGCGCACCGTCAGGTCGAAGCCTTCCAGGGCCGGCAGATCCGGCCGTCCCGGATAGGCGAAGGACACGCCGCTCATGGAGACCTCGCCGCGCGGCGGGTCGGGCAGGGGCGAGGGGTGGGGCGGCGTGGCGATGGAGGGCTCGGCCTTCATCAGCTCGTCGATGCGGTCCATGGCCCCGGCGGCCTTCTGAACGTCGCCCCAGCTCTCGCCCAGGGCGCCGACGGCCCCGGCGGCGAACACCGACAGCAGGACGAACTGCAACAGCGCGCCGGGCGTCATAACCCCCGCCACCACGTCGCGCGCGCCGAGCCAGAGGACCAGGCTGACGCCGCCAAACATGACCACGATGACCAGGGCCGTCATCCAGGCGCGGGCGTTCATGCGCCGCAGGGAGGCGGCGAAGGCGGATTCCACGGCGCGATCGAAGCGGGCGCGGGCTGACGCCTCGCGGCCGAACGCCTGGACCGTCTCGATGGCGTCGACGCTCTCGCCCGCGAAGCCCACGGCGCCGGCGAACCGGTCCTGGGACTCCACGGTCAGGGCCCGGACCTTGCGGCCGAACAGGAACAGCGGGCCGAGCAGCAACGGCGTGATCAGCATGACCATGCCGGTCAGCTTGGGACTGACGATGAGCAGCAGGATGGTCGCCCCGATCAGGGTCAGCACGTTCCTGAGCGCATAGGAGACCGAGGTGGTCAGAAGCGAGTCCACCATCTGGATGTCGGTGGTCAGGCGCGACAGCACCTCGCCGGTGCGCATGTGGGTGAAGAAGGCGGGATCCAGCCTCAGGATGCGGCCGAACAGGGCCTGGCGCAGGTCGGCGATCATGCGCTCGCCGGTCTTGGTGACGTAGAAATAGCGCAGGGCCGTGGCCAGCCCCAGACCCACCGCATTGGCGCCCAGCACCAGGAACCAGACGTCCAGGTCCGCGCCGCCCTGGGCGAAGCCGTTGTCGATGGCCCCCCGCGCGGTGATGGTCAGGCCGAGCGAGGCCATGGTGGACACCGCCAGCCAGAATCCGGCGATCAGGGCGCTGCCCTTGTGGCGCACCAGGAACGGCAGAAGCCGCCCCAGGGGACGAACGTCGCGCCGCCGTCCGCGTCGTTCGGCGGCCTCGGTCATGGATTCGGCCAGGACCGCGCCTGGGCTGGGACGGTCGAGGTCGGCGCGGGATGGCGGCGGCGTGGCGGTCATGGCCGCGCCTCTTGCCTCATAAGGCCCATGGGTGTAAACGCCGCCCCTCTCCCGCCGGGGCTTCCGGCGGGTTTCCATTTTTTGCGCGCGGACGGTCGGTATCGTCCCGACCCAGTCACGGGGCGCTAATCAGGACACGCCGGACCGATGAAAAAGGACACCCATCCCGACTATCACTTCATCACCGTGGTGATGACCGACGGGACCACCTACCAGACGCGCTCGACCTACGGCAAGGAAGGCGCGACCCTGAACCTGGACATCGATCCGTCCACCCACCCGGCCTGGACCGGCGGCAACCAGACCCTGCTGGACCGCGGCGGCCGCGTGTCGCGCTTCACCAACAAGTACGGCGGCTTCCTCAAGAAGTAAGGCGCGGCCTTCGGGCCACAGCCGCGACCAACAAGAGCGCCGGTCAGCCGACCGGCGCTTTTTGTTTGGCCGGAACGCCGGTAAGCTTGGGGTGTTGGAATAAATGGGGGCGTCCCGGCGGACGGCGCCGGACTGGACTGGGCTCTTGATGGTTATGAATCGACGGCAATTGACCCTGGCGGCGGCCGCCTCGGCCCTGGCTTCGGCCGTTCAGGCCCAGACGCCCTATACGAGCCAGCCGGGCGTGACGGTTGAGCCTCAGCCGCCGCGCGACCCCGCGGCGCGCGCCTTCTATGACAGCTTCAACAGCCAGCTGACCCGCGCCCCCGCCGCGCTTCAGCCGGAACTGCGCCGGCTTTACGAGATGGCCGGCTGGCGGCCGATCTGGACGGCGCCCCGCCTGCGCACCCTGGGTCAGGTGGCCGAGCGGTCCGAGCGTCACGGCCTGTCCGGCGCGGACCATTTCGACTTCGCCGGTCTGGCCTCCGATCCGGCCAGCGCCGATATCCGCACCTCGATCGCAGCGCTCGGATACGCCCGGGTTCTGGCCGAAGGCGCGGTGCGCCCCGAGACGGTCGAGAACCTCTGGGAGATGCAGAAGAACCGGGTCGATCTGGCCGCAGGCCTGCACGACGCCGTGTCGCGGGACCGGCTTCTGGACTGGTTCGAGGCCCTGGCCCCCACCGACATCGGCTACACCAATCTGTCGGCGGGCTATGTGCGCTATCGCCGCCTGATCCGCGAAACCGGCGGCTGGCCGGCGTTCGCACAAGGAGGCACCATCGAACCGGGCGCCTCGGACCGGCGCATCCCGGCCCTGCGCGCCCGGCTTGTGGCCGAGGGCGACCTGACCGAGGGGCAGGGACGCACCCTGGCCCTGAACGGCGACGTCTACGGCCCCGAACTGGAGGAGGCGGTGCGCGGCTTCCAGCTGCGGCATGGCCTGGGCGTGGACGGGCGCATCGGCCCGGCGACCCAGCGCTCCCTGTCGGCCTCGGCCGAGGACCGGGCCCGCCAGATCGCCCTGAACCTGGAGCGCCGCCGCTGGCTCAAGCGCGAACTGTCGCCCGAGCGCATCGAGGTGAACACCGCGGCCGCCATCATGGTCTACTGGAAGGACGACCGTCCGGTGCACTCCAACCGGGTCGTGGTCGGCACCGCCAACAACCAGACGCCCAGCCTGGAGAAGCCCTTCGCCTCGGTGGTGGCCAATCCGCCCTGGTATGTGCCGGCCTCCATCGCCAGGAACGAAATCCTGCCCCGCGGCCCGGCCTATCTGGCGTCCCAGAACATGTACATCGCCCCGGCGGGCAATGTGGTCCAGCGCGCCGGGCCCAACGCGGCCCTGGGCTATGTGAAGTTCGAGCTGCGCGACAGCCACGCCATCTTCCTGCACGACACCCCGTCCAAGGCCGCCTTCAACAGCGCCTTCCGCCATCGCAGCCACGGCTGCGTGCGGGTCCAGAATGCGGTGGATTTCGCGCGGCTTCTGCTGGCGCCGGATCCCTCGCGCCTGTCGCAGTTCGACACGGCACTGGACAGCCGCCGCACCCAGCGGGTGGAGACGGGCCGCGAGATCAGCGTGCGCCTGCTGTACTGGACCGCCTTCGTGGACGGGCAGGGCCGGGTGGCGTTCCGCGAGGACGTCTACAACCGCGACGCCCGTCTGGCCGAGGCCCTGGGCATCCACCTCAGCCTGCCGCAGCCGGTCTCCGCCGCCCAGCCGGATGAAGAGGACGTGGGTCCGTAAGACCGGGGTTCAGCCGCCGAAGGCTGCGGCCAGCCGGTCGATCTGGCTCTGGACGGGATTGGGGCCGGCGGTGACGGCGTCTTCGCCGTACATGCGCCGGTCCAGATACAGCACCCGGTCGTACAGCTTCTCGGACCGGACCAGATACTCCACCAGGGCGATGGGCAGCTCCGCGTGGGTGGGGGTGCTCTCGATCCTGCGCTCGGCCAGCCGGTGCCGGCGCTCGCCCGCCGCCTGGGGCGTCATGTCGCCCTCGCGCACCGCCCGCTGGACCAGCAGCCAGGACGCGACCTGCATCAGACGCGTGGTCAGCTTCATGCTCTCGGCCGCATAGGCCAGAGCCGCCGCGCGGGACAGGAGCTTGGATTCACGCCGCCCGTCCCCATCCAGATAGGCGGCGGTGTCCTCCACCAGCTCCATGCCTTCCTGGAAGGTGCGGTCGAACAGCTCCGAGCGCGAAAAATCGCCCCCGGATCCGCCCTGTACGGCGACGCCCGTCATGGAGTCCTCGGCGGTCAACTCAGACATGCACAATTCCCGGACGGCGCCCGATTACGGCGCCCATGCTGGCGCCCTCATGGCCTGCTTTGCAACCCATGTGCCAATAAAGCCCACACAGGCGGTCCGATTTCAGGATTTGAAGCTGAACAGGGCGTCGGCGGCGCTCTTTTGCGACTGCTTGCCTTCGCGCGCCCGCTCACAGCGTGCGATCTCGACTTTCAGCCCCTCGATGCGCTCATCGAGCTCCTCGACGGAATAGAGGTCCAGGTCCTCGCGGCCCAGGGCGGCCACAGCCGCGCCACGGGCCGGCCGGGGGTCCAGATCATCGAAAACCATCGCCGTCTCCCTCGCCTTGCGCTCATCCCCTGACCCCCTATGAAAGCGCCGGGGCGCTCGGGATTGCAAGGGAGCATGCATGCGCGTGATCGAGATCAGGGGCGGCGCGGGCGAGGCCGAAGCGCTGGTCGTCGGCGAGCGGCCGACGCCCGAACCGGGGCCGGGACAGGTCCGGATCCGTGTGCGGGCGGCCGGGGTGAACCGTCCCGACATCCTGCAGCGCAAGGGTCTGTATCCGCCGCCCGAGGGCGCGTCCGACATCCTCGGGCTGGAAGTCGCCGGCGAGATCGAGGCCGTGGGGGCGGATGTGACCCGCTGGCGGCCCGGCGACCGGGTCTGCGCCCTTCTGGGCGGCGGCGGCTATGCGGACCATGCGGTGGTCGATGCGCGCCATGTGCTGCCCGTTCCGGCGGGTCTGGATTTCATCCAGGCCGCGGCCCTGCCCGAAACCGCCTTCACCGTCTTCACCAATGTGTTCGAGGACGGACGCCTGACGGCGGGCGAGACCCTGCTGGTGCACGGCGCCACCTCGGGCATCGGGGTCATGGCGATCCAGGCGGCCCGGGCGGCGGGCGCGCGGGTCATCGCCACCTCGCGCGGCGCCGACAAGGCGAGGGCGTCCCGGGATCTGGGCGCCGATGTCTCCATCGACGCCTCGGACGGCCGGTTCCTCGAGGCGGTCCAGGAGGCGGGCGGGGCGGACGTGGTGCTGGACATGGTGGGCGCCGCCTATGCGGAGCAGAACCTGAAGGCGCTGAAGCCGGGCGGCCGCTGGGTGGTCATCGCCTTCCAGTCGGGGAATCTGGCCCAGGTGGACCTGTCCCGCCTGATGCGGAGCCGTCTGACCCTGACCGGGTCCACGCTCAGGGCGCGCGCCGCGGACGAGAAGGCCCGCCTGGCCGAGGCGGTCGAGGCCACGCTCTGGCCGTGGGTCGCGGACGGGCGGATCAAGCCGATCGTGGACAGGGTCTTTCCGCTGGAGGAGGCGGCGGCGGCGCACCGGCGCCTGGAGTCCGGCTCGCACACCGGCAAGGTGGTTCTGACGACCTGACGGCCTAGAATTCCCACCAGCTTTCGCCGGGGTCCTGCTCGCCCGGCTCGGCGTACTGCTGGCCCCAGGTCATCATCATCAGCAGGCGGTGGCTGCGGATCGTGTACTGGCCGATCATGGGGGCCACGGCGGCGATGGGGGCCCCGTCCTCGGCTCGGTAGACGAAGCCGGAGAACTCCGCCACGCCGGTGCGGTCCCGGCGGCTGTAGAGCGACAGCTCCGGGAAGGACACCACCCGGTAGTCGGACAGGGGCACGCTCATGGCCGGAACGCCCAGAAGCCGCCGCATCTGCTCCAGCGACAGTGCGCCGGCGCGGATCTCGAAGATCACATCGGCCTGGTCGCGGTTGCGGGCCAGGGCGTAGCCGGCCTCCGACAGGGCGGCGCGAATGGCGCTGACGGCGTAGGGGGCCGCCTCGGCGCGGAAATAGGTTTCGTCCACGAACACCACGGCGCCGTCGGGGATCGGCAGTGTCAGATTGTCCACCGCCCGGTCCGTCGCCCGCGCCACCAGAAGCTGCTCGGTCGCCGTGCGCGAGGGATTGGTCTCGGTGGTGGAGGCGCAGGCGGCCGTCAGCGCCGCCCCGAGGACGGCGGCGAGGATCGGCGCTGTGCGGTTGGGGAGGACCGTTCGCGTCATTGCGGGCAGGGTATCACCAGCTGCCCGTATTGGACATGGAGGCCCACGGTTCGGCTGGGGCGAGGGGTTCGCCCTCCTGCAGCAGCTCGATGGAGATGCCGTCCGGGGAGCGGACGAAGGCCATGTTGCCGTCGCGCGGGGGGCGATTGATGACGACGCCGCCGTCCATGAGCCGCCGGCAGGCCGCATAGACGTCGTCGACCTTGTAGGCCAGGTGGCCGAAATTGCGGCCGCCGGCGTACTCCTCGGGATCCCAGTTGAACGTCAGCTCCAGTTCGGGCGCGCGTTCGGCGGCCGAGCGCGTCTTGTCCCTGGGTGCGGACAGGAACACCAGGGTGAAGCGGCCCTTCTCATTGTCCATGCGTCGCACCTCCTCGAGGCCCAGCAGGTCGCAGTAGAAGCGCAGCGAGGCGTCGAGATCCTTCACCCGGACCATGGTGTGCAGATAGCGCATGCTCAGTGCGCCTCGTCGTGGCGCGGCGCCGGATCCAGATATTCGTTCTCAGGCGCCGGATGGGCGCTGAGCACGAAGCGGCGGTCGCAATAGCCGCATTCCACGAAGTTTTCGTCGCCCATGTCCATATAGACCAGCGGGTGGCCGAGCGCCCCGCCCCCGCCGTCACAGGCCACGCGCCTGGTGCTGACCACGATCTGTTCGGGCGGCGGAACGGCGATGTCGGGGTGGCGCGGGGGCATAATCGGGCTCATGACCTTGGCGTGGGGAGGAAGGCGGCATACCTACGGCCCACGCCTTAAGCCGTCAATTTTACGCGAACGCTAACGATTTCCCTCTCGCGACCGAGCCGACACCGCCCATGACCCGATCCGACGCCCCCCTGCCCGACAACGCCATCGAGGTCCGGGGGCTTGAGAAGACCTACGCCGGCAACCGCAAATCGCCGCCCAAGACGGCGCTGCACGGCGTGGACCTGGTGGTGCCGCGCGGCGCCATGTTCGGCCTGCTGGGCCCGAACGGGGCGGGCAAATCGACCCTGATCAACATCCTGGCCGGGGTGGTGAAGAAATCCGGCGGGACCGTCGCCATCTGGGGCCGCGACATCGACGAGCGCCCCCGCGACGCCCGCGCGGCCCTGGGCGTGGTGCCGCAGGAGATCGTGGCGGACGTGTTCTTCACGCCCCGGGAGGCGCTGGAGGTGCAGGCTGGATTCTACGGCGTGCCGGCGAATGAGCGGCGCTCGGACGAGCTGCTGGCGGCGCTGGGCCTGTCGGACAAGGCCAATGCCTATGTACGCGCGCTGTCGGGCGGCATGAAGCGGCGGCTGATGGTGGCCAAGGCCCTGGTGCACAATCCGCCGATCCTGATCCTGGACGAACCCACCGCCGGGGTGGACGTGGAGCTGCGCCGCCAGCTCTGGGAATATGTCCGCAGAATCAACGCCGAGGGCGTGACCATCCTGCTGACCACCCACTATCTGGAGGAGGCCCAGGAGCTTTGCGACACCATCGCCATCGTCAATCGGGGCCGGGTGGTGGCGTGCGAGCCGACGGCGCAGCTGCTGACCCGGCTGGACACCCGCAATGTGGTGGTGACGCCGGTGGATCCTTCGGCCACGGCGCCGACGCTCAAGGGCTTTGAGGTGAAGGGGCGGCCCAACGGCGCCTTCGCCGTCACCTACCGCACCGGCGAATCCAGCGTCGAGCAGGTGCTGGCGGCGGTGAGGAAGGCGGGCGTGGCCATCCGCGACATCGCCACCGAGGATCCGGATCTGGAGGACGTCTTCCTGTCCCTGACCTACGGCGACGCCGACCAGCCCGACCCCACCCGGGACTAGGTTCGAGCGCCTGAATCACGGCCTCGTTGAATCGCTTCGGGATTCGGTCCCGGCCGATCAGGCTCTGACCGATCACTGATCACCCTGTCCCGATTCCGCACAGCCTCTTGTGACGCAATCGCGACCGTGCTCGTTATGCGCCTTCGCGCGCCATGTCGGCGCGAGGCTTAGGGAGCTACGCCGTTGAGCACGACGGATGGGGGAGGCGCGCTTTCGGCGCCCCGTAAAGAATTCCTGGGACACCCGCGGGGGCTGGTGATCCTTTTCCTGACCGAGATGTGGGAGCGCTTCTCCTTCTACGGAATGCGCGCAATGCTGACCATCTACCTGGTCCAGCATTTCCTTTTCGGACCGGCCGAAGCCGCGGGCATCTACGCCGCCTACGGCGCTCTGGTCTATTTGATGCCGGTCGTCGGCGGCATGATCGCCGATAAATATCTGGGCCAGCGCAAGGCCGTGATGATCGGCGCCGTGCTTCTGGTGCTCGGCCACTTCACCATGGCCTTCGAGGGCCAGGGAGGTCGTGACCGGATCATCATCGGCGACCAATCCTATCAGGTGGAAGTTGAGGGCCGTGACACCGACCGACGCCAGTTCGTCGTCGTCGGCGACGAGCGCGTCGAAATCAGCATCACGGCCGAAGGCATTTCCACCGTGGGGGCGGAACCCGCGGCGGCCGCGGCCGCCGATGTCGCCGTCCCGACGGTGGGAGAGAGCCTCGGCACGCCGCCGGCCGCCGCCGCCGACTCTCCGGTTCCGGCTACGCCCCAGGCGGCCGCCGCCGGTTTCCCGGCCTTCGTCGCTTCGGGCGACTACAGTCTGGAGACGACCCGCGACACCGGGTTCGGCGAGCCGACGCTCTTTCTGGCCCTTTCGCTGATCATCGTCGGCGTCGGGTTCCTGAAGGCGAACATCTCGACGGTCGTGGGCTCGCTCTATGAAAAGAACGATCCCCGTCGTGACGCGGGCTTCACGCTTTTCTACGTCGGCATCAACCTTGGCGCCGTTCTGGCCACGGGCCTGTGCTCGTACCTCGGGTTCACCTATGGCTGGGCATACGGTTTCGGCCTCGCCGGCTTCGGCATGTTGCTGGGTCTGGCCACCTTCATCCTCGGCAAGCCCTGGCTCGAGGGCCGGGGCGGCCCGCCGAACCCGGAGAAACTGGCCGGCACGCGCGTCCTGGGCGTTCCCCTTGAAGCGGTGTTCTGGATCGGGGGCCTGATCGCCGTGTTCCCGACCTGGCTCCTGCTGCAGCGCCATGAACTGATCTCGGCCGTCCTGCCCTGGGCCGCAGGCCTGATCTTCGTGGCCGTGGTCGGTTACACCGTCGTGAAGTTGAACGGCGCTGAACGCAGCCGCATGCTGGTCGCCCAGGTGCTGATCTTCTTCTCGGTGCTGTTCTGGGCGCTGTTTGAACAGGCGGGCTCGTCCCTCACCCTGTTTGCGGACCAGTCGACGGAGATGCCGGGCTGGTTCAACGTCGGTTACACGCAGATGTTCAACCCGGCGATCATTGTCATCTTCGGACCGATTTTCGCGGGGCTGTGGGTGTGGCTGGCCCGGCGCAACATGGAGCCGTCGACCCCGGTCAAGTTCTCCATGGGCCTGATGCTGGTCGGCGCGGGCTTCCTGTTGCTGGCATGGGCTGCGGCCAACGCCTTCAACATGGACTTCCGGGTCCCGCTGATGTTCCTGTTCTTCACCTATTTCCTGCACACCATGGGCGAGCTCTGCCTGTCCCCGGTGGGCCTGTCGATGATCACCAAGCTGTCGGTCGACCGGGTTGTGGGCCTGATGATGGGCGTCTGGTTCCTGTCGTCCTCGGTTGCGCACATCGTGGCCGGCATGATCGCCCAGGCGACTGCGACCGACACTGTCGCCGGGGTGGTGACCAACCGCGCCCTCGCTCTCGAGACCTATGGCTCCATCTTCGGGACCATCGGCTGGACCGGCGTCGGAGTGGGGGTGCTGCTGCTGCTTGCTTCGCCCCTTCTCAAGAAGGGCATGGCCGGAGTCCGGTAGGGCTCGGCCAGGTTCAGAAAGACGAAGGCCCCGGGATCGCTCCCGGGGCCTTTTCTCTTGCGGGCGGCAGGGACGGACGCGCCCGCCAGAGGTTCGCTCGGCTCAGAAGGTCTTCCTCAGCCGGATCGACATGAAGGTGCGCGGGTCGATGTCGCGGGTCTCGACGAAGTCGATCGGCCGGGGCGGGGCGCGGTCGGCGTAGACCGTGCGCTCCACCAGGAAGTCGTTCCAGATGTTCACCTGGGCCCGGATCGACAGGGTGGCGGTCGGCTTGTACTCGGCCGCCAGTTCGAAATAGTCCTCGCCGCGCCAGGCGAAGGTCTGGTCCGGATCAAAGGTGGACTGGCCCAGGCGCGGGATCCACGCCACGCTCCAGTTCAGCCGCCATGAGGGGATGTCCTGCTCGAAGGACACCACCGCCTGGCGGGCGCGCACCCCCGAGATGGGACGGGTTTCGCCGGTGGTGGGATCGGTGACCTCGGTCGAGTTCCAGTCATTGCGGAAGCTGAACTGGCCGCCGGCGACGCCCAGCCGGTCGGTGGGGATGGTCAGGTTGACCGACAGCTGGTCCAGGGTGGCGTCGCCGATGTTGCCCACCGCCGACAGACCGCCATCCAGCGGGATGCGGTCGATGACGTTGGCGATCTCGTCGTGGCGATAGCCGATGCTGACCACGCCGTCGCCCCAGAAGCGGCGCTCATAGGTGATCTCGCTGATCCAGCGGTCCTCCGGCTCCAGGTCGACGTTGCCGCCCAGCACGTTCTGGTCGCTGAGCTCGGCGCTGGCGGCGAAATCGCCGAAATCCAGCTGGCCCACCTCCCGCTCGAAACGCAGGCGCAGCTGATTGTCGGCCATGGGGGTCCAGGTCAGCTGCAGGCGCGGCTTGGCGAAGTAGAAGGATTCCTCGTGCTGCGCATCGCCGGACTGGCTGATGGTGGAGGCCTCCAGCCGCAGGCCGCCTTCCAGCGACAGGTCGGGCGTCATGCGCCAGGTGGTCTTGCCGAACAGCTCGCCGCGCGTCTCCTCCACCGTCACCGAGGCCGAGGGCAGGGGCACGGGCGCGCCGCCGACGGAGAACGCCTGGGTGGTGTCGAGGCGATTGTAGGCGACCTCGCCGCCGCCCTCGAAGGTCAGGGTCTCGCTGCGCTCCCAGCGAAGCAGACTGCGCAGGATGGTCTCCGAGGCGTCGCCCACGGACTCGAACCTCTGTTCGGGCGCGGGGCCGGAGCCCGTGTCGGCGTTGTAGGTCGAGACGCTGTCGAAGTCGGAAAACTCGTGGATGAAGCGGCTTTCGACGCTCAGGCCCTCGCCGAGGGGGCGGGTGTAGACCACCCCGAACTCGCCCGATGAGCCGTCATTGTCATAGCGGCTTTCACGGCGCGACCCGGGCGCGGTGAGCAGGGTGATGGAATGCCAGTCATTGACCCCGTAGCGGGCGGTCAGATCGATCTTTCCGCCCAGCATCGGCGTCGCGTAGTTGCCGCGGATGGAGGTGCCGCCGCCATAGCCGTCATTGTAGAAATCCTCGGCCCTCAGCACGGTCCCGTCAGGCGCGCGGCTCACGGACGGGCCGATCCCGTTGGAATCGCTCATGCCGATGCCGTCTGAAAGGGTCACGCCCCAGGTCCTTTCGCCTTCGCGCGCCGTGAACTGGTAGCTGCCGCCGAAGACGTTCTGGCCGCCGTCGAACAGGGTGGCGTTGGCGCTCAGGATGTGTTCGCGGCTGCTTTCGCGTGAGGTGATGACGTTCACCACCACCGGATAGCCCTGCATGTCGATGCCCGGCGCGCCGCCCCGGATCAGCTCGATGCGCACCACCTGCGTGGCCAGGGTGCGCGACAGGACGGACGAGCCCAGGTCGTTCTTGGAGGCGGGCCGCGAGCCGTTGATGAGCACATTGCCCACCGCGCCCTCGAAGCCGCGGCTGCCGTCGCCGTCATCCAGGCTGAAGCCCGGAACGCGGTTGACCATGTCCAGGGCGGTGTTGGGGTTCTGGTCGGCGAAGAAGTCGGGCGTGAAGGTCAGCACCTGTCGACCGTTCCCCGCCTGGGGCGCCGGGGCCGCCTCGGCCTCCTGGGCAAGGGCGGGCGACACGGCCGTCAGGGCCAGGGCGAAGGCGAAGGCGGAAGTGGCCGCCAGAAGCGTGGAACGCATGATATCCTCCCGAAACTCTCGGGAGGAGGTGTGCCTGACCCACACCTGAATGGACCAGTTACATCGTTGAAATGTAGATTAAATTACGGACACATGATTACAGCGACGTAATCAGCCGGCTAAGGGTTCGACAAGATGATCCGAGCGTTTCTTGTGTTGATGCTGGCGATTTCGATCGTCCCGTCAAAGGCTGCGGCCCAGGCCGGCGAAGCGTCGGTGGTCGAGGAGATCGTGATCACCGCCCGGCGCGCCGATGCACCCATCTGGGAGATCACGGTCGGCGACGGCTCCCTGATCCTGGTCGGCGCGATCAGCGGCGTGCCGCGCGACCTGCCCTGGCGGCCCGAGGCCCTGGAGGCCGCCACACGGCGTTCGGACCGCATCCTGTTCCCACAGATCGGACAGGCGTCTCCGGCCGACGTGATGCGGCTGATCTGGCGGTCGCGGACCATTACGCGCCTGCCGGACGGAACCACCACGGCGGACTATCTCCCGCCCGAGGTCCAGGAGCGTCTGGAGGTGGTGATGGAGGGCGACAGCGACCGGTGGCGGAGAGAAAGCCTGGTGATGCTCGGCCTGAACCTGATCACCGACAAGACCGGGCATCAGCGCCGCCGCACGCGCGGCGCGGTCGAGGTCATCGAGGACGCAGCGCGCCAGGCGGACGTGCCGGTGCGGCGGGTGGGGGTCCTGCGCGGCGACGCCCTGGTGGAGAATCTGATCACCCAGCCGCCCGAGACCTATCTGGCCTGCATCGAGGCGGCCGTCTCGGCGGCGGAGGCCGGGCCGGAGGGCGCGGCGCGCCGGATCGAGGCCTGGCGGGGACGGCGGGTTCCCGACGTGCTGGCCGAGCCCCTGGATGAGGCGCTCAACCTGTGCTGGCCCTCCGGCGACCCGGACGTCGCCCCGTTGCTGCGGGCCCAGTGGGCCGAGGCCATCGAGGCCGCGCTGGACGAGCCGGGGGTCACCCTGGCGGTCGCCCAATTGCGTCTGCTGGCCGAACCGGGCGGCGTTCTGGACATGCTGGAGGCCCGGGGCTTCGACATCGTCGGGCCGCGGTGGCGGGCGGAGTGATCAGACCGCCGTGCCGCCGACCGTCAGGCCGCTGATCTTCAGGCTGGGCTGGCCGATGCCCACGGGCACGCCCTGACCGGCCTTGCCGCAGGTGCCGACGCCCGGATCGAAGGCGAAGTCGTTTCCGATCATGGTGATGTTCTGCATCACCGTGGCGCCGTCGCCGATCAGGGTGGCGCCGCGCACGGGGGCGGTGACCTTGCCGTCCTCGATCAGATAGGCCTCGGTGCACTGGAACACGAACTTGCCGTTGGTGATGTCCACCTGGCCGCCGCCGAAGTTCACGGCGTAGAGACCGCGTTTCGTTGAGGCGATCATCTCCGCCAGGGTGTGGGAGCCCCCCTCCATGAAGGTGTTGGTCATGCGCGGCATGGGGGTGTGGGCGTAGGACTGGCGCCGCCCGTTGCCGGTGGCCGCCATGCCCAGCTGGCGCGCCGACAGCCGGTCCTGCATCAGCCCGACCATGATGCCGTCCTCGATCAGGACCGTGCGCCCCGTGGGCGTGCCTTCATCGTCGATGCTGAGGGAGCCGCGCCGTCCGGCGATGGCGCCGTCGTCCACCACGGTCACCCCGGGCGCCGCCACGCGCCGGCCCATCATGCCGTTGAAGACCGAGGATCCCTTGCGGTGGAAATCGCCCTCGAAGCCGTGGCCCACCGCCTCGTGCAGCAGGACGCCGGGCCAGCCGGGGCCGAGCACCACGTCCATCTCGCCGGCCGGGCAATCCACCGCGTCCAGATTGACCAGGGCCTGGCGCAGGGCCTCGTCGGTCTGGGCGCGCCAGCGGTCGGGCGTGATCCAGGTCTCGAAACCGGTGCGGCCGCCCGCGCCCGCGCCCGCCGACTCGCGCCTGCCGTCCCGCTCGACGGTGACGGAGACGTTCAGGCGCACCAGGGGCCGCACGTCGCGCAGCAGACGGCCGTCGGCCCGCAGGATCTCGATGTCGCGGCGCTCGCCGGACAGGGAGGCCGAGACCTGCACCACACGCGGGTCGGCGGCGCGGGCGTAGGCGTCGATCTCCTGCAGCAGGGCGATCTTTTCGGCGAAGGCGGGCGAGGCGAGGGGATCATCCTCGCCATAGAGCTTCTGATTGGTGGCGCGGGGCGCCTCGGCCGTCACGCCCGCATGGCCGCGCTTGGCCAGGGCGGCGCTGTCGGCCGCGCGCCGCAGGGCCGCGTCGGAGATTTCATTGGCGTGGCTGTAGCCGGCGGTCTCGCCCGCCACGACGCGCAGGCCGAACCCCTCGCCCGCATCGTAGGACGCGCCCTTGAGCCGCCCGTCGTCGAACACCAGGCTTTCGCTTTCAGTCCGCTCCAGGAACAGCTCGCCGTCGTCGGCCCCGCTCAGGGCCTCGCCCAGGATGGTCCGCGCGCGCTCGGCGCCAACGCCGGACTGGTCGAGCAGGGACGGAATGGCGGGGGCGACGGTCATGGGCGGTCCTTCGAGAGCATCTTGCGCCCTAGATAGGGCTTCGGACCGCCCCTTGGAACCGTCAGTCCGCCTGGCGGACCCGGCCAGACCCCATGACCTGGCTGTTCAGCCGGGCGGGGCGGGTGGTCAGCTCCACGTCGCCCGAGCCGCGGATGGTCACATCGGCCTGGCCGGACGGCGCGGCCTCCACGTCCCCGGAGCCGTTGATCTCGATGACCGCGTCGGTGGACGGCAGGCCCTCGAGGTCCACGTCGCCCGATCCGTCGATGGTGACGGTCAGGGCGTCGGTGCGGCCATAGCCTTCGATGTCGCCGCTGCCCGACACGGCCAGGGCGAGCGTCGGCTGGTCATAGTCGCGGATCTCCAGATCCTGGGACCCGTTCAGGGTGAAGCGGGTCACCGCCGGGGCGACGATGGTGATGCGCGGCCGGGAATGGCGGCCTGTGCGGGTTCCTTCCTCCATGTCGAAGCGGCCGTCGGCGAAGGTGACGCGGTCCACGACCTCGGCGGGGCCGGCCACCGTGATCGAGGGTTCGTCCCCCTGGGCGTAGATCACCCGGGCCGACAGGTCGAAGGTCAGGGCCTCGCCGCCCTCCCAGGCGATCTCGCGGGTGACGATGTTCTCGTCGGTCGATTCCCATTCGAAATCGCTCTGGACGATGGTCCAGCCGTCGCCGGTGATATTCCAGCCGTCGCGGCTGATCTCCCGCCCGCCGATCGCGGCGGCGCCGGCCAGGCAGACGATGGTCAGCACCAGGCTGGCCGCGGCGATGATGAACAGTGAGCGGATCATGACAGCCCCCTTTCGCTGTAGTCGGGTTCAGGCTGGATGGCGGGCTTGATCAGGCGGTAGTGAAGACGCCCGAACCAGACCAGGCCGTTGACCAGCCAGATGGTGATGATGGTCAGAAGGGCTGCGCCGGTCACCGAGGCGCCCATCAGGCCGAGGCCCAGCAGGACCGGGAACAGGGGCCCGCCCGGCGGGTCGAAGAACGGTCCGGCCACCAGTATCCCGCCGCCCGAAATGAAGACGGCGATGACCGCGACATAAAGACCCGCGATGGCGCTGACCACGCCGGTCAGCAACGGCAGAAGGATCAGGATGTCGATGGCGCCCAGGCCCACCAGGGCCATGACCGCGCCGGCGGCGGAGGACGGATTGCGCGCCTCCTCCCACCGCTTGAGACCGGCCTCGAGCCTCAGTTCGCGGGCCAGCCGTCCCGGATCGCCCAGGGCGGCGGCCACTTCGGCCTCGCTGCGGCCCTCCGCGGCGCCGTCGGCGAAGTGGGTGTCGTAGTCGGCCAGGATCTCCTCCTGCGCCGCCGGCGGCAACCCGGCCAGCCCGCGGCGCAGGCGGCCCATGAATTCGACGCGCGTCATGCCGTCTCTCCCGTTTCGGCTTGAGGTGGGGCCTCACGCTCCAGAATGCCGTTCACGGCCCGCACGAAGGCGTCCCATTCGGTCTTCTGCGAGGCCAGGCTGGCGCGCCCGGCGTCGGTGAGGCGATAGTATTTGCGCGAGGGGCCGGAGGCGGATTCGACCATGTAGGTCTCCACCAGCCCGTCGGACTGCATCCGGCGCATCAGGGGATAGACCGTGCCCTCGCCCATATCGACCGCCTCGGCCATGTGGCTGGCGATCTCGTAGGCGTAGGAGTCTCCCCGCTCCAGGAGGGCGAGCACGCACAGCGCCAGCACCCCCTTCTTCAACTGTATTTCGATGGCTTCAGGCACCGTGGGCCCTCCGTGTGACAGAGATTGTCTATCGCAAGGTATCTGTCATCACAAGGTAGCTGTCGTAACATGACAGCGATTTAATCGTCCGGCGCCGAGGCCCTGCGACCCTGTGTTGCGCTCCACATGCTTGGCAAGCGCGAGGGGAGCCGATATGGACCGGCCTGAACACCGCGACGCCCTCGGGCCCGCGACTTCTGTTTGCGAACGGCTCGCAACAGGTTGCTGCAGAACGGATTATGAGGATTTCTGGAATGGGGATGGGCAAGCGGGCCAGGGCGATGATCGCCTCTACGGTTCTCGCCTCCACGGCGCTGTTCGCCGCCGCGCCGGGCTGGGCGCAGGAGCTGGTGGGACAGCCGACGCCGGGAGGTCTCGGGCTTCAACAGTCGGCGTCGCCGCTGAAGGTCGAAGCCACGATGTTCCACGACGCCATCCTGATGCCGATCATCACGGCCATCTGCCTGCTGGTGCTGGGCCTGCTGCTGTGGATCGTGTTCCGCTACAACAAGCGCCGCAATCCGGTGCCGGCCAAGTGGAGCCACAACACCACCATCGAGATCATCTGGACCGTGGTGCCGGTGCTGATCCTGATGGTGATCGCCCTGTTCTCGTTCCGCCTGCTGTTCAACTACCATGACATGCCCGAGCCGGACGTGACCGTTAAGGTGACGGGCAACCAGTGGAACTGGACCTATGAATACCCCGACCACGGCGT
The DNA here is from genome assembly GCF_015767455.1 of Brevundimonas sp. BAL450. Lineage (NCBI taxonomy): Bacteria > Pseudomonadati > Pseudomonadota > Alphaproteobacteria > Caulobacterales > Caulobacteraceae > Brevundimonas > Brevundimonas sp. BAL450. The sequence continues at coordinate 152,951 of NZ_JADWOW010000060.1, forward strand.
CGGCGAGTACGTCTCGAACATGATGCCGGAAGACGAAGCCCGGGGTCAGGGCCTGCCGTATCTGCTCGCCGCTGACGAGCCCATGGTCGTGCCGGTGGGCCAGACCGTTCAACTGCTGGTGACGGCCTCGGACGTGATCCACTCGGTCGCCCTGCCCGCCTTCGGCCTGAAGACCGACGCCATCCCCGGCCGGGTCAACGAGACCTGGTTCCGCGCAGACCGCACCGGCGTCTTCTACGGCCAGTGCTCGGAGCTGTGCGGCGTCGATCACGCCTTCATGCCCCTGCAGATCAATGTGGTGACCCAGGCCGAGTTCGAGGCGTGGATCGCAGAGCGCGGCGGGGCCATGCCGGGCGCCGAGTCCGCTGAAGACGCCGCGACCGAGGCCTCGACCGCCGAAGCCGAAGTCACTGAAACCGAAGACGCTCCGGCCGCCGACGCGGCCGAAGCGGTCCAGTAAGAGAACGCGAGCCCGACACTCATGGCCACCGCAACCGCTCATCACGACGATCATGACCACAAGCCGGGCTTCTTCGCCCGCTGGTTCCTGTCCACCAATCACAAGGACATCGGCACGCTCTACATCCTGTTCGCCATCATGGCGGGCGTGGTGGGCGGCGCCCTGTCCGGCCTGATCCGCTGGGAGCTGGCCGAGCCGGGCATCCAGGTGTTCACCGAAGGCACCCTGGTGCACCAGCTGGGCATCATCGAAGCCTCCAAGCACGGCTACAACGTCACCGTCACCGCCCACGCCCTGATCATGATCTTCTTCATGGTCATGCCGGCCATGATCGGCGGCTTCGGCAACTGGTTCGTGCCTATCATGATCGGTGCGCCGGACATGGCGTTCCCGCGCATGAACAACGTCTCGTTCTGGCTGCTGGTGGCGGCCTGGGTGCTGCTGTGCATCTCCATGTTCGTGGACGGCGGACCGGGCAAGGGCTTCGGCGGCGGCTGGACCATCTATCCGCCCCTGTCGACCATGGGCCACACGGGTCCATCCATGGATCTGGCCATCTTCTCGCTGCACGTGGCCGGCGCCTCCTCGATCCTCGGCGCCATCAACTTCATCACCACCATCTTCAACATGCGCGCGCCGGGCATGACCCTGCACCGCATGCCGCTGTTCGCCTGGTCGGTGCTGGTGACCGCCTTCCTGCTGCTGCTGTCGCTGCCGGTCCTGGCCGCGGCCATCACCATGCTGCTGACCGACCGCAACTTCGGCACCGCCTTCTTCGATCCGGCGGGCGGCGGCGACCCGGTGATGTTCCAGCACCTGTTCTGGTTCTTCGGTCACCCCGAGGTGTACATCCTGATCCTGCCGGGCTTCGGCATCATCAGCCACATCGTCTCGACCTTCTCGAAGAAGCCCATCTTCGGCTATCTGGCCATGGCCTACGCCATGGTGGCCATCGGCTTCATCGGCTTCGTGGTGTGGGCCCACCACATGTACACCGTGGGCATGCCGATCAATCTGCGCGCCTATTTCGTGGCCGCGACCATGATCATCGCGGTGCCCACGGGCATCAAGATCTTCAGCTGGATCGCCACCATGTGGGGCGGCTCCATCGACTTCAAGACGCCCATGCTGTGGGCCATCGGCTTCATCTTCCTGTTCACCGTCGGCGGCGTGACCGGCGTGGTCCTGTCCAACGCGGGCATCGATTACAGCCTGCACGACACCTACTATGTGGTGGCGCACTTCCACTATGTGCTGTCGCTGGGCGCCGTGTTCGCCATCTTCGCGGGCTTCTACTACTGGTTCGAGAAGATGTGGGGCGTGAAGTACAACGAGTTCCTGGGCGCGACCCACTTCTGGATCATGTTCGTCGGCGTGAACGTGATCTTCTTCCCCCAGCACTTCCTGGGCCTGCAGGGCATGCCGCGTCGCTACATCGACTATCCGGACGCCTACACCCTGTGGAACCAGGTCTCCACGGTGGGCTATCTCATCACCCTGGTGGGCGTGGTCGTGTTCTTCATCGTCCTGATCGAGGCCGCCGTGCGTCGCCGCAAGGCCGAGGCCAACCCCTGGGGCGAAGGCGCCACGACGCTGGAGTGGACCCTGTCCTCGCCCCCGCCGCACCACCAGTTCAACGAGCTGCCGGTGGTGAAGGAAGACGACCATCACTGATCCGGTCCACACCGGACCTCAAACAGACTAGGATGGGGGGCCGCCGATCACGCGGCCCCCTTTTCGCATCATGACCGACCATTCAGAGATCAAGGCCGCGCCGTCCCCGACCGTCGCCCAGCCGGAAGACTACTTCCAGCTGCTGAAGCCGCGCGTCATGTCGCTGGTGGTGTTCACGGCCATCACCGGCCTGGTGGCGGCGCCGGGCGACATCAACCCCTTCCTGGCCGCCATCGCCGTGCTGTGCATCGCCGTGGGCGCCGGCGCGGCGGGGGCCCTGAACATGGCGCTGGAGGGCGAGACCGACGCCCTGATGCGGCGCACGCGCGGCCGCCCCGTGGCGGCGGGCCGGGTCAGCGCCAATGACGCCATGACCTATGGCGTGGTGCTGTCGCTGTTCTCGGTCATGCTGCTGGGCATGGCGGTGAACTGGTTCGCCGCCGGCCTGCTGGCCCTGACCATCGTCTATTACGCGGGCTTCTACACCCTGCTGCTGAAGCGGCGGACGCCCCAGAACATCGTCATCGGCGGCGCGGCGGGCGCCCTTCCCCCGGTGATCGGCTGGGCGGCGGTGACCGGCGACGCCCCGTGGCAGGCGTGGCTGCTGTTCCTGATCATTTTCCTGTGGACCCCGCCGCACAGCTGGGCCCTGGCGCTGTATTCGGCCGGGGACTACGCCCGGGCGGGCATTCCCATGATGCCGGTGGCCAGGGGCGCGAAGTCCACCCGCCTGCAGATCCTGATCTACAGCCTGATCTTCGTGCCCGTGGCCATCGCGCCGGCGCTGCTGGGCATGGCGGGAACGGCCTATCTGGTCGTCTCGACCCTCGGCGGCCTGTTCTTCATCGCCCTGGCGGTGCGTCTGTGGCGCTCGCGCGCGGGCGATCAGCCCGACAAGGCCGAGGCGGTGGGGCGAGAGGCCGCATTGTATGATGTGCGCGCCGAGGCCAAACCAGCACGGAACCTGTTCGCCTACTCGATCCTGTATCTGATGGCCCTGTTCGCCGTCCTGCTGGTCGAGAACGCGCCCGTCATCGGAGCCTGCCCCTCATGCGCCTGACGCCCGAAGAACTGAAGGCCAGAAAACGCCGCAACATCGCCATCGCCCTCGGGCTGGTGGCCTTCATGGTGCTGGTGTTCGTCACCACCCTGCTTCGGCTTCAGGCCAACGTGGGGGGCTGACCGGCATGGCCATGAACCGGAACACGAAAGTCGCCCTGATCTGCGTCGGCGCCCTGTCGCTGATGACCGGCGCCGCCTTCGCCGCCGTGCCGCTGTATCAGCTGTTCTGCCAGGTCACCGGTTTCAACGGCACGGTGATGCGCGCCGACGCCGCGCCGGACACGGTTCTGGACGAGACCGTCCGGGTCCGCTTCGACACCAATGTGCGGGGCCTGCCCTGGGACTTCGAGGCCGAGGAGACCCGCCAGACGGTGCGCATCGGCGATACGGGCATCGCCTATTTCCGCGTCACCAACACCTCGGACCGGCCGATCAGCGGCACCGCCGCCTACAATGTGGTTCCCGAGCGCGCCGGCCCCTATTTCCAGAAGCTGCAGTGCTTCTGCTTCGAGGCCCAGACGGTCCAGCCCGGCGAGACCGTCGAGTTCCCGATCCAGTATTTCATCGCCCCCGAAATGGCCACCGATCCCGAGGGCCGGGGCGTGCACGACATCACCCTGTCCTACACCTTCTATCCCACCGACCGCTTCGAACAGCGCGCAGCTATTGGCGGACAGGGGTAGCGAGGCTATAGCCCCTTCAACGACCACGCGCTGACGCATTCAAGAGACGCATCCATGGCCGACCACGCCGTCCACCACGACTATCACATCCTTCCGCCCAGCCCGTGGCCGCTGGTGGCCTCGGTCGCCGCCACAATCATGATGATCGGCGCGGTCATGTGGATGAAGGGCCTGTTCGGCCTGCCCGCGGGCACCAGCTGGGTGTTCTTCGCGGGTCTGGCCGGGGTGCTGTTCTCCATGGTCGGCTGGTGGGCCGATGTGATCAAGGAGAGCCATGCGGGCGATCACACCCCCGTGGTGTCGCTGGGCCTGCGCTACGGCATGGTCCTGTTCATCGCCTCGGAGATCATGTTCTTCGCCGGATTCTTCTGGATGTTCTTCGAAATGGCCATCTTCAACGAGGCCAGGACGCTGATCCCGGAATTCGGCAACTGGACCGACACGGCCGCGGCCTGGTCCACCTGGCCCCCGCGCGGCATCGAGGTTCTGGACGCCTGGCAGCTGCCGCTGCTGAACACCGTGATCCTGCTGCTGTCGGGCACCACCGTGACCTGGGCGCACCACGCCCTGCAGGTGGGCGACCGCAAGGCCGCCAAGATCGGCCTGGGCCTCACCATCGCCTTGGGCGCCCTGTTCACCGCCGTGCAAGCCTATGAATATTATCACATTCTGCACGAGAACCTGTTCTTCAACGAAGAGGCCCTGAACTCGACGCTGTACGGCTCGATCTTCTTCATGGCCACGGGTTTCCACGGCTTCCACGTGCTGGTGGGCACCATCTTCCTGGCCGTCTGCCTGATCCGCCTGATGGTGGGCCAGATGTCGGCCCAGAAGCATTTCGGCTTCGAGGCGGCGGCCTGGTACTGGCACTTCGTGGACGTGGTGTGGCTGTTCCTGTTCGCCTTCGTCTACGTCGTCTTCGGCTGATCTTGGTCGATCATCCCCAGCCTTCTGAGCCCGCCCGGATCAACCCGATCCGGGCGGGTTTGCTTTGCCGGTGCCCCAACTGCGGCAAGGGCCCCCTGTTCGAGGGCTTTCTGAAGATCCGGCCGGTCTGCGAGACGTGCGGCTATGATCTGGCCTCGGTGGCCACCGGCGACGGGGCGGCCAGCTTCATCATGCAGATCGCCGGCGCCCTGGTCGGGTTTTCCGCCCTCTATGTTGAAATCGTCTTCAGCCCGCCCATGTGGCTGCATCTGATCGTGTGGCTGCCGCTGGTGGCCGCTCTGTCGCTGGGCCTGATGCGGCCGGGCAAGGGACTGATGACGGCCCTGCACATGAAAAACATGGCGCGCGAGGTGCGCAATGACGAGCTCTGAACGCCGCTTTCCCTGGATTCTGACCGTGCTGTCGGCGGCCCTGCTGGCGGTGCTGATCGGCCTGGGCGTCTGGCAGGTCCAGCGGATGGCCTGGAAGCACGGCCTGATCGATCAGGCCGAGGCCGCCGTCGCCATGGCGCCGGTCCCGGCGTCCGAGGTGCTGACCCAGCCGGGCGGCGAGTTCCGGCGGGTGATCCTGGATTGCCCGGGCCTCAACGCCGCGCCCTATGTCGAGCTTCAGTCCATCCATGACGGCGACGCGGGCGTCCGCCTGATCTCGCCCTGTCGGCCCGCCGGCGTCGAGGCGGCCTTCCTGATCGATCGCGGCTTCGTGGCCGACGAGATCTCCGCCCGGCCACCCGTCGATCCGGCGGCCGCCGGGTCGGTCCGCGTCACCGCCGTGGTGCGCGCGGCGCCGGAGCCCAACTGGATGAGCCCGCCGCCCCAGAACGGCCGCTTCTACGCCCGCGACCATGAAGCCATGGCCCAGGCGCTGGAGGTCGCAGGCCCGGTGGATTCCCGGGTCCTGTTCGCGGAGACCTCGACCAATCCCGAATGGGGCGTCCTCACCCCGGCGGTTCCGCCCGCCGCCTTCTCCAACAACCACCTGGGCTACGCCATCACCTGGTTCGGCCTCGCCGCGGCCCTGATGGTCTTCTATGGCCTGATGCTGAAACGGCGGCTGCGCCCGCCTCCGACACAGGGCTCCGCAACGAGCCAGGATCACGATTGACCCGCGTCCACACCCTTTCCAACGGCGTCCGCGTCGTGGCCGACCCCCTGCCGGGCCTCAAGACCTTCGCCCTGACCGTGGCCGTGCGCGGCGGCGCGCGCTGGGAGGACGAGCACCGCTCGGGCTGGTCGCACCTGCTTGAGCATCTGGTGTTCAAGGGCGCCGGCGAGATGAGCGCCCGCGACATCGTCCAGCGCATCGAGGCCGAGGGCGGCTCCATCAACGCCGCCACCGGCCAGGAGCGCACCAGCTTCGAGGTGCGGGCCATGGAGCGCTCGCTGCCCCTGGCCATGCAGGTGGTCTCGGATCTGGTGTTCCGCCCGACCCTGAGCGAGGCGGAGATCACCCGCGAGAAGGATGTGGTGGCCCAGGAGATCGCCGAGGCCTTCGACACCCCCGACGACCATGTGTTCGAAATGGCCGGCGAGCAGGCCTTTTCCGGTCAGCCGCTGGGACGGCCCATTCTCGGGTCGGTCGACAGCATCGGCCGCGCGGACCGGGCGGGCATGGAGGCCTGGCGCGCGACCCTTTATGCGCCCGAGCGCATGGTGGTGGCGGTGTCCGGCGCTGTGGACGAGGCGCGGCTGATCGATCTGGCCGAGGCCTGGTTCGGCCTGGCGACGTCTGCGCCCGGCCAGGAGCCCGAGCCGGCCGCCTTCGTCGGCGGAAACGCGGCCCTGACCCGCCGCATCGAACAGGCCAATCTGGTGTTCGAGATCCCCGGCCTGTCCGCCCACGACGTCGACACCCCCGCGCTGCGGCTGTTCGCCGAGATCCTCGGCGGCGGCATGGCCTCGCGCCTGTTCCAGAGCGCGCGCGAGGAGCGGGGCCTGGCCTATGCCGTGGACGCCTGGTTCGAGGGCTATGAGGACACGGGCGTGCTGGGCATCTATGCGGGCGCCGCCCCGGGCCGGTCCGAGGAGCTGGCCCGCGTGGCCGCCGCCGAACTGCGGACCCTGGCCCGGGACGGCCCGACCGAAGAGGAGCTGGCGCGGGCCAAGGCGATCCTGAGCGCCAGCCTGTGGATGGCGGACGAGAGCCTCGTGTCCCGGGCGGGACGCAATGCGGCCCAGACCCTGTTGTTCGGCGCGCCGATCCCGTCCGAAACCCTGACCGCCCGCGTCGAGGCGGTGACGGCGGAAGACATGCGCCGTCTGGGTGCGCGTCTGCTGACCCCCGCCCGAAGCGCCACCGCCGTGCTGGGGCCGAAGGCCGCAGGGGCGGCGGGGCGCGTCTTCGCCGACGCGCTTCACGCCTGACGGCGCGCGGCGGACGCGGTATAAGCCCCCCATGGCCCTTCTGGACTGGATGTCGGAACCGGTCGGCCCCGTGCTGCGGGGCCAGGGGGTGATCCTGCGCTCGCCCCATGCCTCGGACTACGCCGCCTGGTCGGCCCTGCGGGGCCTGTCCCGCGGCCATCTCCAGCCCTGGGAGCCCGCCTGGCCCGAGGACGACCTGACCCGGGCCGCCTTTCGCCGCCGGCTGTCGATCTATGAGCGCGAGCGCGAGCTGGGCAACGCCTGGCCGTTCTTCATCTTCGATCATCAGGACCGGCTGGCGGGGGGGATCACCCTGTCCAACATCCGACGCGGCGTGGCCGAGACCGGGACCGTGGGCTACTGGATCGGCCTGCCCCACGCGGGCCAGGGGCTGGCCACGGCCTCGGTGCGGGCCCTGACGACCCACGCCTTCGGCGCCCTGAGGCTTCATCGGCTGGAGGCGGCCTGCGTGCCGCACAACCACGCCTCGCGCCGGGTGCTGGAGAAATCGGGCTTTCGACAAGAGGGTCAGGCGCGGGCTTATTTGAAAATTAACGGGAGTTGGGCAGACCATCTGCTGTTCGGCCTTCTTGCTGAGGAAGCCGATGCAGGCGGACGCCCGACGTCCTGACCGGAGGGCGAGAAGCCTTGAACAGCCGATCCAGAGCCCTGGCGTGGGACCCCACCACCGCGATCGAGGCGCTCGCCGCCGCCGATGCGGCGCTGTGGGTGTGGACGCCGGCGCTTGATCAGCTTCAGTTCACCGGTTCGACCCGCTCCCTGGGTCTGGGGCCGCTGGCGCCGGAATGCACCGCTGCGGCCTTCACCGCCCTGGCCATGCCCCAGGACCGCGCCCTGGCCGAACGCATCCTCAAACCCCAGGACGAAGGCGGCGAGATCGCCGTCCGTCTGCGCATGCGCGGCGGCGACCTGGGCATCTGGCGCGGCGTCTGGCTCGAGGACGGGCTGCGCGCCGCCGGGGTCGTGGCGCTTGAAAGCAAATTCACCGGCTCGTCGGCCGACGCCCTGACCGGGCTGCTGGACCGCCGGGCCTTCCTGTCGCGGGTCAGGGACGCCCTGACGGCGCCGGGCGACTATGATCTGGTGGTGGCCGACGTGGACCGTCTGCGCCGCCTGAACGAGGCCCTGGGCCACGAACGGGCCGACATGGTCCTGTCGGCGCTGGGCTCGCGCCTTGCCGCCGCCTTCTCCGGCGATGCGGCCCCCGCGCGCATCGGCGAGGACGAGTTCGCCATCTTCGTCCGCGCCGAGGAGGGCGACGCCTGCGGCCGCGTGCGTCAGGCGCTGGAGCAGCCCCTGCGGGTCGCCGGCTTCGACATCTATCCCACCGTCTCCATCGGCGCCGTGCGCGCCGAGGGCGGTCCGGACGCCGCCGACGCGGCCGAGCTGCTGCGTCGCGCCGAACTGGCCGTGGAATCCGCCAAGGGCGCGGGGCGCGGGGGCATGGCCGCCTATGGCCGCACCCTGGAATCCGACAGCCTGTCGCGTCTGGCGCTGGAGAGCGATCTCAGGAACGCCTTCGTGCGCGGCGAGATCGAGCCCTTCTATCAGCCCATCGTGAACCTGGAGACCGGCGCCGTGGCCGGGTTCGAGGCGCTGGCGCGCTGGCGCCACCCCCGCCGCGGCCTGGTGCCGCCCGACGAATTCCTGGGCCTGGCCGACGAGATGGGCCTGATGAACGACCTGGGCCTGATGATGATGCGGCAGGCGGCGTCACAGCTGGCGGAATGGCTCAAGCGCCACCCGTCGGCGGGCAAGCTGTTCTGCAGCGTGAACCTATCCACCAACGAGCTGGAGCGGGACGGCCTGGTGGAGGACGTGCGCCGCATCCGCGCCGAGACGGGCCTGCCCGTGGGCGCCCTGAAGCTGGAAGTCACCGAGAGCGACATCATGCGCGACCCCGAGCGGGCCGCCGAGGTGCTGAAGTCCCTGCGCGAAGCGGGCGCCAGCCTGGCGCTGGACGATTTCGGCACCGGGTTCTCGTCCCTGTCCTATCTGGCGCGCCTGCCCTTCGACACCCTGAAGATCGACCGCTATTTCGTTCTCACCATGGGTCAGGACGAGGGCTCGGCCAAGATCGTCAAGTCGGTGGTCAATCTGGGCCGCGATCTGTCGCTGGAGGTTGTGGCCGAAGGCGTCGAGAACGCCGACCTGGCGCGCCTGCTGCTGGCGGCCAACTGCCACTACGGCCAGGGCTTCGGCTATGCCCCCGCCCTGCCGGCCCAGGAGGCCGAGGTCTATCTCAACGAATCCCTCGCCGACGGATCCGCCCCCATCAAGGCCCGTTCGGCCTGACCTTGCGGGGCGTTAAGCCTGTCGCCATGCTTTGGGCTGAAACATCGCGCAGGTTCGCGTCTTTGACGTGGGGCGTTTCGCCGGTCCGTTTCGCGGGCTATGAGCGACATCGAACGGGCTAGAGGATTTCCATGGCGGGTCCATCATCGGGACGCGGCGCGTCCGGCGCCGGCGCGGGCGGCGGACGCACCCTGCTGCAGCGGCTGATCTACTGGACGGCGGTGCTGGCCGTGTGGGGCCTGATCTTCCTCACGGTGTTCTTCCTGGTGTTCGCCCGGGGCCTGCCCGACACCTCGGCGCTCTACGATGTGGAGCGCCAGCCCTCCATCACCTATCTGGACCGGTCCGGCGCCCTGATTGCGGTGCGCGGCAGCCAGCACGCCCCGCCGGTGGAGCTGGACACCCTGCCCGATTATGTGCCCGCCGCCTTCATCGCCATCGAGGACCGGCGCTTCTATCACCACCCCGGCTTCGACCCCATCGGCATGATGCGCGCGGCCCTGGCCAACATGCGCGCCGGGCGGGTTGTCCAGGGCGGTTCGACCCTGACCCAGCAGCTGGCCAAGAACCTGTTCCTGACCCCGGACCAGAACGTCCGCCGCAAGGTGCAGGAGCTGATGCTGGCGGTGTGGCTGGAGATGAAATTCTCCAAGGACGAGATCCTCGCCCTGTATCTGAACCGGGTCTATTTCGGCGCCGGCGCCTACGGTATCGAGGCGGCGTCCCAGCGCTATTTCGACAAGTCGGCCGATGAGCTGACCGTGGGCGAGGCGGCCCTGCTGGCGGGCCTGCTCAAGGCGCCGTCCCGCTACAGCCCGCTGGGCGAGAGCGAGCGGGCGGCCGGACGCGCCACCGTGGTGCTGGACGAGATGGAGGAGTCCGGCGTCATCACCGCCGAGCAGCGCAACGCCGCCGTGCTCGAGCCCGTGCGCGTGTCGCGCACCCTGGCCACCCAGCACGCCCAGTATTTCGTCGACTGGCTGGACAAGGACATCCGCCGTCTGGTGGGCGAGCCCACCGAGGACATGATCGTCGAGACGACCCTGGATCTGACCCTGCAGACCGCCGCCGAGCGGTCCACGCGCCAGATCCTGGACCGGGACGCCTCGCGGGGCGTCGAACAGGCCGCCCTGGTGGCCGTGGACGGCGAGGGCCGCGTGCGGGCCATGATCGGCGGGGCGTCCTACGCCGACAGCCAGTTCAACCGCGCGGTGGACGCGCGTCGTCAGGCGGGTTCGGCCTGGAAGCCGTTCGTCTATCTGGCGGCGCTGGAGGCGGGCTACACCCCCGACACCCCGGTGATCGACCAGCCCATCACCATCGGCAACTGGTCGCCGCGCAACTATTCCGGCAACCACATCGGCCAGACGACCCTGGCCAATGCGGTGGCCCAGTCCACCAACACCATCGCCGCAGGCATCGCCGACCAGATCGGCCGCGACAGCGTGGCCCGCGCCGCGCGGCGGCTGGGCATCACCTCGCGCGTCGGCCTGGAGCCCGCCATGGCCCTGGGCGCCGTCGAGGTCAGCCCGCTTGAGATGGCCCAGGCCTATGCGGCCTTTTCCAATGGCGGCCGCCGCGCCGAGGCCCACGGCATCACCCGCATCCGCACGCCCGAGGGCCGCGTGATCTATCAGCGCCAGGCCGAGGACCGCCGCGCCGATCAGGTGATCCAGAACCCGTCGCTCTACTACCTGAACCAGATGCTGCGCGGGGTCATCACCTCGGGCACGGCGCGCTCGGTGGCCATTTCGGGCCGCGATCTGGCGGGGAAGACCGGCACCACCTCGGACTACAAGGACGCCTGGTTCGCGGGCTACACCGGCGGCTTCGTCACCGTGGTCTGGGTCGGCAAGGACGACAACACCGCCATGCGCGGCGTCACCGGCGGCTCGTCACCCGCCGCCATCTGGCGCGGCTTCATGCAGGCGGCCCTGCCGCGGCTGAACGTTCAGGACATCCCCAACGGCCCGCCCCTGCCCGAGGGCTGGATGCCCCCGGCCCCTCCGGGGGCCGACCCGGCGGGCGATCTGCTGGGCGGTCTGGGCGACCTGTTCGGCGACGGCGATCTGCCGCCGCTGGGAGACGACCCTCTGGGCGCCGGCCCCGCGCCCACGCGCCCGTCCGAACCGCGCCCAGCGCCCCAGCAGCCGGCCGTTCGCCCGCCCGAGCCCATCCGCACCGAGCCCCCGGCCCAGAATCCCGAGCCGGACCGCGAAGCGGACCGACGTCCGGACCCGCTGTTCTTCTAGAGCCTAGACCCGCCCCGCGGCGTGTAACGCCGGGCCGTGGTCGCGCAGCCATTTGCGGAACGGCCGATGGTCACCCACCAGTCCGTGCACCACGGACCAGTAGGCCGGGCTGTGGTCCGCGTGGACCAGATGCGCCACCTCGTGGGCGGCCAGATAGTCCAGCACCTCGGGCGGGGCCATGACCACGCGCCAGGAATAGCGGATCGAGCGATTGTGCGGGCTGCATGAGCCCCAGCGCGAGGCCGGATCGCCGATGCTGACGCGGACGGGCTTGAGGTCCAGACGCTCCAGATGGACCTGGGTGCGCGCGGTCAGGGCCGCCTTGGCCTCGGCGCGCAGCAGGCGCTCGACCCGGCGATGGAAGGCGTCATCCTCGCCGCCGGAGATGATCGCGGGGCCGTCCGGGTGTTCCGGGACCAGCCGCGCGGCGGCGGCGTTGCCCGACGCAATCAGACGGACCGGGCGGCCGCCGAACAGGATTTCGGCGCCCGGGGCGAAGGGGGCGCTGTCGGTGCGTTTCGCCAGATGCTCGGCGATCCAGGTGCGGCGGCTGAGCGCGAAGTCGATGGCCTGGGGCATGGCCCGCTCGCTGGGGGCGGTGACCACCGCCTCGCCGGCGCGGGCGTCGATGCGGACGCTGACCCGCCGCGCCCGCCGGTTGACCGACAGACGTAGGCGAAGGCCGTCAATCTCCAGCTTTTCGCCGTGCCTTGGGCGCGGTTTTGCGAACAACGCGGTCCTCGTTGGCGGCGATGAAGTCGCGGGCCCGGGTGTAGATCTCGTCCCGGAACCGGCGGCCGTTGAAGACCCCGTAGTGCCCCACCTGCGGCTGGACGTAAAGCAGGCGCTGGTCGTCGGGGATGTTGGGGCACAGGCCGTGGGCGGCCTGGGTCTGGCCGACGCCGGAGATGTCGTCGTTCTCGCCCTCCACCGTCATCAGGCCGATGTCGGTGATGGCCTCGGGCCGCACCAGCCGGTCGCCGTGCTTGAGCAGGCCGCGCGGCAGCAGATGGCTCTGGAACACGATGTCGATGGTCTGGAGATAGAACTCCTCGGTCAGGTCCAGCACCGACAGATACTCGTCGTAGAATTCCTGGTGTTTCTGGATGCTGTCCCCGTCGCCCTCGACCAGATGCTCGAAATAGCGGCGATGGGCGTCCATGTGCCGTTCCTCGTTCATGGACATGAAGGAGTACAGCTGCACGAAGCCCGGATAGACCCGCCGCCCGGCGCCCGGATAGGGCAGGGGCGTGGTGTGGATCATGTTGGAGCGGAACCAGGCGAAGGGCTTTTCCTCGGCCAGCTGGTTGGTGACCGTGGGCGACAGGCGCGCGTCGATGGGCGAGCCCATGTGGATCATGGAGGCGGGGCGGGCCGGGTCCTCGTCCTCGGCCATCAGGGCGGCGGCGGCCAGAACTGGCGGGCCGGGCTGGCACACGGCGACCACGTGGGCGCGCGGGCCGATCTGGCCCAGCATGGCGCGCACGTGGTCCATGTAGTCGAAGAAGTCGAAACGGCCTTCCAGCACCGGGGTCTGGCGGGCGTTGGTCCAGTCGGTGACGTGGACGTCGAAGTCCTGCAGGAAGGTCTCCACGGTGCCGCGCAGCAGGGTGGCGTAGTGGCCGGACAGGGGCGCCACGATCATCACGGCGGGCGCCTTGACGGGCTTTCCGGCGCGCTTGAGATCGGTCTCGTTGCGGGTGAAGCGGATCAGGCGGCACCAGGGCGAGGACCAGACCACCTCCTGCACCGTGCGGACCGGATGGCCGTCCACATTGATCACGTCCAGGTTCCAGTCCGGCTTGCCGTAGCGCCGCGTCAGGCTCTCGAACATCTCGGCCGAGGCGTAGGCGGTGCGGCCCATGGCCGTCTGGGACGCCGGATTGAAGGGCGAGGACCAGAACTCCCGCATCATCTGGGCCCCCAGACGCATGGGGGCGGCGGACTGATAGGCGAGTTCGTGAAGCGTATAGAGCATGGACTCGAACAGGTGGCGGCCGGATCAGGCCAGACAGGTCAGCGGAGCATTAAACGCGCTGCACTGCAAAAAGATTATCAGTGATCAGGAATCGTTCCCGCGCGCCTCATACGGCGCCCCGGCCGCCTGGCGCGGAACCAGCCGCCACATGCGCAGGGGATGCCGCACGGTCCCCGCCTCCTCGCCCGCCTCGTCGCCGCGACCCATGTAGAAATCCGCGCGAACCCGGCCCCGGATGGCGCTGCCGGTGTCCAGGGCGGACATCAGGCCGAAATAGCTGTCGCGGGCGCCGATCAGCCCGGCGCCGTTGGCCGCGATCCAGACCGGCTCGCCATAGCGCCAGTGGGCCGGGTCCACGGCGATGGCGCGGCGCTCGGGCAGGGGAATTCCCGCCGCCCCGGCCGGACCCTTGCCGTCGTCGGGCTCCAGCCGGAAGAAGATGTAGCGCGGGTTCAGGCGCATGACCCGGTCCGCCTCCGGCCCCCGGTTGTCCGCCAGCCAGCGGCGGATGGCCTCGCCGGAGGTGCCGTCGCGGGGCAGCAGGCCCTCGTCAGCCATGGGCCGGGCGATGCCCAGGAATCTCAGCCCATTGTCGGCCGCATAGGCCGCCCGCGCCGTGCTGCCGTCCAGGAAGGTCAGATAGCCCGAGCCCTGGATCTGCAGGAAGAACAGGTCCTCCGGCTTCAGCCAGGCCATCACCAGGGCAGGATCATGAGACGTCTCGATGGCGGCCCGGTCGGGATAGTCCCTGACCGTGCCGTCCGGCAGGCGTTGGCGGTACAAGGCCCGTCCGTCGGGCCCTTGCGTCCGCGTCAGGTCCGGCGGGGGCGCCAGCAACGGGGCCGAGAATTCCGCGTCCCGCACGGCGCGGGCCTCGTACTCGGGGGCGAAATAGGCGGTCAGCAGGCCCGTTTCGTCACCGCCCTCGGGGCGGAAGCGGGTCTCGAAGAACAGGCGGGCGTTCTCGCCGGTCACGCCGGGTGAGGCCGCCAGCAGCCTGGCCGCCTCACACACGCCCCAGGCGCGGCTGTCGGCGTCGCAGCCCTCGGCATAGCCGCGCAGGGCCGCCAGATGGTCCTCCTCGGCCCAGCCGGGCAGGGCGGCGAAGGCGGGATCGGACGGCCCCGGCGTCCAAGGCGCCGGCTCGCCGGGGACCGGCGGGGCAGGCTGGGGTTGGGGCGTCGGCTCCGTCACGGGCGCCGGCGACGGGGCGGTGGCGCAGGCGGCGGCCGTCAGGGCCAGGACCGCGGCCAGGAGGACGCCCCGCATCAGGCGCTGGCCGCCTCGACCCGGGTCAGCACCCAGTTGGGGTCGCTGGCCCCGATAGAGCGCTCGAAAGTCCACAGCTCGGCGGTGCGGCGCTCGTCCACGGTCTCCTCGCCCGAACCGCTGGTGGCGGTGCTGCGCAACTCGGCCAGGAACAGCACCTTGGCCCGGGCCCGGTCGCCCTCGGCCGTGGCCAGCTCCAGATCGGCGCGGGGCGGGTGCACGAATTCGACCGTTTCGCGCTCCCCCCGGCCCTCGCGGGCGGTGATGCCGGCTTCGAACGAGGTCAGCACGGTGGGGGCCAGCAAGGGCTTGAGCGCCTCGCGGTCGCCGGAGGCGTAGGCCCGCACGATGGTCTCATAGGCCCCGCGCGCCCCGTCCAGGAACCTGACGGCGTCGAACGAGGGGTCGCGCGCCTTCAGCCCTGCGGCGGCGGCGGCGGTGGCGGCGTCCACGGGAGTCTCCGGACGCGCATCCGGTTCGGGTGCGGCCGGGGCGCCGGGGATGCGGGGCGGCTTCTTGACCCCGTCCTCGGGCTGGCGGCCCACCTTCTTGCCCAGCACATTGTAGAGCTGGAACAGGACGAAGGCGGCGATGGCCGCCATCAGAAGGAGTTCGTAGGGAAAGGAGGACACGGCGTTTTCCTGAAAGGCGTCGTTCGGGCTTAAGGGCTCATATAGGGACGCGCAAGGCGAGCGCGAGCCTCTCCTGCGCGGCGACGGGCGTTGCGGGCGGCGTCCGCCGATGCTAGCAGCCCCGCGAACGTCCTTTCGGGCGAAACCTTGGCGTTTGCCCCAAACCGGAACCTTTCCTGCTCATGACCGACACCAACCCCGACAACGGCGCGTCCAATCCCGTCCCCCAGGGCGCCCAGCCGCCCGCCGGCCCGCACTTCCGCGTCCTGACCCAGTACGTGCGCGATTTCTCGTTCGAGAACCCCAAGGCGCCGGAAAGCCTGCGCTTCGAGGGCAAGCCCCAGATCGACATGGGCGTGGAGATGAACGCCCAGGGCCGCGCCGACGGCCTGTTCGAGATCGATCTGAAGCTGTCGGTCAAGGCCGCCTCGGGCGACCAGCCCATGTTCCAGATCGAGCTGCTCTACGGCGGCCTGTTCCAGATCGGCGGCGTCGAGGAGAAAGACATCGAGAAGATGCTCCTGATCGAGTGCCCGCGCTATCTGTTCCCCTTCGCGCGCCAGATCATCGCCACAGCCACCAGCGACGGCGGCTTCTATCCGCCCTTCCTGCTGGAGCCGCTGGACTTCGCCGCCATCTACGCCGCCCGCAAGGCCCAGCAGAACGGCGCCCCGGCCATCCCGCCGGCCCAGGGCCAGGCCTGAACTGAGTCAGGAGGCGGCTGAAGCCGCCGCCTCCAGCCCATAGCCGCGCCACAGGGACAGGTCCTTGAACTGGCTCTGCAGGAAGGCGGCGTGGGCCGCCGCCTCCTCGGGCGAGACGCGGTCGGGCAGGGGGCGGGGCCGTTCGCCGTGGCTGACCGGCTTGAACCCCGGCGCCATGGGGCCGCGCGCGGCGCTGAGATCCAGCACCCGCTCCTTGCCGCCCTTCAGCTCGAGATAGACCGAGGCCAGCAGGCGGGCGTCGATCAGGGCCCCGTGCAGGGTGCGCTCGGCAAGGGAGATCTTGAAGCGCTTGCACAGGGCGTCCAGCGAATTGGCCATGCCCGGGAACCGCGTCTGGGCCAGGCCCAGGGTGTCGATCCAGCGCACTTCCTCCACCAGCAGCCGGCCGCACAGGCCCAGCTCGTGGTTGATGAAGGCCCGGTCAAAGGCGGCGTTGTGGGCGATCACCGGCGCGTCGCCGATGAATTCCAGCAGTTCGTCCGCCATCTCGGCGAATTTGGGCGCGCCGCGCACCTTGTCGTCGGTGATGCCGTGCACGCGGATGGCGTCGGGCGGGATCAGCCGCTCGGGATTGACCAGCCGGTGATAGGTGCGCCCGGTGGGCAGCAGGTCGTCGATCTCGATGCAGCCCACCTCGATCAACCGGTCGCCCGTCTTCGGATCAAAGCCGGTGGTTTCGGTGTCGAGGACGATTTCGCGGGCCATGGCCCACTATTGCGGGGTTTCGGCGCCCTTTGGAATCCCCCGGCGGCCCGCCCAGCCGGGTTTCAGCACCGTATCCACAACCGCGCGCACCTGATCCCGGGCATGATCCAGCCCCTTGTGGCTTTCGATGATGAAATCGGCCCGGGCGCGCTTGTCCGCATCGGGCGTCTGGCGTGCCAGAATCTCGGCGAAGCGCTCCGGGGTCATGCCCGGCCGCGACAGGACCCGTTCGCGCTGCACCTCGGCCGGCGCCGTGACCACCACCACCGCGTCCACCTCCGCGTCGCCCCCGGTCTCCATCAACAGGGGAATGTCCAGCACCAGTAACCGCGCCCCGGCGGCGCGGGCCTCGGCCATCAGGTCCGCCCGGTGTTCGCGCACCAGCGGATGGACGATGGCCTCCAGACGGGCGTAGCCGTCCGCGTCTTCGCGCAGGGCCGCGGCCAGTTTCGTCCGGTCGATCCCTTCCGGCCCCGTGACCCCCGGAAAGGCCGCCTCCACCGCCGCGACCGCCGCCCCGCCCCAGGCGTAGAGATCATGCACCGCCGCGTCCGCGTCCCACACGAGCGCGCCTTCCTCGGCGAACAGGGCCGCAGTGGTGGACTTGCCCATGCCGATGGAGCCGGTCAGGCCCAACACAATCACGGCTCAAGCCCCTGAAGGTGCGCCAGCACCACCGCGCGTGGGTCCAGAGTCGGCGGCGGGCGATCAAAAATAAACGCGAACGAGGGCCCGGCCTGTCCGGTCAGCATGCCCAGCCCGTCCACACCGATCAGGCCCCCCGCGCGCGCCGCCATCAGAAACGGCGTCTCCAGCGGCTTGTAGGTCATGTCCAGAGCCGCCTCGGCGTTCGGCGTGCGCCCGAAATCGAACGTCATGGGCCCCGCCACCGCATTGATCACCAGCCGCGCCCCGGCGATCTCGCCCGGATCGTCTCCCGCGACCCGCACCCGGTCGTCGAAGGTCTCCGCCAGCGCCTGCGCCCGGTCCCGGGTCCGGTTCAGGATCACCACCTCCGGCGCGCCCCCGGCCAGCAGGGCGGCCACCGACGCCCGCGCCGCGCCGCCCGCACCCAGAAACAGCACCGGCCCCGCCGTCAGGTCGACGTCGGGCGCCTGTTCAGCCAGCGCCTTCAGCAGCCCCTCCCCATCGGTGCTTTGCGCCCGCACCCGGCCGTCCCGGAAGGCCAGAACATTGGCCGAGCCGCAGGCCCGCGCGGTGTCACTGGCCTCGTCAGCCCGGGCCAGCGCCTGGCCCTTGAAGGGGGCGGTGACGTTCAGCCCGTGGATCATGCCCGCCCGGCCCGCCTCGATCAGCAGGTCGAAGGCCGCCTCGTCGGGCGGGGCGAAGGCGGCGTAGACCGCATCCATGCCCGCCGCTTCGATCCACGCGTTGTGGATGACCGGGCTGAGCGAATGGGCCACGGGCCGCCCCACGATCCCGGCCAGCAAGGCCGCGCCGGTGATGGTCATGACGCCAGAATCCCCCGCGTCCGCAGTTCCGCCAGCACCGGCCACAGGGGCATGCCCAGCACGGTGAAATAGTCCCCCTCGATGCGCTCGAACAGCTGGGCGCCCAGACCCTCCAGCCGGTAACAGCCCACGCTGGACAGGATTCCCTCGCCCTCCGCCGCCAGATAGGCGTCCAGAAAGGCGTCGGAGAACGCCCGCACCTGCATGCGCGCCGAAGCCGCCGCGCTCCACACGGTCTCCCCGCCCACCGCCAGGGCGGCGGCGGAATGCAGCACATGGCCCTTGCCGCGGAAGGCGCGCAGCCGCGCCCGGGCCTCGTCCAGGCTGTCGGCCTTGTCGATCAGGGCCCCGTCCAGATCCAGCGTCTGGTCCGATCCCAGCACCAGCCCGGCATGCTCCCGCGAGGCCGCCTCCGCCTTGGCCCGGGCCAGCGCCAGCGCCACGCCCGCCGGGTCCGCGCCCTCGGCCAGCAGGCCGACCTTCAACGCCCCTTCGTCCACATCCGCCGATGTGGCCTGGTGGGGCACCCCCGCGCCGGTCAGCATGGCGCGCCGCGCCGCGCTCTTTGACGCCAGGATCAGGGTTCCGGTCATGACTGCGCCCCGCCCGCGTCCGGCTCGCCGGTCTTCGCCCGGCGCTCATTCAGCAGATTGATGACCTGGGCCGCCGTCTCCTCGATGGAACGACGGGTCACGTCGATAGTGGGCCAGCCGCGCCGTTCGAACATGCGGCGGGCCTTCACGGTCTCGTCGCGCACCGCCTCATGATCCACATAGGTGGAGCCGCGCACCTCCCCCAGACCCTCCAGCCGGTTGCGGCGGATCTGCACCAGACGGTCCGGAGACACGGTCAGGCCCACGACCAGCGGGTGTTTCAGCCCGTCCAGACGCTCGGGCGCCTCCTGGCCCGGCACCAGAGGCACATTGGCCGCCCGCACGCCCCGATGGGCCAGATAGATGCAGGTGGGCGTCTTGGAGGTGCGGCTGACCCCCACCAGCACCACGTCGGCGTTCTCCAGATCGTTCTGGCTCTGCCCGTCATCGTGGGAAATGGCGTAGTCCAGCGCCCCGATGCGGTTGAAATAGTCGGTGTCCAGGGCGTGCTGGGCGCCCACCCGGGTCGAGATGGCGGCGCCCAGATAGCGCGACAGGGCCCCCACCAGCGGGTCCAGCGCCCCGATCTGGGGCATGCCCATGCGCCGGCAGCCGTCCTCCAGCGCGGTGCGCAGCTCCCGGTCCACAATGGTGTGCAGCACCACCCCCGGCGAGGCGTCGATGGACTCCAGCACCTTGTCCAGCTGCTTGTGGGAGCGCACCAGGGCGTAGATGTGCTCGATGGGGATGACACCGTCGAAACGGGCCACCACGGCCTTGGCCATGGCGTTCAGGGTCTCGCCGGTGGAGTCCGACACCAGGTGCACATGGAAATAGGTGGCCAGACGGCCCGGCTTGGCGATCATCGGGGGGCGAACCTGTGGGCGGCGCCCCGAATGGCTGGGGACGGTTTCATGACTTTTCCATAGCGTCTCGAGCGGCCGGGCGCATCCTTCGGGATTACGGGGACGATCCCGAGAGTTGGGGTCATTCCGTCCCGCGTGTGTGATCCGACGGCGCCCAGCATGGGGATGGACAGGTGAAGACCCCACTTATCCCCGCCGCCCCGGAGTCCGCGACGGCCGTTCCGCAAAGGGTTGGTAAGGTTTTGTTAACACTATCCCGCCTGATCATCCCCACGGGCCCGCCCGGTGGATGATCGGCGACCGGCGGGGGAGGAACCCGGCGCCGTCTGGCGGGGACCTCAAAACTGTCCCCGTCGTCCCCCGTCCAAGACTCTACTCCCATCCCTCAAGACTCTAATTCATGAGTAAGGATTGAGTGGGACGGTCTGGCCCCGTAAACGCTCGGCATGGCCAGTCCCGACCCCGTTTTCCTTCGCGCCCTTCGGGGAGAGACCCTCGAGCGCCCCCCGGTATGGTTCATGCGTCAGGCCGGGCGCTACCTGCCGGAGTACCGGGCCTTGCGGGCCCGGTCGCCCGATTTCATCGCCTTCTGCCTGAATCCCGAGATGGCCGCCGAAGTGACCCTGCAGCCCATGCGGCGGTTCGGCTTCGATGCGGCCATCGTCTTCGCGGACATCCTGTTGATCCCCCGCGCCCTGGGCCAGGAGGTCTGGTTCGAGGCTGGCGAGGGACCCCGCCTGGGCGCCCTGCCGGATGTGGCGTCCATGCGCGATCTGGCCGAAGGAGCGGGCGCGGCCCTGTCCGAGGTGGGCGAGACCCTGTCCCGGGTCCGCGACGCCCTGGAGCCCGAGCGCGCCCTCATCGGCTTTGCGGGGGCTCCCTGGACCGTGGCCACCTACATGCTGGACGGCGAGGCCCGCACCATCGGCAAGGGCGAGCGGGCCCAGGCGCGCACCTATGCCTATGCGGAGCCGGAGAAGGTGGACGCCCTTCTGGACGTGCTGGTGGAATCCAGCGCCTGGTATCTGAAGATGCAGGCGGACGCCGGCGCCCAGGCCCTGAAGATCTTCGAGAGCTGGGCCGAGGGCCTGCCCGACGACCTGTTCGATCGTCTGGTCCTGAAGCCGCATCAGAAGCTTGTTGCCCGCCTGCGCGAGCTGGGCGTCACCGTACCCCTGATCGGCTTTCCGCGGGGTTCGGCGGCGCTTGCGGAGGGCTATGCGCGGGATGTGGACGTCCAAGCCGTGGCGCTGGACACCGCCTGTCCGCTGGCCGTCGGCCGCCGGGTCCAGACCATCAAGCCCATCCAGGGCGCGCTGGACCCCCTCCTGCTTCGGGCGGGGGGTGCGGCGCTGGATCGCAGGGTGGATCAGCTGATGGAAGCCTGGGGGCAGGGCCCCTGGGTCTTCAATCTGGGTCACGGCATCCTACCTGATGTGCCCATCGCCCATGTGGAGCAGGTGCTCCGACGGATCGGAGCCCAATGACCGACGCCTCCACACCTCGCCGCATCGCCGTGGTCCTGATGAATCTGGGCGGGCCCGATGGTCAGGAGTCCGTCAGGCCGTTCCTGTTCAACCTGTTCAACGACCCGGCCATCATCGGCCTGCCCGGCATCGTTCGCACGCCGCTGGCGAAATTCATCTCCTCCAAGCGCGAGGAGGAAGCCAAGGCCAACTATGCGATGATGGGCGGCGGCTCGCCCCTGCTGCCCGAGACCGAAAAACAGGCCGCGGCCCTGACCGAACGTCTGCGGCGGGACTGGCCCGGCGACGATGTGCGGGTGTTCATCGCCATGCGGTACTGGAACCCCCTGACGCCTGAGACGGCAAAGGCGGTCGAGGCGTTCGGCCCCGATCAGGTGGTGCTGCTGCCGCTATATCCGCAGTTCTCCACCACCACCACCCAGTCGTCCCTGAAGGCCTGGCGCGAGCATTATCGCGGGTCGGGCCGGATCAGCGCCGTGTGTTGCTATCCCGAGGCCACCGGCTGGATCGAGGCCCAGGCGGCCCTGATCACCGCGCAGCTGGAGAAGGCCGGGGACAAGCCTGTCCGGGTGCTGTTCTCCGCCCACGGCATCCCCGAAAACCTGGTCCACAGGAAGGGCGATCCCTATCAGGAGCAGGTGGAGCGCACCGTCTTCGCCGTGGTCGAGCGCCTCGGCCTGCAGGACTGGACCATCTGTTATCAGAGCCGGGTCGGGCCGCTGAAATGGCTGGGCCCGTCCACGCCGGACGCCATCGAACAAGCCGGTCGTGACGGCGTCGGGGCCGTGCTGGTGCCCATCGCCTTCGTCTCCGAACACGTGGAGACCCTCGTGGAGCTGGACGTGGAGTACGGCCATCTGGCCGAAGAGAAGGGTGTGAGTCCCTATCTGCGCGCCCCGGCCGTGGGCGTGACGGATGCGTTCATCGAGGCCCTGTCGGAAGCGGTGGGCTCGGCCGTGGACCGCACCGGCATCGCGCCCTACGGCCCCGGCTGTCAGGGCGACTGGAAGGCCTGTCCCTGCCGCGGGATCGCCGCATGAACGCCTATGATCTGGCGCGCGCCCTGCACATCCTGGCGGTGATCGCCTGGATGGCGGGCCTGCTCTATCTGCCGCGCCTCTACATCTACCACGTCAAGGCGGCGCCGGGCGGCGAGATGGACCTGACGTTCCAGACCATGGAACGCAAGTTGCTGAAATTGATCATGAATCCGTCCATGATCGCGGCCTGGGTCTTCGGTCTGTGGCTGTTCTGGCTGCGCAGCGGCTCCGGTGCGGACTGGTCCTTCGCCCACCAGCCCTGGATGATCGCCAAGATCGCCGGCATCCTGTTCCTGACCGGCTGGCATCACTATCTGGGCGTGGCCCGCAAGCGGTTCGCCGCCGGGACCAACCAGAGGTCCGAGCGCTACTGGCGCATGACCAACGAACTGCCCTTCATCGCCGCCATCGTCATGGTCCTGTCCGTGACTCTGGAATGGGCCTTCTGAGCCGTTCCGCTTGACGTCGCCGCCGGCCTGTGGTGTCGCTGGCGACGAGGCGCAGAAATGCGCTGCCCTTCTCTCAAGACGACCCGACCGTTCCGCTTGACGCCCGGGTGCCCGTCTTTCCCCTCCGGCCTTGCGGCCAGACATCGCCTTTTCCTCCCCCGTCCGCCCGGCCCTCGCCGCGCGGCCTCTTCGCGATACGCTCATGACCGACACCGAAAACCAGACCCCCGCCGACGACGCCACGGTCGAGGATCAGACCGCCGACACCCCGTCCGACGCCGATGGGGATTCCGACAGTGAGTCCGAAAACGGCGATGACGAGCGCGGCGCCGGTCTCGGCGAGCGCATCTCGCTTGAGGAGCTGAAGGAGAAGTCGGCCGCCGACCTGGTCGCCTTCGCCGAGGGTCTGGAGATCGAGAACGCCTCGAACCTGCGCAAGCAGGATCTGCTGTTCGCCATCCTCAAGGTTCTGGCCGACGAGGAGGTGGAGATCTCCGCCGACGGCGTGCTTGAGGTTCTACCCGACGGCTTCGGCTTCCTGCGCAGCCCCGACGCCAACTATCTGCCCGGTCCCGACGATATCTATGTCAGCCCGTCCCAGATCCGCCGCTTCGGCCTGCGCTCGGGCGACACGGTCCACGGCACGGTGCGCGGCCCCCGGGAGGGCGAGCGCTATTTCGCCCTGCTCAAGGTCGACACCATCAATTTCGAGGACCCGGAGACGGTCCGCACCAAGGTCAATTTCGACAACCTGACGCCGCTCTATCCCGACTCCCGCCTGAACATGGAGATCGAGGATCCGACGCTGAAGGACCGCTCGGGCCGGGTCATCGACATCGTCGCGCCCCTGGGCAAGGGCCAGCGCTGCCTGATCGTCGCCCCGCCGCGGGTCGGCAAGACGGTGATGCTGCAGAACATCGCCAAGTCCATCGAGCAGAACCACCCCGAGGTCTATCTGATCGTCCTGCTGATCGACGAGCGCCCCGAGGAAGTCACCGACATGCAGCGCACGGTGAAGGGCGAGGTGGTGGCCTCCACCTTCGACGAGCCCTCGACCCGTCACGTGGCGGTGGCCGAAATGGTCATCGAAAAGGCCAAGCGCCTGGTCGAGCACAAGCGCGACGTGGTCATCCTGCTGGACTCCGTCACCCGCCTGGGCCGCGCCTACAACGCCACGGTGCCGTCGTCGGGCAAGGTCCTGACCGGCGGCGTGGACGCCAACGCCCTGCAGAAGCCCAAGCGCTTCTTCGGCGCCGCGCGCAATGTGGAGGAGGGCGGCAGCCTGACCATCATCGCCACGGCCCTGATCGACACCGGCAGCCGCATGGACGAGGTGATCTTCGAAGAGTTCAAGGGCACCGGCAACTCCGAGATCGTGCTGGACCGCAAGGTGGCCGACAAGCGCATCTTCCCGGCCATCGACGTGCTGAAGTCCGGCACCCGCAAGGAAGACCTGATCGTGCCCAAGGATCAGCTGGCCAAGACCTATGTGCTGCGCCGTATCCTCAACCCCATGGGCCCCCAGGACGCCATCGAGTTCCTGCTGGACAAGCTGCGCCAGTCCAAGAACAACGGCGACTTCTTCCAGTCCATGAACACATAATCCGGCCCTAACGCCTCGCACGCGGTGCGAGGCTGCTTGAGGGCTGTTTCACGTGAAACACGGGAGCCTGCGATGAAGGTCAAGATCGAGATCGATTGCGAACCGGCCGAGGCCCGGGCCTTCCTCGGCCTGCCCAATGTGGAGCCGCTCAACGAGCACATGGTGGCCGAGATGCAGCGCCGCATGGACGAGAACATCGCCGCCATGCAGCCGGACGAACTGATGAAAACCTGGACCAGCTTCGGCCTCCAGGCCCAGGACCATTTCCGCCGCCTCATGGAAAGCGCGACGAAGCCATGATGTTTCTCCTCCCCCATCGGGGGAGGGGGACCGCGAAGCGGTGGAGGGGGCCCGTCCGCTTCGCCGTCGCTTGCCTTTCCGATCCCGAGACTAAACCGCCCCCTCCACCATGCTTCGCATGGTCCCCCTCCCCCGGTGGGGGAGGATTTCCATGACCGACACCCTCTACGCCCTCGCCACCCCGCCCGGCCGCGGCGCCATAGCGGTGGTCCGGCTGTCCGGCCCGGCCACCGAGGCGACTCTGACAGCCCTCGGCGCCGGCGGCCTCGAGCCCCGCCGCGCCTCGCTCCGCACCCTGTGGGACCCCTCGGGCGAAGCCTTCGACCAGGCCCTGGTCCTGTGGATGCCCGGCCCCGCCAGCTTCACCGGCGAGGACTGCGCCGAGCTGCACCTGCATGGCGGCCGGGCGGTGTTCGAGGCCTGCGCCCGCGCCCTGTCCGATCTGGGCCTGCGCCCCGCCGAGCCCGGCGAATTCTCCCGCCGCGCCTTCCAGAACGGCCGCATGGACCTGACCCAGGCCGAGGCGGTGGCCGATCTGGTGGACGCCGAATCTGACGCCCAGCGCCGTCAGGCCCTCGGCCAGCTGGGCGGCGCCCTGTCAGAGCGCTACGCCGGGTTCCGCGCGTCCCTGTTGTCCATCCTCGCCCTGCTGGAGGCCGAGATCGACTTCCCCGACGAGGAGGGCGTGCCCGGCGGGCTGTCGGACCGCGTCGGCCCCATGATCGCCGCCCTGTCCGCCGACATTGACGCGGCC
Organism: Brevundimonas sp. BAL450; assembly: GCF_015767455.1. NCBI lineage: Bacteria > Pseudomonadati > Pseudomonadota > Alphaproteobacteria > Caulobacterales > Caulobacteraceae > Brevundimonas > Brevundimonas sp. BAL450. Next base: position 178,582 of record NZ_JADWOW010000060.1, read on the forward strand.
CTCGGCCAAGCCCGGCGTGGGGAACGTATCCGCGAGGGCTACCGCATCGTCCTGATCGGCGACACCAATGCGGGCAAGTCGACCCTGTTCAACCGGCTGGCGGGCCGTGAGGCCGCCATCGTCACCCCGACGCCCGGCACCACCCGCGACGTGCTGGAGGCCCATCTGACTCTCGGCGGCTATGCGGTCACCCTGATGGACACCGCCGGCCTGCGCGACACCGCCGACCCCATCGAGGCCGAGGGCGTGCGCCGCGCCCGCGCCCGGGCCGCCGAAGCCGAGTTGCGCCTGTGGGTCCGCGCCCCCGGCTTCGACGGCGCCGCCGTTGCCGATCTGGTCCAGCCGGGCGATCTGGCGGTGCTGAACAAGGCCGACCTCGAGGCCCAGACGCCGCCCGAGGGCATGGCGCATCTGGCGATCAGCGCCGGGCGGGGGGAGGGGCTGGAGGCTCTGGAAGCCCGGCTGGCCCGTCGCATCGCCGACGATCTGTCCGGCGCCGACTTCCCCGCCGTGACCCGGGAGCGGCACCGCATCCGGCTGGAGCGGGCGCGGGATCATCTGGCCTCGGCCCGGACCGCCATGGCTATCGGTCCCGAGGTGGCGGCCGAGGATGTGCGGCAGGCCGCCAACGCCCTGGCCGAGATCGTGGGCGAGGTGGGGGTCGAGGATGTGCTGGGCGAGGTCTTCGCCAGCTTCTGCATCGGCAAATAGGCCTGTTTCACGTGAAACATCGCCCGCCTGCCCACCGACCCTCGCGCAAGGATGACCGGGCGCCCATCTGATGCTATAGGCCCCGCCCCGAGTTCAGAGTCTCCACCCGTGACCCAATCGCCTGAAAACACAGTCTGGGACGTCATCGTCGTCGGCGGCGGCCACGCGGGCTGCGAGGCGGCGACGGCGGCTGCGCGCATGGGGGCGGCCACCCTGCTGCTGACCCACAAGCTCGATACCATCGGCGAGATGTCGTGCAACCCGGCCATCGGCGGCCTGGGCAAGGGTCATCTAGTGCGCGAGATCGACGCCCTGGCCGGGGTCATGGGCCGTCTGGCCGACCGCTCGGGCATCCAGTTCCGTCTGCTGAACCGCTCCAAGGGCGCCGCCGTGCGCGGCCCGCGCGCCCAGATCGACCGCAGGCTCTATCGCGAGGCCATGCAGGCTGAACTGGCCGAGACCCCGAACCTGACGATCGTCGCTGCGGCGGTGGAGGATCTGGTCATAGAGCACGGCCGGGTGGTCGGCGCCGTGGCCGACGATGGCCGGCTGTTCCGCGCCGCCGCCGTGGTCCTGACCACGGGCACCTTCCTGAACGGCGTCATCCACCGGGGCGACGAGCGCATCCCCGCCGGCCGCCACGGCGACCAGCCCGCCATCGGCCTGTCGCAGCGCCTCTACGGGCTGGACCTGAACATGGGTCGCCTCAAGACCGGCACCCCTGCGCGTCTGGACGGGCGCACCATCGCCTGGGAGCGGCTGGAGATGCAGCAGGCCGACGAGACCCCGGTCCCGTTCTCCTTCCTCACCGACCGGATCACCGTTCCCCAGATCGCCTGCGGCATCACCGCCACCAACGCCCGCACCCACGAGATCATCGCCGCCAATCTGGGCCAGTCCGCCGTCTATGGCGGTCACCTGTCCGGGCGCGGCCCCCGCTATTGCCCGTCCATCGAGGACAAGGTGGTGCGCTTCGCCGACAAGGACAGCCACCAGGTCTTCCTTGAGCCCGAAGGGCTCGACGACCCCACGGTCTATCCCAACGGCATCTCCACCTCGGTGGCGCCGGACACCCAGCTGGCCTTCCTGCGCACCATGGCCGGGCTCGAGGCTGTGGAGGTGATCCGCTACGGCTACGCCATCGAATATGACTACATCGACCCGCGCGAGCTGGACCCGTCGCTGCAGATGAAGCGCCTGCCGGGCCTGTGGTGCGCCGGACAGATCAACGGCACCACGGGATACGAGGAGGCGGGGGCCCAGGGCCTCGTGGCCGGGCTGAACGCCGCTCGCGCGGCGTCCGGCGCAGACGCCGTGACCTTCGGCCGGGACGAAGCCTATATCGGCGTCATGATCGACGACCTGGTGACGCGCGGTGTGACCGAGCCCTACCGCATGTTCACCAGCCGGGCCGAGTACAGATTGACTCTGCGGGCCGACAACGCCGATCAACGCTTGACTGGCCGGGGTGTGGAGCTGGGTCTGGTGGGCCCCGAGCGGGCCGCCGCTTTTGCCCACAAGGCTCTCCTGCTGAAGGCTGCGGACGAGGTGGTCCGCACGGTCACCTTCACCCCCAATGAGGCCAAGGCTCTGGGCGTCACGGTCAATGCGGATGGCCAGCGCCGGTCCATCCGCGACCTGCTGGCCTACCCGGGTGTGACTCTGGACGCCTTCGCTGCGGTCGTCCCCGCCATGGCCGACTGGCCCGAGGTGGTGCGGGAGCAGGTGGTGATCGACGCGGGCTATGCCGGCTATATCGACCGCCAGCGCATCGAGGCCGAGTCCCTGCAACGGGAAGAGGCCCTGATCCTGCCCGCCGAGCTTGACTACGCCACGGTCGGCGGCCTCTCCAACGAGGTGCGTGAGAAGCTGGAGCGCATCCGCCCCCGCACCCTCGGTCAGGCCGGGCGCATCGAGGGTATGACCCCCGGCGCCCTGACGGCCCTGCTGTTTCACGTGAAACATCGCCGGACCGTGGCGGCGTGAGCCTTACCGCGGCGCAGTTTCAGGCCCTCAGCGGCGCGACCGACGCCCAGATCGCGGATCTGGAGCGCTTCCGCGTCCTGCTGACCGAAGCCAATCAGGTCATGAACCTGGTCGGACCCTCCACCTTGCCCGATTACTGGTCCCGGCATGTGCTGGACAGCTGGCAGCTGATCGACCACGCGCCCGACGCCCTGACCTGGGCCGATCTGGGGGCGGGGGCGGGCGTGCCCGGCGTGGTTCTGGCCATCTTCCTGAAAGGCCGTCCGGGCGCCCACGTCCATCTGATCGACAGCCTCGGCAAGCGCTGCCGCTTTCTGGAACAGGTGAAGACCGAACTGGATCTGCCCGCCACCGTCATCAATGGCCGGGCCGAGGAGCAGGCGATCACCGTCGATGTGGTCACCGCCCGCGCCGTAGCCCCCATGGACAAGCTGCTCGGTTATGCACAGCCCTACATGGATCGCGGTGCACAAGGTCTGTTCCTCAAGGGAGAAAAGGCCCCCGACGAGTTGAAGTCGGCGCGCTTATCCTGGCATTTCAAGGCTCAGCTCCATCCGTCGCGTCTCACCGACGGCCGGGGCCATGTTGTTCAAGTCCGGGGATTGCGCCGTGCCCGCTGATCGTCACCAGACCCGCGTCCTCGCGGTCTCCAACCAGAAGGGCGGGGTGGGCAAGACCACCACGGCCATCAATCTGGGCACCGCCCTGGCCGCCATCGGCCAGCGTTGCCTGATCGTGGACATGGATCCCCAGGGCAACGCCTCCACCGGTCTGGGCGTGGCGCGGGAATCCCGCACCGTCACCATCTATGACGTGGTGGTGGACGGCCGCTCCATCGACGACGCGGCGGTGAAGACTGCCGTGCCCGGCCTCGACATCGTGCCCGCCGATGCGGACATGTCCGGGGTCGAGATCGAGCTCAGCCAGGCCGATCGCCGCGCCTATCGCCTGCGCGACGCCCTTCGTGCGCAAGGCGAGGGCGGCCATACCCGGTATGACTATGTGCTCATCGACTGCCCGCCGTCCCTGAACCTGCTGACCCTCAACGCCATGAGCGCGGCGGACGCGGTGCTGGTGCCGCTGCAGTGCGAATTCTTCGCCCTGGAAGGCCTGACCCAGCTCATGAAGACCGTTGAGATGGTCCGCCAAAGCCTTAATCCGGCTCTGGAAATTCAGGGACTGGTGCTGACCATGTACGATCGGCGCAACAGCCTGTCGTCCCAGGTGGAGGCCGATGTGCGGTCCCATTTCGGCGACAAGGTCTATGACGCCGTGATCCCCCGCAACGTCCGGGTGTCCGAGGCGCCGTCCTTCGGCAAGCCGGCCCTGATTTATGACCTGAAGTGTGCGGGCAGCCAGGCGTATCTGCGTCTGGCGCGCGAACTGGTGGCCCGGGAGAAGTCCCGCCGCCAGGCCATCGCTGCCTGATTAGTGTAACGGAATCAAACAAGTGGCTGAACGTCAAAGAGGATTGGGCCGGGGTCTGTCGGCCCTGATCGGGGACACCGCCGAGGCCGTGGCCGCCGACATCGAGGCGCGGGTGGGCGTGCGCGACATCCCCATCGAGCAGCTGCATCCCAACCCGGACCAGCCCCGCACCCATTTCTCGGACGACGAGATCGCCGAGCTGTCCGCCTCCATCCGCGACAAAGGCGTGCTCCAGCCCCTGCTGGTGCGCCCGGCGCCCGGCGGCGACGGCTGGCAGATCATCGCCGGCGAGCGCCGCTGGCGCGCCTCCCAGAAGGCGGGCCTGAAGACCATTCCCGTGCTGGTGCGCGAGCTGGACGACGCCCAGGTGCTGGAAATCGCCATCGTCGAGAACGTCCAGCGCGAGGACCTGAACCCGGTGGAGGAGGCGCGCGCCTACCGCACCCTGATGGAGCGCTTCAACCGCACCCAGGACGTGGTGGCCGGGGTGGTGGGCAAGAGCCGCAGCCATGTGGCCAACACCCTGCGCCTGCTGGCCCTGCCGGACCCGGTGCTGGACCATGTGCTGGCCGGACGCCTGTCCGCCGGCCACGCCCGCGCCCTGATCACCGCGCCCAACCCGGACGAACTGGCCGACACCATCATCAAGAGCGGCCTGTCGGTGCGCCAGACCGAGGCCCTGGCCCGTCAGGCGGCCGACGGGCCCAAACCGGCGAAGGCGAAGCCCGCCATCGACCGCTCCGCCGACACGGTGGCCCTTGAACAGGATCTGGGCGACGCCCTGGGCCTCAAGGTCGAGGTCCGCGACAAGGGCGGCAAGGGCGAACTGGTCATCCGCTACGGCGCCCTCGAGCAGCTGGACGACCTCTGCCGCCGCCTGACCCGGTCCTAGAGCCCCAGACGCCGGGCCCGGCCCGCCACCTCGAGCAGCAGGCGCTCGGCCAGCAGGGCGTCGGGAGAGCCCGCGGTCTTGCAGGCCTTCTCACATTCCAGAGTATTATCAAGGACTTGCGACAAATCCTCGTGCCGCCAGGCGCGCATCTGGCGCAGCACCTCGGCTTCCTGCTTCCAGAACACGCCCGCGGCCTTGGTCGCTTCCTTGGGCCCGGCGCCGTTGTCGGTCAGGGCGCGGATCTTCCTCAGACGGTTCAGGTGGCCGCTGACCGCGCGCACGGCGGCCACCGGGCTCTCGCCCTCCGCAAAGGCGCGGCGCACATTGGCCTGGGCCTGCGCCGCCCGTCCGCCGAAGGCCTGCAGCGCCGCCTCGAACAGGGACGCGTCCGGCTCCACCCCCAGATGCAGCTCCAGTTCGTCGGGACCCAGGGTCCGGTCGCTGCCGGGGCCGATGAACAGGGCCAGCCGCTCGATCTCCTGCCGCATCAGGCCCCGTTCGCGGGGCAGGCGGGCGGTGAATTGGGCCAGGGCGTCCGACGTCAGGCCCACCCGGTCTTTCGCGAGGGCCTCGCGCACCATCCGGGCCACGTCGCCCACCTCGTCCTCGTAACAGGCGATGCTGACTGCCGCTTTCGAGGCTTCGGCCGCCTTCCGCAGCGCGGAATCGCGGCCCAGCGCCCCGGCCTCCACCACGAACATGGCGTCGGGGTTGAAGCCGCCGTCGGTGTGGGTCTTGAGCGCCGCGGCCACGGCCTTGTCGGTGGACGCCTTGTCGGTGGACAGCCGCAGCCGCACCAGCCGCCGGCCGCCGGTCATGGACTGGGCCGACAGGGCGTCGTCCAGCGCCGCGCCGTCAGCCTCCACATCGCTGTCGGTCAGCAGGGTGACGTCGAAGGGGTCGTTCAGGTCGGGCACGATCTTCAGGCACAGGGCCTGGCCCCGCTCGCCGACGCCGCCCCGGTCCTTGCCGTGGATCACCACCGCCCGCACCGCCGGGTCCGGCGCGGCCAGGAACCGCTCGACCTCGGGGCGCTTGGCCAGAATCATTGGAAAAGGATCATGCGGGACGCCCGGCCGAGCCGGTCAGTCCCAGCGGGTGAAGACGCCGCCGCCCTCGTCCCATTCGCCGCCGGCGTCAAAGGCGTCGTCGAAATTCAGCAGCCGGTCCAGCACCACCCCGGCGATCAGTCCCAGCCCCGCCACGGCGATCAGGGTCGCGGCCGACCCGATGCCCGCCTTCTGAAGCCCGGTCAGAGGCTTGCGCACGGCGCGGACGGCCTTGCGACGGGCGTTGGCGCGGGCCATCAGGCCGCCACCCGCTCGCGCATGACCTTCTTGACCCGGGTCATGGCCCGGTCCCGGCGCAGCCGGGACAGGTGGTCGATGAACAGCACCCCGTTGAGGTGGTCGATCTCGTGCTGGACGCAGACGGCGTAAAGGCCCTCGGCCTCTTCCTCCACCGTCTCGCCATCACGGTTCAGATAGCGCAGCCTGATCCGCGCCGGGCGCTGGACCTCGTCGAAATACTCGGGGATCGACAGGCAGCCTTCCTCGTAGGGCGCGGTCTCTTCCGAGGCCCACAGGATCTCCGGATTGATGAAGAAGCGGGGGTTGGGCTTGCGCGCGTCCTCGCTCTCCGGGGCCTCGCCGTCCTCGCCGCCGTCGCCCAGATCCATGACCACGATCCGGCGCGTGTCGCCGACCTGAACGGCGGCCAGGCCGATGCCCGGGGCGTCGTACATGGTCTCCAGCATGTCATCCATCAGGGCGCGCACGTCGTCGGTCACAGCCTCCACGGGGGTGCAGACGGTCTTGAGCACCGCCAGGTCGGCGGGATTGTTCACGGTCAGGATGCGACGAATGGCCATGTCCCGGAGGTAGGCGCAAAGGCCCCTCCGGTCAAGAATTCCGACCGCCGGGCGGGGTCAGTCGCGGTCGGGCAGGGGCCGGGGCTTCCGGTCCTGATCGATGGCCACATAGGTGAACACGCCCTCGGTCACCCGCACCATCTCATCCTGACCGCGGCCCCGCTTCCACGCCTCGACCCGCACGCCGATGGAGGTGCGGCCGGTGCGGATCACCGTCGCATAGATGCTGACCTCGTCGCCCACGGACACCGGCTGGTGAAACACCATGGAGTCCACCGCCACCGTGGCGCAGCGGCCGCGCGCCAGATTGAAGGCCGGCGAGGACCCGGCCAGGTCCATCTGGGCCAGCAGCCAGCCGCCGAAGATGTCGCCCTCGGGATTGGCGTCGGCGGGCATGGCGATCATGCGGCCCACGGGCTGGTCGTCGGGCGGGCAGGGGGACAGGGCGTCGGTCATGGGCGCCGATTAGCCGCCGATGCGGCGCAAGTCTATTGCGCCTTGTCGCCGTCCGGCGCGCTGTCGATCAGTTCGGGCCGGCTCAGGGTGCGCGTGGATTGCTCCACCGGCGCCAGTTCGGGCAGATCCTTGCCCTCGTGGTCCACCTGCAGGTCCTCGAAGCGGCGGGCCTGCACCATCACCTGGCTCTCCAGCGAGCCCACGAACTGGTTGTAGCGCTTCACCGCCCGGTCCAGGTCCGCCCCCAGCGAGGAGGCGTATCCGCCCATGGTGGCCAGGCGCTTGTAGAGCTCCTTGCCCAGCCGGGCCACGTGTTCGGCGTTGGCGCTCTGCTCCTCGGCCCGCCAGCCGTAGGCCACCGCCTTGCACAGGGCGAACAGGGTGGTGGGGGTGACGATGACCACCCGGCAATCCATGGCGTGGGTCATGATGTCCGGCGCATGGTCCAGGGCCGAGGACAGGAAGGCGTCGCCGGGCACGAACAGGGCCACGAAATCGGGGCTGGGCTTGAACTGGTCCTGATAGGCCTTGGACGCCAGCTGGCGCACATGGGTCTTCAGACTGGCGGCGATCCTCAGCGAGCGAGCCTGGGCCCGGCTGTCCTCGTCGCCCTCCTCGTCGGCGTCGAAGGCCAGCGGCACCTTGGCGTCGATCACGAACATGCCGCCGCCGGGCAGGCGCACGATGAAATCCGGCCGGGACTGGCGGCCCTCGTCGTCGGCCTGCGACGTCTGCTCCTGAAAATCGAAGCGGCCCGCCATGCCGGCGGCCTCCAGCACATTGCGGCAGGTCTGTTCGCCCCAGCGGCCGCGCCGCCCGGTGTTGCCGCGCAGGGCCTCGGTCAGCTTGCGGGTCTCGTCCCGGGTCGAGGTGTGGGCGGTCATCAGCAGGGCCAGCTGCTCCTTGAGCCCGCCGGTCTCCTCGGACCGCACCTTCTCCAGCGCCTGCACATGCTCCTGAAACTTGGCCAGGGTCTCGCTGACCGGCTTCAGCTGGGCCTCCATGCGCTCGCGGGCCACCCGGTCCTGGGCCTGAAAGGTCTCGGTGGCGCGGGCCACCATCTGGTTGGCCACCGATTGGGCCGATTCCGCCGCCTGGGCGCGCAGATAGTCGGCCATGGAGGCGCGGGCGTCCTCGATCACCTCGATCTTGTGATGGGCGGCGTCGGCGGCGGATTTCGCCTTCTGCCAGCCCATGAAGGCCCAGACAAAGGCGGCCGAGGCCGCCACGAAAAGCCCGGCGAAGACGAGGATCAAGGTGTTCATGCTCCGTTCCTAGCCGGAGTCGCCCAGGCTGGCAAAAGCCGTGTGGGTCCATCCCTTGGGATACCTACGCGCCTTGGAAGTCGTGCTCAGCGCGCTGGGGTCGATGACGAGTCCGCGGCTGAGGATGGGGGGACGAGGACTAGCCGTCCCAGTCCTCGTAAATGGGCGGTCCGAGGCGGTGATAATGAAACCGCGCGTCACGGCCGTTGTAGGATGTGATGAAGTGGCGGAGAAATGATCGACCGAGAAGCACCCTGTTGCTCGGGTGTTCCATTTCGATGGCCGCCACGCGTTCCCAGTCATTGAATCCAAGTTCGGGTATGGTCACGCGCGCGGCATAAATGGTCGATGGAATGCGCGATCCATCAGCCACCTCCATCGTTGTCTGATCGACTGATTGCAGCCCCAGGCGCAGAGCCACCCTCCGATCAATGCAGATGGTGGAGGCTCCGGTGTCTATGAGCGCTTCGAGACTTTCGGAGGCTTCACCAGGGCCAGACATGCCGATTTGTATGATCGGCCCCGAAACCCAGATTTCCGGCCCCACCTAGCGGCAAACCGCCAGAAACGGGGCGCTGTCCACCACGCCTTCCGTATGCCGGATGAGAACCTGTTCTCCACGATGGTGGCTATCGGCGTAGCGAGCGGCTTCGCTGAAATCGGTGAACATTTTTACGAACTGCTCGTGGACCATCAGCACCCAACCGGAACCATGCTGTTCCCGAAGTTGCGAGGCTATCCCCTCATAAGCGACAATCTCACGCTCTAGACTGGCATTGGTCATGGCGATGTTACCGGCTTGAGTCACAGCGAATCGTAACACACTGAGATTCACGCCGGAAGGTTAACCGGCCCTTTCGATGGGCCTACGCCCCCGCATCGGCGCCCTAGTCCTTCAGCCGCCAGGTGGCGCCCGTGGGGCCGTCCATGACCACCACCTTCAGCTCGGTCAGGCGGTCGCGGATGCGGTCGGCCTCGGGCCAGTTCTTTTCGGTGCGGGCCTGCAGCCGCTGCTCCAGCAGGGCCTCCACCTCGGCCTTCAGGGCGTCGTCGGCCCCGCCCTCGAACCAGGCGTCGGGATCAGCCTGCAGCACCCCCAGCAGGGCCCCGCCCGCCAGCAGCCGGCCCTTGGCGGCGGCCACGGCGCCCTCGTCGCCGGCGGTCATGGCCCGCTCGATCTCGCTGGACAGGGCGAACAGGGCGGCGGCGGCGCCGGGGGTGTTCAGGTCGTCCTCGATCGCAGTCAGGAAGTCCTCGGACGGCTCATCGTCCGCCGCCGGAATGGCCGAGGCGCGGCGCAGGGCCTGATACAGACGGTCCAGATTCTTGCGCGACTGGTCCAGCAGCGCCTGGTTCCAGTCCAGCGGCTGGCGGTAGTGGGCGCTCAGCAGGGCCCAGCGCACCACCTCCCCCGGCACATGCTGCACCAGATCGTGCAGCAGCAGCACATTGCCGACCGACTTGGACATCTTCTCCGCGTCCACGGTCAGGAAGCCGTTGTGCATCCAGTATCGGGCGTATTCCTCATGGGCGTCCGGGCCATGGGCATGGCCGTGGGCGCAGACTCCCTGGGCGATCTCGTTCTCGTGGTGGGGAAACACCAGATCGATGCCCCCGCCATGGATGTCGATGGGCAGGCCCAGATTGGCCTCGATCATGGCCGAGCATTCGATGTGCCAGCCGGGACGCCCCGCGCCCCAGGGCGACTCCCAGGACGGCTCGCCCTCTTTCGACGGCTTCCACAGCACGAAATCGTGGGGATTGCGCTTGTAGGGGGCCACCTCGACCCGGGCCCCGGCCACCATCTCGTCCAGATCCCGGCCGGACAGGCGGCCATAGTTCTCATAGGCCGAGACGTCGAACAGCACATGGCCCTCGGCGGCGTAGGCGCAGCCCTTGTCCATGATGGCCCCGATCTGGGCGATGATGGCGTCCATGTGGGCGGTGACGTGGGGGGCCATCGTCGGCGCCAGCACGTTCAGGGCCGCCATGTCCTCCAGATAGGCCGCCTCGTAGCGGGCCGTGACCTCGCCGATGGGCGTGCCTTCCTTCGTCGCCTTCGCATTGATCTTGTCGTCCACGTCGGTGACGTTGCGGGCGTAGATCACCGCCCCGTCGCCGTACGCGCGGCGCAGCAGGCGGAACAGCACGTCGAACACCACCGGCGGGCGCGCATTGCCGATATGGGCGAAGTCATAGACCGTCGGCCCGCACACATAGAGCGTCACCCGGTTCGGATCGCGGGGCTCGAAGGGCCGCTTCTTGCGGGCCAGGGTGTCGTGCAGGTGGAGCGTCATGGGGTCGCGTGGTATCCGTTTTCTTGCGGGACGCACCGGTCGTCCCATATAGGCGTGACGCGGTGCAATAAACCGTCGGCGTCACGATTGGGAGCGTCTTGGGCTCCCGCCCTTTAGAAAGCGTGTCATGGACCTCCAAGCCAAGCCCGTCCTGGTCAGCAACGACGGCGACATCAAGCGCCCCAGCCGCGAGCAGGCCATGGACGCCGTGCGCACCCTTATCGCCTGGGCCGGCGACAATCCCGAGCGCGAGGGCCTGATCGACACGCCGAAACGTGTGGTGGACGCCTATGGCGACTGGTTCCAGGGCTATGACGCCGACGCCGCGAAGGAGCTGAGCCGCACCTTCGAGGACGTGCAGGGCTATGACGACATGGTCCTGCTGCGCGATATCGAGGTGGAGAGCCACTGCGAGCACCACATGGCCCCGTTCCTGGGCAAGGCCTATGTGGCCTATGTGCCGGCCGAGAAGGTGGTGGGCATCTCCAAGCTGGCGCGGGTGGTGGAGATCTTCTCCAAACGCCTGCAGACCCAGGAGACCCTGACCCAGCTGATCGCCCAGGCCATCGAGGACAACCTCCTGCCCGCCGGGACAGCCGTGCTGATCGACGCCGAGCACCAGTGCATGACCACCCGCGGCGTGCACCACCGCCATGTCTCCACCATCACCACCCGCTTCACCGGCGTGTTCAAGTCCGACCCGACACTGCAGGACCGCTTCCTGAAACTGGCCCGCGGCTGATCCATCCTTCTCCCATTGGGAGAAGGTGGCCGCGCAGCGGCCGGATGAGGGTCGGGCCGTCCGCCCCCGGCGCGAACATTAAATTTGCGCCCACCCCTTCCGGCCGCCCGTATGATGGACCTCCATCACCAGACGACGGAGGGGCGATTTCGGACAATTCGCACTATTCAGACCCTGTTTTTTTCGGCTCGGGGTCTGGATTTCGTACAATTCGCATTATTCGCACCCTGTTTTTTGTCCCGCCGGAGTCTGAAATCCGTCCTCAGTAGCCCCCCGCCCGGGCCACCCGGTTGGCGTGGAAGCCATGGTCGCCCATGAGCTCGTTCAGGACGCGGACCCGCTTCATGTACAGGCCCACGTCGTACTCGTCGGTCATGCCGACGCCGCCGTGCATCTGCACCGCCTCCTGCACGCACAGCTCGGCCACGCGCCCGGCCTTGGCCTTGGCCACCGACACGGCGAAGGCGGCGTCCTCGTCGCCCGCGTCCAGCTTCTGCAGGGCGGCCAGGGTCGCGGCGCGCACGATCTCCAGCTCGGTGAAGACATGGGCGGCGCGGTGCTGCAGGGCCTGGAACTCGCCGATCAGCTTGCCGAACTGCTTGCGGGTCTTCAGGTACTCGGCGGTGATCTTGAACGCCTGATCCCCCGCTCCCAGCAGGGACGAGGCGGCGCAGGCTCGCCCCAGGTTCAGGACGCGCTCGAGGATCTCGCCGCCCCCGTCCACCGGCCCCAGCACGGCGTCGGCGGTGACCTCCACGTCGGTCAGGGTCACCCGGGCGGCGTTGTGGGCGTCCACCATGGCGGTGCGCTCGATCTGAAGCCCTGCGGTCTTGGGGTCGATCAGGAACAGGGTCAGGCCGTCCATGCCCTCTCCCGATGTGCGGGCCGCCACGATCACGGCGTCAGCCACATGGCCGTCCAGCACGAAGCCCTTGTTTCCATTCAGTTTGAAGCCGTTGCCGGAGCGCTCGGCGGTGGTCCGGATGCGGTGCGGGGCGTGCTTGCCGGCCTCGTCCACGGCCAGCGAAACCATGGCCTCGCCCGCCGCGATCCTCGGCAGCCAGGCCGCCTGCTGCTCGCCCGATCCGGCCTTCAGGGCCGTGGCCGCCAGCACGCCGGACGACAGGAAGGGCGAGGGCGTCAGGGTCCGCCCCAGCGCCTCGGCCACCACCCCGGCCTCCACCGCGCCCAGGCCCGACCCGCCCTGGTCCTCGGGGATCAGCACGCCGGAGAAGCCCATCTCGCCGAAGGATCGCCACAGGTCCCGCGAGACCCCGTCGGCGTCATGGCTGTCGCGCAGCTTGCGCAGGTGGGCGATGGGCGCGTGCTCGTTGAGGAAGCCGTCGGCGGCCTCCGCCAGCATCTGCTGTTCGTCGGAAAGGATCAGGGGCATGGGTCAGGCTCCCGGCAGCTGAAGCAGATGCTTGGCGATGATGTTGAGCTGGATCTCGGAGGTCCCGCCCTCGATGGAATTGGCCTTGGTGCGCAGCCAGTCGCGGGCCGCGGCGCCGTCGCGGGACCGCTCGCCTTCCCACTCCAGCGCATCGGCCCCGCCTGCGGCCATCAGCAGCTCGTGGCGGCGCTTGTTCAGCTCCGAGCCGTAATACTTCAGCACCGAGGACAGGGCCGGATGGGCGCGCCCCGCCTTGGCCAGATCGCCGGTGCGCTCCAGCGCCAGACGGAAGGCCGCGCCGTCCACGTCCAGCTCGGCGATGCGGGCGCGCAGCATGGGGTCGTCCAGCCGCCCGGCCTCGTCCAGTCCCACCGCCTTGGCCGCCGTCCGGCCCAGGGCGGCCCCACCCATGACCTCGCCCATGGCGCCGATCATGGTCCGTTCGTGGGCCAGCAGATATTTGGCCACGTCCCAGCCCCGGTTCAGCTCGCCAACGAGGTTCGCCTTCTCCACCCGCACGTCGTCGAAGAAGGTCTCGCAGAAGGGCGACTTGCCCGAAATCAGGGTGATGGGCCGGGTCGAGACGCCCGGCGTGGTCATGTCGAACAGCACGAAGGAGATGCCCTTGTGCTTGGGCGCCTCGGGGTCGGTGCGCACCAGGCAGAAGATCCAGTCCGCCTTGTCGGCGTAGGAGGTCCACACCTTCTGCCCGTTGACGATCCAGTGGTCGCCCCGGTCCTCCGCCCGCGTCTGGATCCCCGCCAGGTCCGACCCGGCGCCCGGCTCCGAATACCCCTGGCACCAGCGGATCTCGCCGCGCACGATCTCGGGCAGGAAGCGCTTCTTCTGCTCCTCCGTGCCGAAGGCCAGCAGGGCCGGGCCCAGCATCCAGACGCCGAAGCTGTTCAGGGCCGGCTGGGCCTTGATGCGGCGCAGCTCCGAGGCCAGCACCTTGGCCTGCTCACGGCTCAGCCCGCCGCCGCCGTATTCGCGGGGCCACTCCGGCGCCGTCCAGCCGCGCTCGCCCATGGTCCGCATCCAGCGCTCGTGGGCCGGGGTGGCGAAGACGGCGTTGCGGCCGCCCCAGATCATGTCCGCCTCGGACGGCATGGGTTCGCGCACCTCGGCCGGGCAGTTCGCCTCCAGCCAGGCGCGGGTCTCGGCGCGGAATGTCTCCAGATCGGATGCGGGTTCGCTCATGGGGTCCTCCGTGACCGCTCGACCGGCGGCCTTCGTCCTGAAGCCTAGCGGGTCGGTGGTCAAAAGCTACCCTCTACGAATGATCGGGAGAAACGCGGTGTGATCCATCGGTGCTTGACGCAACCGTTCAATCCGGCGACCTGATCCCGCCACAGAACAAGGAAACCGGTCCCATGCGTCACGATCGTCTGAGCGTCCTGCAGCAGCTTGAGCGCCAGGGCGTGGTGCCGGTGTTCTATCACCCGGACGTGGAGACCTGCATCGCGGTCATCGAGGCCTGCGCCAAGGGCGGCGCCCCGGCCGTGGAGTTCACCAACCGCGGAGACTTCGCGGCTCACGTGTTCCTCGAGGTCAGCCGTCATTTCGCCAAGGCGAACCCCGATGTGATCATGGGCGTAGGCTCCATCGTCGACGCCCCCACCGCCGGGCTCTACATCGCCGGCGGCGCGCGCTTCATCGTCGGGCCGATGCTGAACCCCGAGGTGGCGCGCCTGTGCAACCGTCGCATGATCGCCTATTCGCCCGGCTGCGGCTCGGCCACCGAGATCTCCGACGCCCAGGAGTTGGGCTGCGACATCGTCAAGGTGTTCCCCGGCTCGTCCGTGGGCGGCCCGGACTTCGTCAAGGCGGTGCGCGGCCCCATGCCCTGGACCAAGATCATGCCCACCGGCGGCGTGGACCCGGACGCGGCCTCCATCGAAAAATGGTTCGGCGCCGGCATCGTGGCGGCGGGCATGGGCTCCAAGCTGATCACCGACGCCGCCGTGAAGTCCGGCGACTGGGCCGGCATCGAGGCCAAGGTGCGCGAGACCGTCACCGCCATCGCCGACTTCCGCCGCAAGGCCTGAAACAAGCCGCGTGACAGAGGGCCCGTTTGGCGCATATTGGCGCAATCTCCCCCAGGATTGCGTTCATGACCGCCCAACGAATCGAAGCCGGTCGACAGCCCTTGCTGATCACGCGTTGCTGTCCGCTGTGCGGCCGCGACAACGCAGACCAACCGACCCTGGACATCGCGCCGGACGAGTGGCGCATGAAGACCTGTCCGGACTGCGACATGACCTATCTGGAGGTCGCCCCGGACATCTCGGAGCTGTTCGAGACCTTCGCCTGGGAGAAGCAACACCACATCGAAAACGCGCGCCGTCACGCGGGCCTGGGTCCGGTCGCGCTCAAGACCCGCAACGCCTGGCGCAAATTCCGGCCCCTGCCGCGCAAGAACGTGGCGGCCCTGCTGGACCACTATGCCGAGCCGGGCGCCGTGGTGGACGTGGGCTGCGGCGGCGGCAAGCAGCTGGCCGAGCTGGGGCCGCAGTTCTCCCCCGTCGGCATCGAGATTTCACCCGCCATCTGCCGCGAGGCCGAGGAACGGCTGGCGGACCGCGACGTGCGCATTGTCAACGCCGACGCCCTTAACGGCCTCAAGCAGATCGAGGAACAGTCGCTGACCGGAGTGGTGATGCGCTCGTTCCTGGAGCACGACGTCACCCCCGTGCCGGTGCTGGAACAGACCTTCCGGGTGCTGAAGCCCGGCGGCGTGGCCATCCTCAAGGTGCCCAACTTCGCCAGCTGGAACGCCAAGGTGCGCGGCGCCAAATGGTGCGGCCTGCGCTTCCCCGATCACGTCAACTACTTCACCCCCGAGACCCTGTCCCGGGCCGTGGAGCAGGCCGGCCTGACCATCCGCGCCTTCGGCCCCAGCTACCGCCTTCCCACCAGCGACAACATGTGGATGGTGGCGGTCCGTCCGGCCTGAACCGCATCCTTCGCGGATTTGAACCGTTCGAGCGCCACGCCTAAGACAGACCATCACGACGCCCTGAAGGGCGCGCCGTTCAGGAACTCCACATGATCCGCCCCTCCGCCCTCGCCATCGCGGCCGCCCTGGCCCTGTCCGGCGGCCTGTCCGCCTGCGCCAACATGCCCATGACCGAGGTCGCCGGGCCGCAGGTCCCCACACAGGTGCAATACGTGGCCGACGCCCACTCCCACGCCCGGCCCGAGATCGCGCGCGTCCATCACGTGGACCTGAACCTGACGGCGGACTTCGACCGGCGCATGCTGGCGGGCACAGCCAGCCTCGACATCACGGCCGAACCGGGCGCGGGCGAGATCATCCTGGACATCCGCGACCTGGACATCCACGGCGTGCGCTCCGACGACGGCCCGCTGGACTACACCATCGGCGACGAAAGCCCCTTCATGGGCAAACCGCTGACCATCGCGATCCCCTTCACCGAAGGGCGCATCCACATCGATTACTCCACCCGGCCCGAGGCGGCGGCCCTGCAATGGCTGACGCCGCAACAGACCGCGGGCGGCCAGCTGCCCTATCTGTTCAGCCAGGGCCAGGCGATCCTGACCCGCACCTGGATCCCGACCCAGGACAGCCCCGGCATCCGCCAGACCTATTCCGCCCGCATCACCGTGCCCGAGGACATGAAGGCGGTGATGAGCGCCGAGATGCTGACGCCCGGGGGCGAGAGGACGCCGGACGGCCGCCGCGCCTTCCGCTTCCGCCTGGACAACCCGGTGCCGCCCTATCTGATCGCCATCGGCGTGGGCGACATCGCCTTCCAGCCGCTGGGCGCGCGCACCGGCGTCTACACCGAGCCCTCCATGCTGGAGCGCTCCGCCGCCGAGTTCCCCGAGGTCGAGGCCATGGTCGAGGCGGCCGAGGAACTCTACGGTCCCTACATCTGGGGCCGTTATGACCTGCTGGTGCTGCCGCCCAGCTTCCCGTTCGGCGGCATGGAGAACCCGCGCCTGACCTTCGCCACCCCGACCATCATCGCGGGCGACCGCTCGCTGGTGTCGCTGGTGGCGCACGAGCTGGCCCACAGCTGGTCCGGCAATCTGGTCACCAACGCCACCTGGGACGATTTCTGGCTCAACGAGGGCTTCACGGTCTATTTCGAGAACCGGATCATGGAGGCCATCTACGGTCCCGAGAGGGCCGAGATGCTGCGGGCGCTGGAGTGGACCTCGCTGCAGGCCGAGATGGCCGAACTGCCGCCCGAGGATCAGAGCCTGCACCTGAACCTGGCCGGCCGCGACCCGGACGAGGGCATGACCGCCATCGCCTATGACAAGGGCGCCTTCTTCCTGCGCACCATCGAGCGGACCGTGGGTCGTGACCGGTTCGACGGCTGGCTGCGCGGCTATTTCGACCGCAACGCCTACCGCCCCATGACCACGGCCATGTTCTTGGCCGACATCCGCGAGCATCTGATCGCCGGAGATGCCGCGCTGGAGGCCGCGCTTCAGATGGACGCCTGGATCTATGGTCCCGGCCTGCCGTCCAACGCGGTCCAGCCCGCCTCGAACGCCTTCACCGAGGTCGAGGCCCAGGTCCAGGCCTTCGTGAATGGAACCCCGGCGGCGCAGCTGAACACCGGCGACTGGGTCACGCAGGAGTGGCAGCACTTCCTGGGCACCCTGCCCGAGATCATGACCGACGCCCAGCTGGCCGATCTGGACCGCGCCTTCGGCCTGTCGGAAGCGGGCAACAGCGAGATCCTGTTCGCCTGGCTGATGATCGCGGTGCGCCATCAGTACGACCCGGCGGTTCCCGCGCTGGAGCAGTTCCTGACCGGCATGGGACGCCGTAAATTCACCCAGCCGCTGTACGTGGCCCTGATGGCGGAGGGCGACTGGGGCCGTCCGCTGGCCCAGCGCATCTACGAAGAAGCCCGCTCCGGCTACCACCCCATCACCACCGGTTCGGCCGATCCGGTGGTCCGGGCGGAATAACTCTAGAGGTTCACCACCTCGAAGCCGTCCTCGCGCGCCAGCCGCTCGGCCAGAACCGAGCGGTGGCAACCCGCGTGGTCCGCCTCGAAGCACAGCAGGGCGACGGGCCGCTCGCGCGCCAGATCGCGTAGCTGCTCGAACGCCAGCTGGCTGTCCGGCTCGGCCATGTGATCGGCGAAGATGGCGCGCATCTCGCCGATCCGGCCCTTGCGGGCGGCGTCGCGGCCCGACTTGGGCGTGCCCAGGGCGCGCAGGTGGACATAGTCGATGCCCGCCGCCCTCAGGCTCTCGTCCAGCACGGTCTTGGAAAACCCGGCCCGTCGCGAGGCGGCCACGGCCCGCACGTCGATCAGACGCTGGACCCCGGCCGCCTTCAGCCGCTCGATCACGGCGGCCTGGGGCTCGCCCTCATATCCGATGGTGAACAGTTGCATGCCGTCAATATGGAGGGTTCCGCGCTTGACGCCAGCGGCGCCGAGGGCTCCCCTGCGCCGAAAGGGAGGCTCTTCATGAAACCCATCATCCTCGCCGGCGCGCTGGCGCTGATGGCGCAGGCCGCCGCCGCCCAGGACATGATGATCCACGGCGGGCCGATCCACACGGGCGTGGAGGACGCCCCCGCCGCCGAGGCGGTGATCGTGCGCGACGGCCGCATCGCCTGGGTCGGCCGCCGCGCCGACGCGCCCCCGACCCCGGCGGACATGGCGGTGATCGACCTGAGGGGCGCCAGCCTCTATCCGGGCTTCACCGACGGCCACGGCCATCTGGCGGGCATCGGCGCGCGCGAACTGACCCTGAACCTGGAGGGGGCTGCCTCCATCGCCGAGGCCATGGCGCGCCTGTCGGCCTGGGCCGAGGCCAACCCGGAGGGCCCCATCACCGGGCGCGGCTGGATCGAGACCCACTGGCCCGAGGGCCGGATGCTGGAGCGGACCGATCTGGACGCCGCCGCTCCGGGCCGCGTCGTGCTGCTGGGCCGGTCCGACGGCCACGCCCTGGTCGCCTCCACCGCCGCCCTGGAGGCCGCCGGGATTACGGCCGACACCGAGGCGCCCTTCGGCGGCGACATCCTGACCGACGCGGCCGGGACGCCCAACGGCCTGCTCATCGACGCGGCCATGGCGTTGGTGGATGATCTGCGCCCGGCCGACAGCGAGGCGTTCCGCCGCCAGGCCTATGAGGCGGGGTTCGAGGTCTACGCCCGCTACGGCTGGACCGGCATCCATTCCATGAGCGTGCCCATCGCGGACATCCCCTTGATGGAGGCCATGGCCGGGGCGGGCGAGGCCCCCTTGCGGGTCTACAACTCGATTACCCCGGAGGGCGCCGAGGCCCTTTTCGTCCATGGCCCGCGCGCCGTGGCCGACGGAAGGATCATCACCCGCGCCATCAAGCTCTACGCCGACGGCGCGCTGGGCTCTCGCGGCGCGGCCCTGTTCCAGCCCTATGCGGATGCAGCCCACACCTCCGGCCTGATGCAGATGACCGATGAGGACGCCCTGCCGCTGTATCGCGCCGCGCTCCGGAACGGCGTCCAGATCACCACCCACGCCATCGGAGACCGGGGCAACGCCCAGGTGCTGGACTGGTACGCCGAGGTGCTGGGCGAGGCGGAGGCGGGCGCCGACCCGCGCTGGCGCATCGAGCACGCCCAGGTGCTGCGCCCGGCCGACTTCACGCGATTCCACGACATCCCTGTCATCGCCTCCATGCAGCCCAGCCACGCCATCGGCGACCTGCACTTCGCGCCGGACCGTCTGGGCGACGCCCGGCTGGACGGCGCCTACGCCTGGCGCTCGCTGATGGACGCGGGCGTGACGGTGGTGGGCGGGACCGACGCGCCGGTGGAGCGGGGCGATCCCCTGATCGAATTCTACGCCGCTGTGGCCCGCCGCGACCTGAACGGTTTCCAGGGCCCGGACTGGCGGCCGGACGAGGCCTTGGATCGGGCCGACGCCCTTCGGATGTTCACCCTCGGCCCGGCCTACGCCTCGTTCCGCGAGGACGAGCTGGGGACCATCGAGGTGGGCAAGCGCGCCGATTTCACCGTCTTCGACATCAATCTGATGACCGTCCCGGCCGAGGACATCCCCGGGGGCCGCGCCCTGATGACCGTGCTGGACGGCGAGATCGCCTGGCGCGCGGACGGCTGGTGAGAACTCCGCCCTTTCACCAAGCTGATCAGGCCGCCATATAGGCCCCATGGCGATGCGTGGTGAGCGCTCGGGCCGTCGACGCGCCGACCCGGAGGTCCGCGCGCAGCTGGCCGGGGTCGAGACGAGGACAGAAGGACCGGGGACGCTGGGCGCGCTCATGGATCTGGCGCGTCTGGTGAGCCGTTCGCGAGCGCCCTGGCTCAGGACCCGCCTGACCGGCGCCATTCTTCTGACCCTGATCGGCAAGGCGTTGGGCGTGCTGGCGCCCCTGGCCCTGGGCGCGGCGGTCAACCGTCTGGCGGCCGATCAGGGCGCCGCCGTCGGTGTGGCGGCGGGCTTTGTGGCTTTTGCGCTGGGCTGGGCGGTGATCCGGTTTCTGTCCTCCGCCGCGCCCCAGCTTTCGGACATGGTGTTCGCCCCGGTGCGTCAGGCGGCCCAGCGGACCACGGCGGCCGAGACCTTCGCCCACGCCCTGAACCTGTCGCTGGACTTCCATCAGACCAAGCGGTCCGGCTCCCTGTCGCGCACGGTCGAGCGGGGCTCGCGCGCCGTGGACTTTCTGCTGCGCATCCTGGCCTTCAACCTGATCCCCACCGGGCTTGAGCTGATCCTGGCGGCCGGCGTGCTGGCGGGCGCCTATGACTGGCGTTTCGGGGCCGTGGCCGTGGCGGTGGTGGTGATCTATGCGGTGATCACCTTCGCCATCTCCAACTGGCGGCTGGAGCATCGCCGCATCATGAACGCGGCGGATTCCGAGGCCGCGGGTCAGGCGGTGGACGCCCTGCTCAACTACGAGACGGTCAAGGCCTTCGGGGCCGAGGCCCGCGCCGCCGACAGCTATGAGCGTGCGCTGGGCGTCTATGGCGACGCGGCGGTCAAGGCCAACAACTCCCTGGCGGTCCTGAACATGACCCAGGGCCTGATCATGAACGTCGGCCTCGGCGTCATGGCGGTCATGGCCGGGTTCGAGGCGGCGGCCGGGCGCATGGGGCCGGGCGACGTGACCGCCGCGGTCCTGATCCTGATTTCCCTCTACGCCCCCCTGAACATCCTGGGCTTCGCCTATCGGGAGATCCGCCAGTCCTTCATCGACATGGAGGAGATGCTGAAGGTCACGCGCCAGTCCCCCCAGGTGGCCGATGCGCCGGACGCCCTGGACCTGCCACCCCCCGCTGACGACCGGGGCGGGGCCGTGGCCTTTGAGGGCGTAGGCTTCCAGCACTCCTCGCGCGCCACGGGTCTGGACGACATCAGCTTCATCGCCGCGCCGGGAACGACTACAGCGCTGGTAGGTCCGTCGGGGGCGGGCAAGTCCACCATCGTCAAATTGGCCCTGCGCCTGCTCGACCCCCAGGTCGGCCGGGTGCTGATCGACGGGCTGGATGCCCGGGCGGTGACCCAGGCGTCCCTGCGCCGCGCCGTCGCCCTCGTTCCCCAGGACGTGGCCCTGTTCAACGACAGCCTCGCGGTCAACATCGCCTTTGCCCGCCCGGGCGCGTCGGAGGCCGAGGTCTGGGCCGCCGCCGACGCCGCCGAGCTGGGCGACTTCATCCGGGGCCTGCCCGAGGGCATGGAGACGCGGGTCGGTGAACGCGGCCTGAAGCTGTCCGGCGGCGAGCGCCAGCGGGTGGGCATCGCCCGCGCCCTGCTGGCCGACCCGCGCATTCTGATCCTGGACGAGGCCACCAGCGCCCTGGACAGCCGCACCGAACAGGCCATCCAGAAGACCCTGCGCAAGGCCCGCGCCGGGCGGACAACGCTGGTGGTCGCCCACCGCCTGTCCACCATCGCCGACGCCGACCAGATTCTGGTGCTGAAGGACGGCCGCATCGTCGAGCGCGGAACCCATATGGAGCTGGTCGCCCGTCAGGGCGGCGAATACGCCTCCCTGTGGCGCAAACAGACCCGCGGCGCCCGCAACCCGGCCTGACCGCGTCTGCTACGCTAGGCCTGCAAGTCCTCCAGCGCGCGGCTGTGTTGCGCGATCCGCTGTGTGCAGCGGTGCTGGTGGCGGAGATAGAAAGCCAGTCCGCCGAACACGAACAATGCCCCGACCGTATACAGGACCGTCAGATCGCCCTCGTCCGGGTATGCGGCCATGGCGAGCCCGAGGAACACGGCGGCGCCAAGGGTGATTGCGATTCCCGCCCAGGCCCAGCGGCGGCCGGCTTCGGCTTGACGGATGGCGGCGGTCAGCGCCTGTTCCGGGGTCTCCAGATCATCGGTCGTCCGCGTTCCGCGCGCCCACACGGTCATGGCGGCGGAGAACAGGCCGAAGATGACGGCCGCCGACCCCAGCAGCCACTGGTCCGACGGCCCTGTCGCCAGCACCCATGCGCCGAGGCCCGCGGCAATCATGCACGCGGTCAGCTCGAACATATAATTCAACCGCCCGAGCCGGCTGCGGCGGCGCACCTGCCGGGCCATTTGGGCCAGCGCCTGATCGTCACGGGCAGGCGCGGTCCAGGCGTCGCTCAGGTCGGTCCAGTCTTCGTTGGGCGTCATGACGAGGCCTCCGGGTTCATCAGATCTTTCAGGGCCGCCTTGGCGCGGGTCAGGCGGATGGAGACGGCGTTGGCGTTCAGCCCCAGCATGGGGCCGATCTCGGCGGGGCTGAATCCCTCCAGCGTCAGGACGGCGGGCTGGCGCAGCGACAGGGGCAGGGCCCGCACCGCCTCGGTCAGCCGCGCCCGCAGATCCTCGGCCTCCACCTGATCGTGGGGCGTGGGATCGTCGGACGGCATGGCCTCGTCCAGCGGCGCGCGGCGCGGCTGGACAGCCTCTTTCGAGACGTGGGTCACGGCCCGGTTGTGGGCCACCCGCGCCAGGAACGCCTTGACCGGCGCCTCGCCCCGAAAGCGCGGCAGGGCGCGCCAGACGGCCAGCAGGATGTCCTGCTCCAGCTCGCGCCGCCGCTCGCGATCGGCTTCATAGCTGCCGGCGATGCGGCGCAGCATCGGGCCGTGCTGGGCCAGCAGCGTCTCGAAGTCCCGGTCTCGTCCCAATCCCATGCCCCCGACCATCGGCGATACGATTTCCGCCGTCACCTCTGAAAGACTCCCGACGCGGGCGAGACTTTCATTTCCGAGGGCGGATTTCCGCCGATTGAATGAGGAGACCCGCCATGACCATCGAAAACGCCGCCCCCGCTCCCGCCGCGCCGGAAAAGACCAGCGTCCTGAAGAAAGGCCGCGGCTTCCTGATCGCGCTCAGCATCGCCGTGGGCGTCGCCGCCGTCGCCGCGTGGATCGCCCTGGGCGTGGGGCTCTATATGGATGTGTCGCGCCAGACCCGTCTGATCCTGGTCGTGGTCGCCGCCGTGGCCACCGAGGCCCTGTTCTGGAGCATCGCCGCGACCCTGGGCCTGTCGGTGCTGGAGGCGCGCAAGCGCATCTGGCGCAAGATCACGGGCCGGGGCCGCGCCGAGGCCTGATCAACGCCGCCCGAACAGCTTCTCCAGGTCGTGCAGCTTCAGCTCCACATAGGTGGGGCGGCCGTGGTTGCACTGCCCGGAGTGGGGGGTGGCCTCCATCTGGCGCAGCAGGGCGTTCATCTCGGGCGCCGACAGCACCCGCCCCGAGCGCACCGAGCCGTGGCAGGCCATGGTGCCGCACACCTCGCCCAGCCGCTCGGTGAGGGCCAGGGCCGAGCCGTGTTCGGACAGGTCGTCGGCGATGTCGCGGATCAGCCCCTGCACGTCGCAGTCGCCGAGCAGGGCCGGGGTCTCGCGCACCAGCACGGCGCCGGCGCCGAACGCCTCGACGATCAGGCCCAGCGCGGCCAGTTCGTCGGCGCGGTCCGCCACCCGCTCGGCCTCGGCCGGGTCCAGCTCGACCACCTCGGGCGTCAGCAGGGCCTGTCGCGTCACCGCGCCCTCGGCCATCTGGGTCTTCATGCGCTCATAGACCAGCCGTTCGTGGGCGGCGTGCTGGTCCACGACGACCAGGCCGTCACGGGTCTGGGCCACGATGTAATTGGCGTGCAGCTGCGCCCGCGCCGCCCCCAGCGGGTAATCCAGCGGGTCGATGAACCCTGCGGCCTCACCCGACGGCGGTCGGTCCGACGGCACGGGCCAGGCCGTCTCCACCCGGGCCGAGCGTTCGTTCAGGCCGGGAATGACCTGGGCGGCGGCCTCGGGCCGGCTCCATCCGGTCCAGCCGCTCCAGCCCTCGGCGGCCGGGCCGGAAGGGCTGTAGGGTCCTCCCACACCCATATGGGGCTGGAACCCGGACAGGGCGTCCGCCGCCACGGTGGTGGAGGCCCGGTGCCCCGCCGCCGCCAGGGCGTGGCGCAGGGCGCCGACGATCAGGCCGCGCACCATCGCCGGGTCGCGAAACCGCACCTCCGCCTTGGCCGGGTGCACGTTGACGTCAACGGAAAGCGGATCGATGTCCAGGAACAGGGCTGCCGCCGGATGCCGGTCCCGCGCCAGAAAGTCGGCATAGGCGCCGCGGAGCGCCCCCTGCAACAGGCGGTCCTTCACCGGCCGCCCGTTGACGAACAGGAACTGGTGCGCCGCATTGCCCCGCGAATAGGTGGGCAGGCCCGCATAGCCAGAAAGGCGGATGCCGTCGCGGGACTGGTCGATCAGCAGGGCGTTGTCCTCAAAGTCCCGCCCCAGCAACGCCGCCAGCCGCTTCAGCCGCCCTTCGTCGCCGGGATGTTCGGCGGGCAGGCGCAGGGTGGTCTTGCCGTCCAGGGTCAGGGTGAAGGCGGTCGCCTCATGGGCCATGGCCTGCCGCTTGATCTCGTCGGAGATGGCCATGGCCTCGGCCCGCGCCGACTTCATGAATTTCAGCCGTGCGGGGGTGGCGTAGAACAGGTCGCGCACCTCCACCCGCGCCCCGTGGTCGCCGGGGAAAGCGCCGGGCGCGATGGGCCGCTGGTCCCCGCCCTCCACCGATACGGCCCAGGCCTCCGGCGCGCCCATGGCCCGGCTGGTGATGGTCAGCCGCGCCACCGAGCCGATGGACGGCAGGGCCTCGCCGCGAAAGCCGAGGGTGAAGATGCGCAGCAGGTCCACGTCGCCCGCGTCGTCCGCTTCCAGCTTGGAGGTGGCGTGGCGTTCCACCGCCAGCGGCAGCTCGTCCCTGGGAATGCCCTTTCCGTCGTCGGCGATCAGGATGCGCGACAGGCCGCCGCCGTCGGCCTGGATGTCGACGCGCGCGGCCCCGGCGTCGAGCGCGTTCTCGACCAACTCCTTGACGGCGCTGGCCGGGCGCTCGACCACCTCGCCGGCGGCGATGCGGTTGACGGTTTCGGGGGGGAGGCGACGGATCGGCATGCGAACAGCCAGTCTAGAACGAAACCGGCCCGGGTGCGATCGCGCCCGGGCCGGAAATGTCTGGCTTGAAGGGCCGGCGGATCAGAGGCCGGGCAGCTTGATGCCGCCGCCGCCGCGCTGGATCACCACGTCACGTCCGCCGGTCAGGGCCTGAAGGCGCGCAGCCTCGGTGGCCGGGTCGATGGTGGTCACGCCGTCAGGCGTGCGGACCTGGGTGGCGCCCTGGGAGGCGGCGTCGCCCCGTCGCCAGAACAGGACGCGGTTGGCCCAACCCTCTTCCTTGTGGGCCAGGTCGCCGAACTCATCGTCGATGACATAGCGCGCCAGCGGGTCGGCCTGGGCGGCGCCGGCGGCGCTGACCAGGGATTCCTCGCCCGCCGAGCGGGTGATGGCCTGGCGCTGACCCAGCAGGATCTGTCGGGCCGAGCTTTCCGGCGCCAGTTCGGCCGGGCGCGGCTGGCCGGGCGCCGGCGGACGCAGGCCGTACTCCGGCGGCACGCTGAGCGGGGCCTGGGAGATGACGCGGAACTCGTCGGGGGTCACACGCTCCAGTCCGAGGCCCTGACGGACACTGTTGCAGCCGGTCAGGACGACGGCCGTGGCGGCGATGGCGCCGAGGGTCAGGGTGGAATTCAGTCGCATGGTCAGCTGCTCTTTCAGACGGTCGTGCGTTCGCGCTCGCGATTAACCGGGGTGATTACGACTTTTCATGGGCCGCGCCAACCTTGGCGGCCCGCTCGGAGATGAAGCTGTCCGCGATCAGCAGCACCACCCCGATGGAGATGGCGCTGTCGGCCACATTGAAGACCCAGGGAAAAATGGACCCTCCGTGGGGAATGAGCCATCCGAGACCAATGCTGCTCACAAAGTCCTGGATAGCCTGCGGATAGCGCGGACCCGAGAAGTCCAGGAAATCCACCACGCCGCCGAAGCGGATGCGGTCGATGGCGTTGCCCAGCGCCCCGCCCATGATCAGGCCGAGGGCGGTGATCAGCAGGCGCCGGTCCGCCCGCGTGGCCCAGAAGGCCAGCAGCCCGGCCACCACGATGGAGAACACCGTCAGCAGCCAGCGCCCCGTCTCCCCGCCGGTCAGCAGGCCGAAGGACACGCCCCGGTTCAGCACGAAGGTGAGGTTGAAGATGGGCTCCAGCACCGGGATCTGGCCCACTTCGCGCAGATGCAGGCCGTACAGGATCCAGGCCTTGGTGATCTGGTCCAGCACGATCACGGCGGCGGCGAAGGCGTAGGCGGCCCAGGCGATGCGGGGAATGGTCATGCGCGTTCCGTACGGATGGGAACGGCGTCGTTAGCAGGCGACGAAGCCGGGGTGAAGGGCGCTTTCGTCAGGCGTCAAGCCTGGCGGCTTTGGGCCGGAACAGCGCGGCACAGGATTTCGCCCACGCCGTTGAACACCACCCGCGAGGACTGACCCGCGACGATGTCATGGATGCCCGTGGCCGCGCCGGTGGAGATCAGGTCGCCGGCCTTCAACGGCCGGCCGCGCCGGGCGTTCAGCTCCAGCAGGAAGGCCAGGGCCCCCAGCGGACCGCCCGGAATGGTCGCGGCGCCGCCCTTGCCGACGCTTTGGCCGTCGATGAAGGTCTCGCAGGTCAGGTCCATCAGACGCTCGCGCCAGTCCGGCACCTCGTGGCCCAGGATCAGCCCGGCGTTGTTGCCGAAGTCCGACGCCACGACGGGCGGGCCCAGAACATTGATGGTGGCCAGCGGGCTGCCCGCCGGTTCCACGCCGACGATCAGGGTCTCGACCATGTCTGCGGCCTGTTCGGCGGTCCAGTCGGTGCGGTCTGCGGGAGCGTCCTTGGCCAGCTTCAGGATGAATTCGGCCTCTACGGCGGCGAATCCGCCCTCGAAGACCGGAAAGTCCATCGTCTCGCCCTCGACCGCCGTCCATACGGCGCGGCGGAAGATGGGTCCGGCCAGGCGGGGCGCCTTGAGTCGCTCCAGCCAGGCGTCGGGGATGCGGCCGATCTTCCAGCCGACGACCTGATCGTCCCACAGGCCGATAGCCTCGTCCTGAATGGCGTAAGCCGCGTCCATGCCGCCCGGAACGTCTCCGGGATAGTCGGGCAGGGCGCGCGCCTCGCTGCGCGCCGCCACGAAGGCGCGTGCGATCGCCGGTCCGGAATCGTTGCTGGTATCGGCCCCGCCAAGGGGTCTGGTATCGGCCCCGCCAAGGGGTTTGGTCGCCATGGTCACGCTGTTCTTGTCCGTCTGTTTCACGCTGTCGGGATCGTCGTCCCGCGACCCGGGCGTTCATTTGCGCCGGTGTCTGCACTCCCCATCGCCCCAACATTGCGCCATGGGAAACCGGTGTCAATTTCATTTCGCCACCGGTGGACATTTGCTGGACGCCTCGCAGGTGGCGCGGGGCGTCCCACGCGGCTATGCAAGGGCAGGGAGCCGCGAGAGGACGGGACTGCAGTTGAGCACGATCGAAGACGAAGGCGACGACGCCGGCCCGACCGACCACGGGCTTACGCCAGGGCGCGCCGCGACCATCAACGACATCGCCCGCATCGCCGGGGTGTCCAAGAAGACCGTGTCGCGGGTCATCAACCAGTCACCCTTCGTCAAGGCGGACACGCGCGAGAAGGTCGAGGCGGTGATCGCCGAGCTGGGGTTCTCGCCGGATCCGCAGGCCCGGGGCCTGGCGTTCCGCCGCTCGTTCCTGATCGGCATGATCTACGACAATCCCAGCCCCAACTACGTGGTGAACATGCAGCAGGGGATCCTGGACGCGGTGCGCGGCTCAGGTCTCGAGCTTGTGGTGCATCCCTGCGACCGGACCAGCGACGATTTCATGGCCAATGTGCGCGGCTTCGCCGTGCGCCAGAAGCTGTTCGGCGCGGTCCTGCCGCCGTCGGTGTCGGAAGACGAGCGCGTCACCGGCATGCTGACCGAGGTGGGCTGTCCCTATGTGCGCATCGCCTCGGTCTCGCTGGACGCGCCCGAGCGGATGGTGGTCACCAACGACAGCCGGGGTGCGGCCGAGGCGGCGCGGCATCTGGTCGGACTGGGGCACAAGCGCATCGCCATGATCACCGGCCCGGACCTGTTCCGCTCGACCCATGAACGGGGTGAGGGTTTCCGTAGCGGTCTGGCCGAGGCCGGCATCACGCTTGAGGACGCCATGGTCGTTCGGGGCGCCTACACCTTCGATTCCGGCGTGGCGGCGGCCCGCGAACTGCTGTCGCGCAAGACCCGGCCCACCGCCATCTTCGCCGGCAATGACGAAATGGCCATCGGCGTCTATCAGGCGGCTCGCGACGCCGGGCTGGACGTGCCGTTCGACCTGTCCATCGTCGGCTTTGACGATGCGCCCATGTCGTCGCGCATCTGGCCGACCCTGACGACGGTCAAGCTGCCCATCCGGGACATGGGGCGCATGGCGGCGGAAAAGCTTCTGGCCAGGAGCCGGGGTCTGGATCCCGCGAAGCTGGAGCAGCCCGAGGTCATTCCCACCCTGATCGCGCGGGACTCCAGCGCCCCGCCCCGCCGGTGACGGCGGGCGGAGCCTGCGGCATTCAGCGCCCGACGACGCCCTCGATATAGGCGCGGATGTCCTGATCCTTGGCGTTGGCGAAGAAGTATTCAGAGAAGCGCTCGCCGGCGACGGCGGCCTTGAGCAGGTCCTGGTCGACGGCCTTCAGGACCGTCAGCATGTCGTTGCAGGTTACGGCCTTCAGGTCCTTCAGGATGCCGCGGTTCTTCGCCATGATCTCGGCCCGCTCCTTGGGGTAGCCGAGGCCGCGCTCGCCTTCGAACAGCTTGCGGTAGACGTCCTGGAGGTTCAGCTCCGCCGCCCAGCCGAAGCCCTTGGCGTAGGGCATGGCGATGGCGTTGCCGTCGTTGATCTGGCCGAACAGGAAGGCGTCCGTGGGGTCGATGATCAGACCGCAGAAAACGCCCGGCATGGCGTTGGCGGCCAGCATGGAGCCGGTCCCCGTGCCGCAGCCGGTGACAACGAAATCGGCCGCGCCCGAATTGATCAGGATGCCCGTCAGAAGCCCGTTCATGACGTAGGTCAGCGAGGCCTTATCCTCGGGCGCGTACATGCCGTAGTGAAAGACCTCGTGGCCCAGCGGCTCGGCGACCGCGGTCAGGGCGTCGTGGACGATCTGGCTCTTGGCGGCCTGGCTGTTCTCGATGATCAGGGCGATTTTCATGGAAGTCCTTCAAGGCAATTGGGATGGAGGCGACTGGCCGGGCGCTCCGGCGCCGGAGCGCGTCCATCGGTTGCATCACAGTATGACACCGGTTACCACTTGAGACAAATCCGCAATACGATGGCTTATGGGGAAACGTTGAAATGCCCGTTTCGTTCGATCTTTCGGGGCGCACTGCCCTGATCACCGGCGCCAACACCGGCATCGGCCAGGGCATGGCCGTGGGCCTGGCCGAGGCCGGCGCCGACATCGTCGCCGTGGGGCGCTCCGATGCCGACGAGACCGGAGAGAAGGTGCGCGCCCTTGGCCGCAACTTTCACTTCATCAAGGCGGATCTGAGCTCCATCGCCCCCATCGAGGCGGTGGTGGCCGAGGCCTGGGACAAGGCGGGCGGCGTCGACATTCTGGTCAATAACGCCGGCATTATCCGTCGCGCCGACAGCCTGGACTTCTCGGAAGAAGACTGGGACGCGGTGATGGACACCAATCTTAAGGTCCTGTTCTTCCTGAGCCAGCAGGTCGCCCGCCGCTGGGTGGCCGACAGCCGCAAGGGCAAGATCATCAACATCGCCTCCATGCTCAGCTTCCAGGGCGGCATCCGCGTGCCGTCCTACACCGCGTCCAAGTCGGGCGTGGCGGGGCTGACCAGGCTGATGGCCTGCGAGTGGGCGTCGAAAGGCATCAACGCCAACGCCATCGCGCCGGGCTACATCGCCACCAACAACACCGAGGCCCTGCGCAACGACGAGACCCGCAACCGGGACATTCTGGCCCGCATCCCGGCCGCGCGCTGGGGCGATCCGTCCGACATGGCGGGCGCGGCGGTGTTCCTGGCGTCGTCGGCGTCGGACTACATGCACGGCGCCATCGTGCCCGTGGACGGGGGTTGGCTGGCCCGCTGAGGCTGTCCTTGAACGCCGCACTTGCGCCGCATTCGGTTTTGGAGTTAGTGTCCCGCATTGATACCGGTGTCAGAAATGCTCCGCGCATCCATGACACCGGTGTCAAACGATCAAGTCAAATGACCGGGGGGCGATGATCCTTCCGGCGGTGGCCCGAAAAGGCCGTACATGGGAGGAGGATTGGATGACCCATAACCATCCGCGCCGCCGCGCGCACAACATCGGGGTGTCTCTGGGCGCCATGACCGTGGCTCTGATGACCGCCGGGGCCGCCATGGCCCAGGAAGGGCCCGAAGCGACCGAAGTCGAAGAAATCGTCGTCACCGGCTTCCGCGCCAGTCTGGCCAATGCGCTGAACATCAAGCGCAACGAGGCCGGTGTCGTGGACGCCATCAGCGCCGAGGACATCGCCGATTTCCCGGACAGCAATCTGGCCGAATCGATCCAGCGGATTCCCGGCGTATCCATCGACCGTGACGCGGGCGAAGGCCGCTCGCTGACGGTCCGTGGCCTGAGCTCGGAATTCACCCGCACCCGCATCAACGGCATCGAGGCCCAGGCGACCACGGGCGCCACGGACTCCTCGGGCGGCGTCAACCGCGGCCGGGGCTTCGATTTCAACGTCTTCGCCTCCGAGCTGTTCAACAACATCACGGTCCGCAAGACCGCCGCCGCCGAGACCGAAGAAGGCTCTCTGGGCGCCACGGTGGATCTGCGCACCAGCCGCCCGTTCGATTATCCCGGCTTCACCGCCGGCGGTTCGCTGCAGTACGGCTACAACGACATGGCCGAGGACTGGGCCCCGCGCGGCGCATTCCTGGTCAGCAACACCTGGATGGACGGCCAGGTCGGCGCCCTGCTGTCGGTGGCCTACAGCGAGCGCAGCCTGTTCGAAGAAGGCTTCAGCTCGGTGCGTTGGGGTCCGGCCAGCGGCGACAACGGCTTCGCCAACCCGGAAGCTCTTCCGGGCGGGGCGGCCAATGCGCCGAATCTGTTCCACCCGCGGATCCCGCGCTACGGCCGCCTGGTCCACGAACAGGAGCGCACCGGCGCCACCCTGTCGTTGCAGGCGCGTCCCGGTCACGGCCCCACGACCTTCACCTATGACCTGCTCTACTCGAACCTGGACTCCACCCGTCAGGAGAATTTCCTTGAGGCGTGGTCGCTCAGCCGGAATGCCTCCCAGGGCGGCAAGCCGGAAGTGGTCATCGTCGATGCGGTCGCCGAGGGCGCCGAGCTGGTCTACCTTGAGCTCGACAACATGGACATGCGGACCGAGCAGCGCTTCGACCGCCTGAACACCGAGTTCACCCAGCACACCTTCAACATCGACCACGATTTCAGCGACACCTTCCGCATGAACGTGCTCGTGGGACGCTCGGAATCGGTCTTCGACAACGGCGAGCAGACCACGGTCATCATCGACCGCCAGAACACCGACGGCTATTCGATCGACTTCCGTGGCAATCGCAACCTGCCGCTGATCAACTATGGCTTCGATGTCACCGATCCCAACGCCTGGACCATCGTCGGTCCGTCGGGCGTGGCGCCGCGCTCGGAAATCCGGATGAATCCGAACGGGCAGACCAACGTCTTCGATACGGCCCAGATGAACTTCACTTGGGACATCAACCCCACCTTCACCCTGCGCACCGGCGTCCACTACAAGAACTTCGACTCCGAGGGCTGGGGTCTGCGCCGCGCCGCGTCCAACGACACCATGCCGGAACTGCCGGCCGGCGTGTCCATGGCCGACCTGACCATGCTGCTGACGGGTTTCGGCGGCAACCTCGACCTGCCCACGGGCAACGCCACGTCCTGGATCGTGCCGGACCTGCAGGCCTTCGCCGAGCTGTTCAATATCTACTGCAACTGCGACACCGGCGTGCCGGGCGGCGACTTCCGCCTGACGGGCCTGAGCAACTCGCGTGCCTTGGGCAACTTCCGCAATGTCACCGAAGAGGCCCGCGGCGCCTATGTCCAGCTGGACTGGGACAGCTTCATCGGCTCCATGCCGTTCCGCGGCAACGTCGGCGTGCGCCATGTGCGCACCGATGTGGAGGCCACAGGCTATTCCACCTCGTCCGGCGCCACGCCGATCACGGGTGAGAACACCTACGACGACACCCTGCCGTCCCTGAATATGGCCATCGAGCCGATGCAGGATGTGATCGTCCGCTTCGGCGCCGCCCAGGTGATGTCGCGTCCGCCGGTCGGCAGCCTGATCCCGGTGTTCAATCTCAGCGCCGACGGGGCGCCGAACCCCAGCGCCAGCCTGGGCAACGTGGACCTGGAGCCTTATCGGGCCGACACCTTCGACCTGAGTGTTGAGTGGTATTTCGCCCCGGAATCGCTGCTGTCGTTCGCCTTCTTCTACAAGGACATCTCGTCCTTCGTGCAGACGACCCAGCAGACCCTGACCTACGCCGAACTGACCGCCCTGAATCCGACGGCTTTCCCGGCCGGAGCGCGTCCTGCGGGTCTGGAGCACGTGTTCTCCACCCCGACCAATACGGCCGGCGGCCCGCTGTCAGGCTTCGAAATCAGCTACCAGCAGCCGTTCTACTTCCTGCCGGGACCGCTGGAGAACCTGGGCACGATCCTGAACTACACCTTCGTGGAGTCCGAGATCGACTACTGCCAGAGCTCGGCGTGCACGGCCATCGTGAGCGAGGACCTGGTCAACCTGTCACCGGAAGCCTGGAACGCCACGCTCTACTATGACGACGGCCGCTTCAACGCCCGGGTTTCCGCCGCTTATCGCGACGGCTACTTCCAGCAGATCCCTGCCGGCAACGCTGGCGGCCTGGGCATCGTGGCCATCGGCAAGTCCGAGAGCCTGACCTGGGACGCCTCGGCGTCGTATGAAGTGACCGAGAACATCGTGGTCACCTTCGAAGGGTTGAACCTGACCGACGAGCCGAACCGTCAATGGCACGGCGAAGTGGGCGGGGGCCGCGACAGCGCCTATGTCTATCACCAGACCGGTCGTCAGTTTTACGCGGGCGTCCGCTACCGGTTCTGATCGAACAACTTCCTGAGCAGACTGGGCGTCGGACCTTCGGGTCCGGCGCCCTCTTTTTTGCGTTGACACCGGTGTCATAATCCAGTTTCCTACCCTCAACGAGAGCCCCGCTCGAACGGCGGCTTCGCAGGGACGGTTGAAGACTCCGAACCACGCCTGTGCTGAATGCACCCGATGGGCGCCGCCCGGCGCGCCTGTCGCATCCTGACGGCCGGGCCCGAAACACGAGGGACCCGCCGTGGCCGAGAACATCCTGAACATCCGCCCCGCCAGCGAGACGCGCTGGGACTGCGCGTCGTTCGGCGAGGTCATGCTGCGCTTCGATCCCGGCTTCGGCCGCGTGCGCAACGCCCGCACCTTCCAGGTCTGGGAAGGCGGCGGCGAGTACAATGTGGCCCGCGCCATGCGCAAATGCTGGGGCAAGCGCTCCACCGTCGTCACCGCCCTGCCCGTCAACGACCTGGGCTGGCTGGTGGAGGACTGCATCATGCAGGGCGGCGTGGACATGAGCCATGTGGTCTGGCGCGAGTTCGACGGTCTGGGCCGCAACACCCGCGTCGGCCTGAACTTCACCGAAAAGGGCTTCGGCGTCCGCCCGGCCCTGGGCTGCTCCGACCGGGGCCATTCGGCGGCCTCGCAGATCCGCCCCGGCGAAGTGAACTGGGAAAAGCTGTTCGGCGAGGAAGGCGTGCGCTGGTTCCACACCGGCGGCATCTTCGCGGCCCTGGGCTCCAACACCGCCGAGGCGGTGATCGAGGCGGTGGAGATCGCCCGCAAGCACGGCACCATCGTGTCCTATGACCTGAACTACCGCCCCTCCCTGTGGAAGTCGCAGGGCGGCAAGGAGGGGGCCCGGAAGATCAACCGCAACATCGCCCAGTATGTGGATGTGATGATCGGCAACGAGGAGGACTTCACCGCCTGCCTCGGCTTCGAGGTCGAGGGTCTGGACGAGCACATTTCCTCCATCGACCCGGCCAATTTCAAGAAGATGATCCAGACGGCGGTGAAGGAATTCCCCAATTTCAAGGTGGCCGCCACCACCCTGCGCAACGCCAAGACCGCCAGCGTCAACGACTGGTCCGCCATCATCTATGCAGGCGGCGAGTTCTATGAATCCATGATACGCGAGGATCTGGAGATCTACGACCGCGTCGGCGGCGGCGACGGCTTCGCCTCCGGGCTCGCCTACGGCTTCATGGAGGGCAAGGGTCCCCAGGCGGCGGTGGACTACGGCGCGGCCCACGGCGCCCTGGCCATGACCACCCCCGGCGACACCTCCATGGTCAAGGCCGCCGAGGTCGAGGCGGTGATGAAGGGCAAGGGGGCCCGCGTCATCCGCTGATCTTCTTTCCCGAAACCCGCCCGCGCATCGTCCTCTCCCAAGGCGCGCGGGCGGCGCCGGAACCGGTCCTTTGTCCTCCCCGAAGGCCGGTCGCCCCGACGCCCGCTCTCCGTCACCCGGGGGGCGGGCGTTGTTGCATTCAGCTTCAGTCTGTCCGCGGCGTGGCCATGTGCGCCGTCATCATCTCCGCAAGGTCGGCCATGGCGTCCAGCAGCACGTCGCGCCGGTCCGGCGGCAGGGCGGCGAAGGCGTCCTCGAATCCCCGGCTGAGCAGACCCGGCGCCTGGCCCAGCGCCGCCTGCCCCGACGGCGTCAGGCGGGTGTGCACCACCCGCCGGTCCACCTCCGAGCGATAGCGTTCGATCAGCCCCTTGGCCTCGAGCTTGTCCATCACCGCGACCACCGTGGCGGGGGACATTGAGGCCTCTCTGGAAACCGCCTGCGTCGTCACCTGACCCAGCGTCCTGATCGACTGCATGACGATCAATTGGGGGATGGTCAGGCCGCTGGTGCGGGCGATCTCGCGGGACCGCACCTCGATGGCCTGGGCGATCCGACGCATCGATTTCAGCACAGCCGCGTTGGGGTCTGCGTTCCGGGAATTCTGCGGCGTATCGGTCAGCTTGACCATGCGGGTTGAAATCCTTTGTGTGCAAACTATTTGTGCACACTGTTTCTACAATGCAAGACGACCTCTGGGGGTGCCCATGTGCGGCCTGAATGGCGAGATCAATTTCGACGGCAAGCCGGCTGACGCCGGCGCCCTGCAGCGCATGTGCGACGCCCTGGCCCCGCGCGGGCCCGATGGATCCGGCGTGGTGCTGCGCGGCAACGTGGGCCTCGGCCACCGCCGCCTGAAGATCATCGACCTGTCCGAAAAGGCGCAGCAGCCCATGGTCGATTCCGACCTGGGCCTGTCCATCGCCTTCAACGGCTGCATCTACAACTACCCTGAACTGCGTGGCGAGCTGGAGGCCGCGGGCCACCGGTTCTTCTCCCACGGCGACACCGAGGTGATCCTCAAGGCCTGGCGCCAGTGGGGCATCGAATGCGTGGACCGCTTCAAGGGCATGTTCGCCTTCGTGATCCACGAGCGGGATACGGGCCGGGTGGTGATCGCCCGCGACCGCTTCGGCATCAAGCCGCTGTATCTGGCGGAAAAGGGCAAGCGCCTGCGCTTCGCCTCGACCCTGCCCGCCCTGCTCGCGGCGGGCGACGTGGACACCGCCATCGATCCGGTGGGCCTGCACCACTACATGACCTTCCACGCGGTGGTCCCGCCGCCGCACACCATCATCAAGGGCGTGACCAAATTCCCGCCGGCCACCATCCGGGTGATCGAGCCGGACGGCACGTCCAGGGACCGCCTGTACTGGACCCCGGTGCTGGAGCGCGGCCCGGGCGACGCCGAACGCTCCGCCGAGGAGTGGCGCGATCTGGTGCTGGACAGCCTGCGCACCGCCGTGAAGCGCCGCATGGTGGCGGACGTGCCGGTGGGCGTGCTGCTGTCGGGCGGGGTGGATTCCAGCGTCATCGTCGGCCTGCTGGCCGAAATGGGTCAGAAAGACCTGATGACCTTCTCCGTCGGCTTCGAGGAGGCCCACGGCGAGAAGGGCGACGAGTTCGTCTATTCCGACCTGATCGCGAAGCATTTCGGCACGAAGCACCACAAGATCTTCGTGCCCCACGACCGGCTGCTGGACGCCCTGCCGGGCGCCATCGGCGCCATGTCCGAGCCCATGGTCAGCTACGACAATGTGGGCTTCTACCTGCTGAGCCAGGAAGTCTCGAAACACATCAAGGTGGTGCAGTCCGGCCAGGGCGCCGACGAGGTGTTCGGCGGCTATCACTGGTACCCGCCCATGCAGGGCGCGAACGATCCGGTCGACACCTACGCCAGGGCCTTCTTCGACCGCAGCCACGACAAACTGAAGACTCACCTGAACCCCGAATGGATGGCCGACACGGACGTCAGCCGCGCCCTGGTGGAGGAGCACTTCGCGCGCGACGGCGCCGCGACGCCGGTGGATCAGGCCCTGCGGCTGGACAGCCAGGTCATGCTGGTGGACGATCCGGTCAAGCGCGTGGACAACATGACCATGGCTTTCGGCCTGGAGGCGCGGGTGCCGTTCCTGGATCACGAACTGGTCGAGCTGGCCGCCCGCATCCCGCCCGAACACAAGCTCAGCCAGAACGGCAAGGGCGTGCTGAAGGAGGCCGCGCGTCTGGTGGTCCCCCACGAGGTGATCGACCGCAAGAAGGGCTACTTCCCCGTGCCCGCCCTGAAATACATCCAGGGCCCCTATCTGGACATGGTCCGCGACGCCCTGGGCTCGCAGGCGGCGCGGGAGCGCGGCCTGTTCCAGCAGGGCTATCTGGATCAGCTGTTCGACAAGCCCACCGACCACATCACCCCGCTGCAGGGCTCCGAGCTGTGGCAGGTCGCCCTGCTGGAAATGTGGCTGCAGAACCATGGCGTCTGACCCCCGGCCGCGCTTCAAGGGGCACCGCCTCAAGCGCCTTCGCGACGAAGGCCTGAAGCCGGTGGTGGGCGGTCAGGACGGACCGGCCATCACCGAAAACGCCATCCTCGACTGCGGTTGGGGCCGGCTGCTGTTCGCCCAGACCTATCCCGAGGCCGGACCGCTGATTGAGGCCCTGCGCGCCGAGGGGCCGGACCGGCGCGACATCGCCTTCTATGTGCGCAACCCGCACGTCCTGTTGGCCCACGCGCCGCAGGAGGTGTTCCTCGACCCCTCCCACACCTACCGGCTGGACCTGTCGGTGTACCGCGCCGCTCGTCGTCAGCCGCGCGGCTTCACCGTGCGTCGTCTGGCCTCGCAGGCCGACGCCGAGGCCATCAATCGCATCTATGCGGCGCGCAAGATGGTGCAGGCCCGCCCCGACTTTATGTGGTCCCAGCGCGAGGGTTCGGCCCTGACCTATCTGGTGGCCGAGGACAGCACGACCGGTCAGGTCATGGGCACGGTCACGGGCGTGAACCACCAGCGCGCCTTCAATGACCCGGAGAACGGCTCGTCCCTGTGGTGCCTGGCGGTGGACCCGCAGGCCACCCAGCCGGGCATTGGCGAGACGCTGGTGCGCCGGCTGGCCGAGCATTTTCAGGCGCGAGGGCTGGCCTACATGGACCTGTCGGTCATGCACGACAACGAGCAGGCCATCGCCCTGTACGAGAAGCTGGGCTTTCGCCGGGTCTCCTTCTTCGGGGTCAAGCGCAAGAACCCCATCAATGAGTCCCTGTTCACCGGCCCGGCCGCCGACGAGGCGCTGAACCCCTACGCCCGGATCATCGTGGACGAGGCGCGCCGGCGCGGCATCCAGACCGACATCATCGACGCGGAAGGCGGCCTGTTCCGCCTGACCCACGGCGGCCGCTCCATCCGCTGCCGCGAGAGTTTGTCGGAGCTGACCTCGGCGGTGGCCCTCAGCATCTGCGACGACAAACGCATGACCCGCCGCATCGTCGAGCAGGCGGGCGTGGTGGTCCCCGAGCGCATCGACGCCGAGGACCCCGAGGCGACCCGGGCGGCGCTGAAGCGCCTGGGCGCCCTGGTGGTCAAGCCCGCGCGCGGCGAACAGGGCAAGGGCGTGGCGGTGGGCCTCAAGGACATGGACGCCGTCGAAAAGGCCGTCGCCGCCGCCCGCAAGATCTGCGCGGAAGTGCTGATCGAAGAGCATGTCCAGGGCGAGGACCTGCGGCTGGTGGTGATCGACTTCAAGGTTGTGGCCGCCGCCATCCGCCGTCCGCCCCGGGTGGTGGGCGACGGCCGCTCCACCTTCCGCGCCCTGATCGAGCGCCAGAGCCGCCGCCGCGCCGCCGCCACGGGCGGGGAGTCCCGGATCCCGCTGGACGGCGAGACGAAACGCTGCCTCGCTGAGTCGGGCTATCAGCTTGATGACGTCGCCCCCGAAGGACTGGAGGTGGAGGTGCGCAAGGCCGCCAACCTGCATACCGGCGGAACCATCCACGACGTGACCGAAGAGGTTCACCCCGCCCTGATCCGCGCGGCCACGGCGTCGGCGCGGGCCATCGACATCTCGGTCACCGGCATCGATCTGATGGTGAAATCCTGGCGCGAACCGGACTATGCCTTCATCGAGGCCAACGAACGCCCCGGTCTGGCCAATCATGAGCCGCAGCCTACGGCCGAACGCTTCGTGGACCTGTTGTTCCCCCTGTCCATGCCCGCCGCAGCCGCCCGGGTCGCGCGCGCCCCCAAAGACCACTGAACGGAGGCTTCCCCTGGCCCGCCTGACCATCGACACCGAATATCTCATCGACCGCCTTCAACGGTTGCTGGGGATCGCCAGCCCCACCGGCTACACCGACGAGGTGGTCTGGGAGGTGTGCCGCGAGCTGGGCCGGCTGGGCGTGGACTACGAGTTGACCCGCCGCGGCGCCATCCGCGCCCGCATCCCGGGCGACGAGCCCCGGCCCGCCCGGGCCGTGGTCGCCCACGTGGACACCCTCGGCGCCCAGGTGAAGGCGGTGAAGGACAACGGTCGGCTTGAGGTCGTGCCCATCGGCCACTGGTCCTCACGCTTCGCCGAGGGCGCGCGCGGCACGGTGTTTTCGGAAAAGGGCGGCTGGCGCGGCACCATCCTGCCGCTCAAGGCCTCCGGCCACACCTTCAACGAGGAGGTGGACGAGCAGCCCGTCAGCTGGCGCCAGGTGGAGATGCGCATCGACGCCCGGGTTCGAAACCGCCACGACGTGCTCAAGCTGGGCATCGACGTGGGCGACATCATCGCCATCGACCCCCAGCCGGAGTTCCTGGACAACGGCTTCATCGTCTCGCGCCACCTGGACGACAAGGCGGGCGTGGCGGTCATGCTGGCGGCCATGAAGGCCATCATGGAGGACCCGCAGACGCCCACGGTGGACACCTACTGGCTGTTCACCATCGCCGAGGAGGTGGGCTCCGGCGCCTCGTCGGTGCTGGTGCCCGACGTGGCCTCCATGATCACCGTGGACAACGGCACCACGGCGCCGGGCCAGAACTC
Source organism: Brevundimonas sp. BAL450 (assembly GCF_015767455.1). Lineage (NCBI taxonomy): Bacteria > Pseudomonadati > Pseudomonadota > Alphaproteobacteria > Caulobacterales > Caulobacteraceae > Brevundimonas > Brevundimonas sp. BAL450. The sequence continues at coordinate 218,499 of NZ_JADWOW010000060.1, forward strand.
CGACGAGTTCGGCGTCACCATCGCCATGGCCGACCAGACCGGCCCGTTCGACTTCCATCTGACCCGCAAGCTGGTGAAGCTGGCGCGTGAGGAGGACATCCGCTTCCAGAAGGACGTGTTCCGCTACTACCGCTCGGATTCCGCCTCGGCGCTGGAGGCGGGGGCCGACATCCGCACTGCCCTGGTCACCTTCGGCGTGGACGCCAGCCACGGCTATGAGCGCATCCATGTGCACGCCCTGCGCTCGCTGGCCGAGCTGCTGACCGCCTATGTGCTGAGCCCGGTGGAGATCGAGCGGGACGCCAGCCCCATGGCCGGGGTCGAGGGCTTCACCCATCAGGACCACAAGGAAGCCCACGAAAGGGCCGGTCGCGAAAAACCGGCGCCCGAGCGGGACGACCGCGAGCCTCGTTGACGGAACAGGGCCGCTTCGCCGTCCGTTGCCCTTTCACACCCTGAAAGGAAACCGACATGCTGACTTGGGAACTGATCTTTCCGCTGGGCGCCCTGGCCCTGGGCGTGATGCTCGCGGTGATGCTGTGGCGCAACAAGCACCGCAACAAGCGCGTGGACGCCGTCACCCAGGCCGCGACCCGCGAGGAATACGACCACCCGGATCGCTACGACAACAAGACTCACGACCAGTTCGAGGCCGAGGCCGACCGTCGCAAATAGGCGCCGCCCTGCTATAGGGCGCGGATGAAGACCGAAGAGTTCGATGTCCTGATCGTCGGCGCGGGCGCCGCGGGCATGATGTGCGCCATTGAGGCGGGCAAGCGCGGGCGTCGCGTTCTGATCGTCGACCATGCCTCCGCCCCGGGCGAGAAGATCCGCATCTCCGGCGGCGGACGCTGCAATTTCACCAACCTGGGGACGGGTCCGGCCAATTTCCTGTCGGAGAACCCCCGCTTCGCCACCTCGGCCCTGCGCCGCTACAGCCAGCACGACTTCATCGCCCTGATGAATCGCCACGGCGTCGCCTGGCATGAGAAGACCCTCGGGCAGCTGTTCTGCGACGACAGCGCAAAGCAGATCATAAGACTGCTGACCGGCGAGATGCGCCAGGCGGGCGCAACCCTGCGGCTGAGCACCGGTGTCGAGGCCGTGGCGCACCAGGGCGACGGTTTCCAGTGCCGCCTCTCGGACGGCGGCACGGTGCGCGCCGCCTCGCTGGTCGCCGCCACCGGCGGCAAGTCGATCCCGAAGATGGGCGCCACCGGCTGGGCCTATGATCTGGCGGCGCAGTTCGGGGTGCGGGTGGTCCCGACCCGCCCGGCGCTGGTGCCCCTGACCTTCGAGCCCGGCCTGCTGGAGCAGCTGAAGCCCCTGGCAGGCATCTCGGTGGACGCCGTGGTGGCCCACGGCCGCACGCGCTTTTCCGAGGGCCTGCTGTTCACCCACCGGGGCCTCTCCGGCCCCTCCATCCTGCAGATCAGCTCCTACTGGCGCGAAGGCGACGAGGTCACGGTCGCCATGGCCCCGGGCGCGGAGGTGTTCGAGACGCTGAAGGCCGCGCGCGCCGAAAACGGCCGCCAGGCCGTGCACACGGCGCTGGGCCGCATCATCCCCGCCCGTCTGGCCGAGAGCATCGCCCTGCGCGAAGGCCTCGCCGGCAATCTGGCCGACCAGCCGGACAAGGCCTTGAGACGGCTGGATCAGGCGGTCAACGCCTGGACCGTCAAGCCGGTGGGCTCCGAGGGCTACCGCACCGCCGAGGTCACCCTGGGCGGGGTCGACACCGCAGCCCTGGACCAGCGAACAATGGCGGTGAAAGCCGTTCCGGGCCTGTATGTCATCGGCGAGGCGGTGGACGTCACCGGCTGGCTGGGCGGCTATAATTTCCAGTGGGCCTGGTCGTCCGGCTGGTGCACGGGCCAGGCCTGCTGAAGATCAGCGCTCCATTCCGACCTGCGGGCCGTCGGCGGTCTCCACCAGCACATAGCGCGGACTGGCTCCCCGGCCCCGGCCGCTGGCCACCGTCACCACCTCGTCCAGGGGCGCGACGCGTATGTCCGCCTCCGGGCGCGACACATACAGTTCAGCCTGCAACAGGCCGTCGGCCTCCAGACCTGTGATGTCCAGTTCCATGGTGGTCAGGGCCGCCAGGGTCTGCTGGAACTCCGCCGTGTCGCGGAACCGACGCTGCACGAAGGTGGCGCCCGCCAGCTTCTCGGTCACCAGACCGCGCTCGGCCATGGCCTCTGCGATGCGGTCATACGGGAACATGCGCAGCACGAACGACACCACCCACGGCTTTCGGTCCGCCGCAGCGTCCACGATCTGGCCCAGGGTGGTTTCTGTGACATAGCCCACCGCTCCGGTGGACAGGATCATGTCGGCCTGGCTCACCACCGCGCGCTGGTCGTCGGTCAGGGCGTTGGTTTCCAGATCGGCGACAATGCCCTGTTCGATCAGGCCCACGGCCTGGGCGTAATCCAGGGCCGGGGCTGAAATATCCAGGCCCAGCCAGCGAGAGGCGTCCATCTCGGGCCATCCGGCCAGAAACATCCGGTCCAGCACGCGCAGCTGATCGGGCGTCAGGGGCATCATCTCGCGCCGGGCGTAGCGCCGGTGCAGGTCCCCAAAGCTCAGGGGTCGCCGGTTGACGGCGGCGTTGACGCCGTAGGAGCAGCCCACGTCCAGCACCGTCGGGTTGTCTCCGCGCAGGGCTGAGCGCGCCCCCATGAGTTGTCGCATAACCGGCGCGGCCAGATCAGGAATCATGTAGTCGAGGCCGCCCAGAACCGTGAAGTACTGGCGTGGATCAGGCTGTATATAGATCGTATCGAAATCAGCCTTGTTCTCATTGATGTCCGAAAACAGATCGTTCACGCGCACCTTTCCACGGCGGGAATACGCCGTGATCTGTAGATAACAATTGAAGTTGTCCGCGAAGGTCTACGCCATGCGGCCTTTCGCTTCAACCAGGGCGTCGGCTTGCGGGACGCCGCCTGCCCGGTCTATGCCTGTCCTCGCGGGACGGGCCCCTCTGGCGCGGTCTTCGGACCACGTGATGTCGGACCGCATCGGGCGCAGCCCGGTGTCGACGGCCTGTTCCTCGTCTCCGGCGCCCTGCGTTCGATCCCCTCCCATGATCTCGCGAGACCGCCCATGCCCCTTCTGATGTGCCCGAACGACAACGCCCCCATGCAGACCGTGGAACGCTCCGGCGTCCAGTTCGACATGTGCCCCACCTGCCGGGGCGTATGGCTGGACCGGGGAGAGCTCGAAAAGCTGATGCAGGCCGCCGTCGACGCCGCCCCGGCGCCCTCCGCCCCTCAGGCGCCTTCGCCCCAGGCTCCCTGGTCCCAGCCCGCGCCGCGCCAGGCGCCCCCGCCGGTGCAGCAGCATGGCTACGGCGAGCGCGGGGAATACGGCGAGCGTGGCGAAAGGGGGGAGTACGGCGAACGCGGCGAATACGGCCACGGCGGACATCGCCGCAAGCGCCCCAGCATCTTCGACATCTTCGACTAAGGCCGATCGGCATCGGTGGATCGCTTCGCGACTCCACCGATGCCGTGAATCAGGCGCCTGTTTGAACTAGGCGGCGAGGCCGGCCGCCTTCATCAGCGGCCGCAGCGGCGCCAGCGCCTCGGGCTCGGCCGACAGGGCGGCCCGGGCGTCGGGCGTCTTGAAGATGCGGATGGCCTCTGCGCGCGCCCGCTCGGCCACAGGGCCGAACGGCGCCGTCTCGCCGCTCGCCAGCTTCAGGAGCACGGACAGTCGCCGCACCGGCGGCAGGGGCGACTTCGCCACCTGGGCGACGAGCCTCGCATCCGCCTCCACCAGCCCGGCCACGGCGCCGATGCGGCCGCTGATCTCGGCCTCATCCTTTTCGCCCAGGGCGGCGGCGCGGACCCCCTTCTGAAGGACGGCGAGGGCGGCCAGACGCTGGGCGGCCAGATTCGGCGGTCCGCCGCGCTGTTCGGTCTCGAACCTCAGGGCGCCGACGCAGGCTGACAGCCAGCGGCCGGCGGCCCGCTTGTTGGCCGCGCCGGTGACGTTTTCGCACAGCCGCACCAGGGCTGCGGCCTCGTCGACGGCCGATTTGCAGCTGGCGGCGTAGGTGCCGACGAAATCGGCGGTGACAAGGGCCTTGGACCGCTGGACGAAGGCGTCCTGAACCTCCTCCAGCGACAGCAGCCTGCCGGTGGTGGCCGTCAGGGCCATGGCCAGGGTCCGCAGGATGTCGATCTCGCCGGGGGCGTCGCCGGGCCGCAGACGCCGGGACCCCTTGAGCTCGCGGATCACCTCGCGCGCCATGGCGGCGGCCAGCAGGCGGAACTCCCCGGCGGCCAGACGACGGCCAAGGCGTTCGGCCGGGCCGTCCACGGGCGGCACATGGGCGGCCAGGCGCGGCTCCATGCGGATCAGCATTTCCATTTCATTGGGCGCCACCATGCGCACGATGGCGGCGAGGTTCCCGCCCAGGTCCAGGGAGGGGCCCAGAATTTCGGCCCGACGCGGCGGCGCGGCGAACAGCTCGCACAGGATCTGTTCGACCGCCACCAGCACCATGGCGCGCGGCGCGCCCTCGGCCGGGGCGGCGTCCACCAGATCCATCATCCGCTCAAGGCGCGCGCGGCCGCCCGTGACGTCCTTCAGCGCGCCGCACACGGCGCCGCCCATCAGGAAGCCGCGGTCAGCGTGGCCCTCCAGCTTGATCGCCAGGTCCGCGACCGACGTCCCGGGCTCGTCCAGGTCCGCGAACAGTTTCTTGCGTCCCGCATCAATGATCCGCTCGGTCGTGGCCTGGATCAGCTTCTGATAGTGTCGGATCAGGTCGTGAACCGGCAGTCCGGTGGCCTGGCTTTCAGGCACAGCCACCTTCTGGACGGCGTGCTGCAGCTCCACCCCGGAGGCCTCCAGAACCTCCGTCAGATCGGGCCGGTGCAGCAGTTCGAATGGGGTCACCTGGCGCCGCTTCAGCCAGTCCTCCAGCACCCGGCCGATGACCTCGCGCGCATGCGGTGCGTAAAGATCCTGCGGAGTCATGCAGTTGGACGGCTGATCGTCCTGACGCACGATGCGTTTCTGTTTCACCTCGGGCGCGCCCAGGGTCAGCACCGTGACGCTCTGGAACTCCATGGACTCCGGGTCCAGGGTCTCCTTGGTCACGCGCACGGCGGCGGCGCGCTTGTCCGCGAGCAGGTCCTCGGCCGTCTCGACGGCCTGTTTGCGATTCTCAGTCGCCTGCAGCAGGCTCCAGGAATCCGCAGGCGTCTTGCGGATATAGATTTCGTAGTGGACCGGTCCGGCCATTCTAGCCTCGGAAAGTGCGTTTCTTCGCCATCATGCGGCCAAGCCTTTAAGGTCGCGTGAAACTGCGGCGGCGAAATTCACGGGCCCCGGAAACGAACGGTTACGCTTGCCGAGCGTTCAGGGGTGTCAAGTTTCGCCGCGCCGCACTATCTGTGACCTGAAGGCGCGTTTCGGAACGCATGAGGAGACACCATGGCCAACATCACCCTGGTCGATGACGACGAGAACATCGTCGCGTCCGTTTCGATGGCGCTGGAAAGCCACGGCCACAAGGTGACCGCCTATCACGACGGCGCCACGGGCCTGGACGCGCTGGAATCCAGCCCGCCCGACCTGGCCATTCTGGACGTGAAGATGCCGCGCATGGACGGCATGGAGGTGCTGCGCCGCCTGCGCCAGACCTCGACCCTGCCGGTCATCATCCTGACGTCCAAGGACGAGGAGATCGACGAGATCCTAGGCTTCAACCTCGGCGCGGACGACTACATCCACAAGCCGTTCAGCCAGCGGCTGCTGATTGAGCGGGTCAAGGCCCTGCTGCGCCGCGTCGGCGCCGACGCCGAGGACGCGGAAGCGGGCGGCGACGTCTCGGGCCGCGCCATCAAGCGCGGCAAGCTGAGCATGGACCCGGCCCGCCATGAATGCACCTGGGAGGGCCGTCCCGTGAAGCTGACGGTCACCGAGTTCCTGCTGCTTCAGGCCCTGGCCCAGCGCCCCGGCTTCGTGAAGAGCCGCGACAACCTCATGGACGCCGCCTACGACGATCAGGTCTATGTGGACGACCGGACCATCGACAGCCACGTCAAGCGGATGCGAAAGAAGTTCCGCGTGGTCGATCCCGAGTTCGACGCAATCGAGACCCTGTATGGCGTCGGATACCGATACAGAGAAAGCTGACCGTTCGCAGGGCGCGGCCTCGCTATGGGCCGCGCGGTGGCGAACCCTGAGGCTGCGCATGGTCGGATCGCGGCTGGGCGCCCTGATCCTGGCGCTGAACCTGCTCAGCCTGCTGATCCTGTTCGTCGGCGCCCTGTTGCTGAACGAGTGGCGCCGCAACCTGATCGAGGCGCGCCTCGAATCCCTGACGTCCCAGGCCGAGCTGCTGGCCAATGTGCTGGGCGAACTGGGCATCACGCGCGGCGAACCCACGCCCTATCTGGACGATTTGGCCGCCTCCCAGTGGCTGCGGGACAATTTCATTCCCCGTGGCCAGCGGGTGCGGCTGTACGATCAGAACGGCTGGCTGCTCATCGACAGCTACACCGTCACCGAACAGATCCCGGGCGAGCCGCTGGATCCCGCCCTTCCGGCCGGCGCGGCGGCCCCCGCGCCCCCTGATCCCGTAAGGGAGAACGCCCGGATCGAGCGCGCGCGGGAGGAATTGAGCGGCGAGGTCGAGCGCGCCCTGGCCGGCGAACCCCAGACCAGCATTCGACGGGCCGAGACCGGTGAGCGCGTGGTGTCGGTGTCCCTGCCCGTCCGCCATGTGCGCGATGTGCTGGGCGTCCTGACGCTGGAGGCCGGCGATGTGGACGAAACCTTGGACGCCCAGCGCCGCGCCCTGATGCCCTTCGCCTTCGTGGCCCTGGCGGTGTCCCTTCTGACGTCCCTTCTGATCCACCTGTTCGTGGCCCGGCCGATCCTGCGGCTGTCGGCGGCGGCGGATCAGGTGCGCCTGCAGAGGGCGCGGGCCATCTCCCTGCCCGACCTGGAGGAGCGCAAGGACGAGATCGGCGACCTGGCCCGGTCGCTGGAGACCATGACCGCCACCCTGTCGGACCGCATGGACGCCATCGAGCGCTTCGCCGCCGACGTCAGCCACGAGATCAAGAACCCCCTGACCTCCATCCGTTCGGCGCTCGAGACCCTGGAGCTGGTCAAGGCGCCCGAGGACAAGGCCCGCCTGACCGCCCTGCTGCAGCAGGACGTGAGCCGGCTGGACCGCCTGATCACGGACATCTCCAACGCCTCGCGCCTGGACGCGGAGCTGTCGCGGGACCGCCCGCGCCCGGTGAACCTGTCGAAACTGCTGGGCGACATCGCAGCGGTCTATGTGGCCACCCAGCGGCCCGGCGACGTCACGGTGCGGTTCACCGACGCTCTGGAGGGCGCCGCCCAGGTCACGGGCCGCGAGGGGCCGCTGGGCCAGGTGTTCCGCAACCTGATCGACAACGCCCGTTCGTTCAGCCCGCCTGATCACGCCGTGCAGGTCAGCCTGGACGGCCAGGGCGACCGCGTCAGGGTGCGGGTCGAGGACGACGGCCCCGGCGTTCCGCCCGACAATCTGGAGACCGTGTTCCAGCGCTTCTACACCGCGCGGCCCAAGGGCGCGGCCTTCGGCGGCAACTCCGGCCTGGGCCTGTCCATCGCCCGACAGATCATCGAGGCCCACGGCGGGACCATCCACGCCGAGAACCGCACGGACGACGCCGGCGCCGTCAAGGGGGCGTGCTTCGTGGTCACATTGCCGCGCGCCAGACCCGGATCGAAGGCCAGGACCCGGCCCGTCGCTGATGACGCCGATGGCTGAATTGGCCCACGCCTGCGCCGCGGCCCTTCGGTTGCCGGACCGGGGCTGGAGCGGCGTTCTGCTGACCGGCCCGTCCGGCGCGGGCAAGAGCGACCTTCTGCTGCGCCTCATGGACCACGGCTGGCGGGCCGTGGCGGACGACTACGCCCAGGTCTGGCGCTCTCAGCAGCGCCTCTACGCCCGGGCGCCGGACCGGATCTTCGGCCGCATGGAGATTCGAGGGCTGGGGATCACGCCAATCCCCGCCTTGCCCTTCAGCCGCGTGGATCTGATCGTCCGATGCGTGGACCAGCCGCCCGAACGCCTGCCTGAACCGGCGTTCCAGAGCCTGGCGGACGTGCCCGTGCCGACGATCGACATCCAGGCCCTCAACGCCTCGGCGCCGGCCCGGCTCGCTGTGGCGTTGAGGGCCCTTGGAGCCGGCCGTCCTTTGGCCTATTGAAGCCGGTCTGGCCGCAGACCCTCGGGGCGCGGCCGGTCGACACGGGACCGGACGGTCCGGCGGGGGCGCGAAGTTTCGTGAGGCGTTGCATGGCCACGTCAGCCATCTCTTCATCCGTTTCGGGCGGGTTCGCATGATCGGACTGGTGATCGTCACCCACGGGGGGCTGGCGACGGAATTCCTCTCGGCCATGGAGCATGTGGTGGGGCCCCAGCGCGGGACCGCCGCCATCTGCATCGGCCCCGAGGACGACATGGAGCGCCGCCGTCAGGACATCGTCGACGCCGCCGCAGCGGTGGACGAGGGCGAGGGCGTCATCCTGCTGACCGACATGTTCGGCGGCACCCCCTCCAACCTGGCCATCTCGGTGATGGAGCAGACGAAGGCCGAGGTCATCGCCGGGCTCAACCTGCCCATGCTGATCAAGCTGGCCAGCGTCCGTCAGCGCGAAAGCCTTGAGGCCTGCGTGGCCCATGCCCAGGACGCGGGCCGCAAATACATCGCCGTGGCGTCCTGGGTGCTGGCGGGCGAGAAATGAGCGAGACGGCCGCTGTCACCGTCGACATCTGCAACGCGCGCGGCCTGCACGCCCGCGCCTCGGCCAAATTCGTCAAGCTGGCCTCCGGCTTCCAGTCCGAGGTCAAGGTGACCCGCGAGGGCGTCACCGTGGACGCCCGCTCCATCATGGGCCTGCTGATGCTGGGCGCGGGCCAGGGCTGCCCCATCGAGATCGCCGCCGAAGGCCCCGACGCCGCCGAAGCCGTCGCCGCCCTCAGCGACCTGGTCGGCTGCCGCTTCGAGGAAGAGCAGTAGGGCGGGCCTCGCGCCGGCCGCCCTCTTCATCTGATCGGGAAACGCCTGGTGGAGCCGAGGGGAGTCGAACCCCTGACCTCGTCATTGCGAACGACGCGCTCTACCAACTGAGCTACGGCCCCGTGCCGGGGTTCCAGGCGAGGGCGCGACATAGGCGGGGCGGCCCTGCGGTGTCAATAGAATCCCGAGTCCCCCCACCCGGATCGCCGGAAGGGTTTGGCGCGGGCGGCGAAGACCGCTAGAAGCGCCTCGACAACCCCTTGGGAGATTTGGGCGCGGCATGGCCGGTTTCATCTGTTTCATCGTCGGCGCGGTGCTGACGCTGCTGTTCTGGGCGATCATCATCAGCGCCATCATGAGCTGGCTGTTCGCCTTCGACGTGATCAACTACCGCAACCGCTTCGTGGCCCAGGTCGCGGGCTTCCTCGATCAGGTGACCGGGCCGCTGCTGGCGCCCCTGCGCCGGGTGATCCCGCCCCTGGGCGGCATCGATGTGACGCCGATCATCGTGCTGCTGGTCCTGCGCGGGGCGCAGCTCTATCTGCTGCCGCCCTTCTGCAGGCTGCTGTACGACGTCCTGCCCTTCTGATGACGCGGCTGACCGTGCGGCTCACCCCGCGCGGCGGCGCCGACTGCATCGACGGCTGGGAGACCGACGCCGGGGGCCGCCCCGTGCTCAAGGTGCGGGTGCGCGCCGCGCCCACGGACGGCCAGGCCAACGCCGGCCTGCTCGTCCTGATCGCCCGGACGCTGAAGATTCCCAAATCCGACGTGGCCCTCGCCCGCGGCGCCTCGGCCCGCGTCAAGACGCTTGAGATCACAGGCCTTTCCGAAGCCGAAATCCGCGCGCGGCTGGATTTGGACGGCTGAGGCGGCGATTGGGGCTTTTCCTGTCCGCCCTGACGCGCTTTGATGCCCCACGCTTCCAGATCGGGAAACGCAAGGGGCTGAAATATCCATGATTTCTCATCGCATGCGGGGCCGCGGCCTCGCGCTCGCGGGCTGTGCGCTGGCCGCCCTGGCCCTCACCGCCTGCGCCACCACCGGCGCGGCCGACAACGGCGGCGACGCGGCCTCGGCCCCCGCCCGGGAGCGCACCGAGCTGCCGCGCGGCCTGGACGCGGCGGCCAATCCCGATCCGTTCCCCTCCACCTATCAGCCCCTGCCGCGCCGTGACGCCGCCATCGTCGGCGCCACCGTCTTCACCGCCGCCGGCGAGCGCATCGAGAACGGCGTGGTCATCATGACCGACGGCCGTGTGGCGGCGGTCGGCGGCGCGAACACCCCGGTGCCCCAGGGCCACCAGGTGATCGACGCGCGCGGCCGCTTCGTCACCCCGGGCCTGATCGATGTGCACACCCATCTGGGCGTCTATCCCTCGCCCGGCGTGATGGGCATGTCCGACGGCAACGAGGCCACCAACCCCAACACCGCCTATGTCTGGTCCGAACATTCGGTCTGGCCCCAGGACCCCGGCTTCAACACCGCCCGCGCCGGCGGGGTGACGACGGTCATGGTCCTGCCCGGCTCGGCCAATCTGTTCGGCGGCCGCTCGGTGACCCTGCGCAATGTGCCCTCGGTGACCATGCAGGGCATGAAGTTCCCCGGCGCCCCCTACGGCGTGAAGATGGCCTGCGGCGAGAACCCGTCGCGGGTCTACGGCTCGCGCAACCAGAGCCCGGCCACCGGCATGGGCAATGTGGCGGGCTACCGCTCGGCCTTCATCGACGCCCAGAACTACGCCCGGCGCTGGAGCGAATGGCGCGAGGACGGGGAGGGAACGCCCCCCAACCGCGACCTGCGGCTCGAAACCCTGGCCGGGGTGCTGGACGGCTCCATCTCGGTGCAGAACCACTGCTACCGCGCCGACGAGATGGCGGTGATGATCGATATCGCCGAGGAGTTCGGCTATTCGATCCGCACCTTCCACCACGCCACCGAGGCCTACAAGATCGCCGACATGCTGGCCGAGAACGAGATCTGCGCCGCCATGTGGACGGGCTGGTGGGGCTTCAAGATGGAGGCCCTGGACGCCATCGAGGAGAACGTCGCCTTCGTCGACGCGCCCGAGAACAGCTGCGCGGTCATCCACTCCGACGACGACACCCTGATCCAGCGGCTCAATCAGGAAGCCGCCGCCGCCCTGTCCGCAGGTCGCCGCGCCGGACTGGATCTCAGCGAGGAGGACGCCCTGCGCTGGATCACCATCAACGCCGCCCGCGCCATCGGCGTGGACGACGAGACCGGCTCGCTGGAGCCCGGCAAGCGCGCCGATGTGGTGATCTGGGACGTGAGCCCGTTCAGCGTCTATGCGCGGGCCCAGCAGGTCTTCATCGACGGCGCCCTGACCTATGACCGGAACGATCCGGCCTATCAGCCGCGCACGGACTTCGAACTGGGCCAGCCCGGCCAGCCCAACACCGTCGGAGGCGCCCAATGATCCGCCGTAATTTCTTCAGCGCCCTGGCGGTCTGCGCCCTGGCCCTCGCCGCCGCGCCCGCCGTGGCTCAGGACGCCGTCGCCATCACCAATGGCCGCATCCTGACCGGCACGGGCGAGATCGCCTCCGGCACGGTGGTGATCCGCAATGGCCGCATCAGCGCCATCGGCCCCGACGCCGCGGTGCCCGCCGGCGCCCGCGTCATCGACGCCGCGGGCCGGGTGGTCACCCCCGGGATCGTGGCGGTGGATTCCGGCATCGGCGGCAGCGAGGTCTCCTCCGTCTCCGGCTCCAACGACCTGCGCCAGTCCAGCAACAGCCTCAGCGCCGCCTTCGACGTGTCGCGCGGCCTCGACCCCTGGTCCATCACTATTCCGGTGGCCCGCCTCGGCGGCGTCACCCGCGCGGTGGTCATGCCCCAGCATCCCGGCTCGTCCGGCGGCCATGTGCACGAGCACGAAACCGCCGGGGCCGGTCACGGCGGCTATCACACGCCGGGCCTGTTCGCGGGTCAGGCGGCGGTGGTGCATCTGGCGCGCGGGACCGACATCCTGGTGCGCTCCAATGTGGCCATGGTCGCGCCCTTCGGCGAGGCCGGCGCCGGCATCGCCGGCGGCGCGCGCGGGGCCGAGTTCACCCTGTTCCGCGAGACCATGGCCGAGGTTCGCCTCTACGCCCGCAACCGTCAGGCCTACGAGCGCGCGGGCCTGCGCGACCTGTCCCTGTCGCGCGCGGATCTGGAGGCCCTGATCCCGGTGGCCGAGGGCCGCATGCCGCTGGTGGTCAGCGTTCACCGCGCGGCCGACATCCTGCAGGTGCTGCGTCTGGCTGAGGAGGAGAACATCCGCCTGATCCTGGACGGCGCCGAGGAGGGCTGGCTGGTGGCCGACCGCATCGCGGCGGCGAACGTGCCGGTGCTGCTGAACCCGCTGGCCAATCTGCCCTCGAACTTCCAGGTGCGGGCCGCGCGGCAGGAGAACGCCGCCCGGCTGCACGCGGCGGGCGTGACCATCGCCATCAAGCCCGGCGGCTCGGCCCATAGGGCCCGGGACGCTCGCTACAACGCGGGCAACGCCGTGGCCAACGGCCTGCCGTTCGAGGCCGCCATCGCCGCCATCACCGTCAATCCGGCGCGTATCTTCGGCCAGGAGGGCTTCGGCGCCCTGGCCGTGGGACAGGCGGCGGACGTGGTGGTCTGGTCCGGAGACCCGCTGGAGCCCATGAACCAGCCCGAGGCGGTGTTCATCGCCGGGGTCGAACAGCCCCTCCAGGCCCGCAATCTGGAGCTTCGCGACCGGTATCACCCCAACCGCGACCAGCGCATGCCGCACGCCTACAGCCCGCGCTGAGGCAGGCGCCTGCGAGGATTGGAAAGGGCGGTTCTCCGGAGCCGCCCTTTTTCACGCCCGGCGCCCAGGCGAAACGTCGCAACCGCTGTTAATCCCTGCAAAACCACTTCGGGAGCAAGGGTATCGCATTCTTACGGCGGGTTCGAATCCGCTCATATTTTTAGAGACTTACAGTGTCCGCCGATAATCTTTCGCAACGCATGGCCTTTATGCGCCTGGCTGAACCTTCTGCGGCCTATCGGGCCGTTGAGCCCATTCTGCGCGAGGCCCTGCCCGGGGCCCTCACCCGCTTCTATGGTCAGATCGAGCAGACGCCGGAGGTCCGGCGCTTTTTCTCGGGTCCCGGCCACATGCAGGCCGCCCAGGCCGCCCAGGCCAGACACTGGGACGCCCTGATTCGAGGGCGGCCCGACGCTGACTACGCGGCCTCCGTCCGCACCATCGGCCAGGTCCACGCCCGCATCGGGCTGGAGCCGCGCTGGTACATCGGCGGCTACAGCCTGATCCTGGCCGAACTGGTCAAGGCTGTCGCCGCGCGTCCCCGCAAGAGGTTCGCCGGCGCCGCCCATGAGGCCCAGACCGCAGAGGCCGTGGCCGAACTCACCCAGCGGGTCCTGCTGGATATGGATCTGGCCATCTCCATCTATCTGGAAGCCCTCCAGGCCGAACGGGATCGGGTCGCCGTCGAACAGCAGGAGGCCGAGGCCCGTCAGGCGCGCGTGGTGACGGCGCTGGGGGCCGCCCTGAAGGCCCTGGCGGCCGGAGACCTGTCCGTCTCCATCGACCAGCCCTTCCCCGACGAGTACAGTTCGCTCCGGGACGACTTCCATACCGCCGTCGGGGCGCTTGAAGCCGCCATGTCCGGGGTCGTGGAAAGCGCCGCGGCCCTCTCTTCCGCCTCGGCCCAGCTGGCCAGCGCATCGGACGACCTGTCGCTTCGCACCGAACAGCAGGCCGCGCATCTGGAACGCACCGTGGCCACGGCCGACGGGATCGCCCAGGCCGTCGCCCAGACCGCCGCCGACGCCGCCCAGGCGGCGGGCGCCGCCGCCTCCACCCGCCGCGAGGTGGAGCAGGGGGTGGCTGTGGTGGTTCAGGCCCGCACGGCCATGGAGGCCATTCGCGCATCCTCGGAGAACGTCGCGGGCTTCGTCAGCCTGATCGACGAAATCGCCTTCCAGACCAATCTGCTGGCCTTGAACGCCGGCGTCGAGGCGGCCCGGGCGGGCGACGCGGGCCGCGGCTTCGCGGTGGTGGCGTCCGAAGTCCGGGCCCTGGCGCAACGGTCCGCCGAGGCCTCGGGTGAAATCCGCGACCTGATCCGGCGTTCGGGCGAACAGGTCAACGAGGGCGTGCAACTGGTGGACCGCACCGGTCAGGCGCTGGAGCGCATCGATACCCAGGTGACCAGCGTGGACAGCCTGGCCGAGGCCATGGCGTCCTCGGCGCGGCGTCAGGCCGATGACCTGGCCGACGTGAAGGCCGCCTTCACCCATATGGACTCCATCACCCAGCAGAACGCCGCCATGACCGAGGAGGCCACCGCCGCCACGCGCCAGATGGCGAGCGAGGCCGACGGTCTGAACCGCCAGGTGGGCCGCTTCCGCCTGGGCGGGGCGCGGCGCCCGGTCGATAACCTGCGTCTGGCGAGCTGACGATTGCGGGTTCATCCCCGGCGCGGGCGCTGCTAAGCCGCCTGTTCGAGGAGGCCCGACATGAACGCACCCGTCCGCATCCAGGATCTGTCCATCCCGCGCCACGACTGGCGCCTGGACGAGGTCGAGGCCCTGTTCGCCCGGCCGTTCATGGAGCTGGTGTTCGACGCCGCCGCCGTGCACCGGCGCTGGTTCGACCCGTCCGCCGTCCAGAAGTCCCAGCTGCTGTCGGTCAAGACCGGCGGCTGCGCCGAGAACTGCGGCTACTGCAGCCAGTCGGCCCACTTCAGGACCGGCCTGAAGGCCGAGAAGCTGATGGACGCCCAGGTGGTCATCGCCGAGGCCATGGCGGCCAAGGCGGGCGGCGCGGACCGTTTCTGCATGGGCGCGGCCTGGCGCGAGCTGAAGGACCGCGACCTGCCGAAACTGGCGGCCATGATCGGCGGGGTGAAGGCCCTGGGTCTGGAGACCTGCGCCACCCTCGGCATGCTGACGGCCGAGCAGGCGAAGGAGCTCAAGGAGGCCGGGCTCGACTACTACAACCACAACCTGGACACCGGGCCGGAATATTACGCCGAGGTGGTGACGACGCGCACCTATCAGGAGCGGCTCGACACCCTGGAGCATGTGCGCAACGCGGGCATGGCCACCTGCTGCGGCGGCATCGTCGGCATGGGCGAAAGCCGCCGTGACCGGGCCAGCCTGCTGCACGCCCTGGCCACCCTGCCCGAACATCCCGACAGCCTGCCGGTCAATGCGCTGGTCCCGGTCACCGGCACGCCGCTGGGCGAGCGGGTGATGCGGGAGGGCGAGATCGACCCCATCGAGTTCGTGCGCACCGTGGCCGTGGCCCGCATCGTCTGCCCCAAATCCATGGTCCGCCTGTCCGCCGGGCGCGAGGGCATGAGCCCGGAGATGCAGGCGCTCTGTTTCCTGGCCGGGGCCAATTCCATCTTCGTGGGCGGCAAGCTGCTGACCACGCCGAACCCCGAGGAGGACGAGGACGCGCGCCTGTTCGCCCTGCTGGACCTGAAGCCCTACATTTCCGCCGAGCGCGTAACCCCGGATTAAGCGGCGCCGGGGCAGGGTGCGGCCATGGATCGCCGCGCCCTCATCGGACTGGCTCTCGTCGCCGCCTCGGCCGGATCGGCCGCGGCCGCCGCGCCCGCGTCGGACGACGGCGGGGCGCCGGCCGCCAGCTACATCAATCTGAACAGCATCAACGGCTCGGTCACCCGCGCCAGCGGCCGCCGGGGCATCCTGACCGTGGACGTGGGCATCGACGTGCCGGATGTGGATCTGCGCGCCGTGGCCGCCAGCGCCGGACCGCGCCTGCGCGCCCAGATGGTGCAGGTGGTCCAGAGCTTCGCCGCCTCGCTGCGTCCCGGCGAACCGCCGGACGTGCACCGCCTGTCCCGCGACCTTCAGTTCGCCGTCAATCAGGCCCTGGGCCGTCGCGGCGCCCGCGTCCTGCTCGGCACGGTGATGGTGGTTTGAGGCCTATTGCGCCGACATGCCGCCGTCGATCTTGAACTCGGCGCCGGTGATGAATTTGCTCTCGTCCGAGGCCAGATAGACCACGCACCAGGCCACGTCGTCCGGCTCGCCGATGCGCTTGAGCGGAATGCCGCGCGCCAGCTTGTCGTGGGCCACAGCCTCGTCGCCGCCGGCCATGGCGACGAACGGGTCCAGAATCCCGGTCTTGATGAACACCGGATGCACCGAGTTGGACCGCACCCCGTTGCGCGCCTTCGCGCACTCCAGCGCCACGGTCTTGGAGAACAGCCAGACCGCCGCCTTGGACGCATTGTAGGGCCCCATGCCCGGCGTCGCCGTCAGCCCGGCGATGGACGAGATGTTGACGATCGAGCCCCGTCCCGACTTCGCCAGATGCGGAATGGCGTGCTTGCAGCCCAGCATGACCGACTCGACATTGATGGCCTGCACCCGCCGCCAGGCGTCCAGATCGGTCTCCACCACCGGCTTCAGTTCACCGCCGATGCCCGCATTGTTGACCAGCACCGACAGCCCGCCCAGATCGCTGACGGCCCGCTCGATCACGTCGATCCACTGCCCTTCATCGGTGACGTCGTGGGCGTAGGCGAAGGCCGCGTCCGGGTGGTCGGCGTTGATGGCGTCCGCCAGCGCCCGGGCCCCGGCCTCGTCGATGTCGGTCAGGGCCAGCCGCGCGCCCTCTTCGGCCATGCGCCGCGCCATGGCCTGTCCCAGCCCGCCCGCCGCCCCGGTGATCAGGGCGATCTTGCCTTCAAGCCGCCCGCTCATTTCCCGCCCAGCCCCACGGCCGCGCCGTTCATGAATTCCGCCATCGCCACGTCCAGCCCCGTGACCCCGTCGGCGTCGTGGGTGGTCAGCAGCACCTCGACCCGGTTGTAGACATTGGACCACTCCGGATGGTGGTCCATTTTATCCGCCTTCAGGGCCACGCGGGTCATGAAGCCGAAGGCCGCGTTGAAGTCCTCGAACACGAACTTGCGCACGATGGCGTCCCGCTCGCCGGGCGCCCGGGCCCAGCCCGGCAGTCCTTCCAGAGCCTTTTCAGCCCCGATGCGTTCAGCGGCCATGTCCGTCTCCTTTGACAATCCTGTCTCCGGCCTATCGCGCACCGCTCCCTGCGGCAAGCGGATGCGGCCACGTGCGGCGGTGACGGCGCGCCCCGCACCCGCTAAAGCGATGCCATGACCGAGCCTGCGCAAAAGACCTCATCCTTCGGCTTCCGCGACGTGGACGCGCGCGAGAAGGTTCAGCTGGTGCGCGGGGTGTTCGATTCCGTGGCCTCCAACTACGACCTGATGAACGACCTCATGAGCGGGGGCGTGCACCGGCTGTGGAAGGACGCGGCGGCGGCGAAGCTCAATCCCCGCCCCGGCGAGCGCATCCTCGACGTGGCCGGCGGCACCGGCGACATGGCCCGCCGCTATGCGAAGATGGCCCGCCGCGCCCAGCAGCGTCTGGGCGGCGCCGACGCCGAGGTCATCGTGCTGGACTACAACGCCGAGATGATCATGGCCGGGGTCCACAAGGGCGGCGAGCCCGAGATGACCTGGACCGTCGGCGACGCCATGGCCCTGCCGCTGCCGGACGCCAGCGTGGACGCCTATTCCATCAGCTTCGGCATCCGCAATGTGGCCGACATCCCCCAGGCCCTCCGCGAAGCCCGCCGCGTGCTCAAGCCCGGCGGCCGCTTCCTGTGTCTGGAGTTCTCGCGCCCCACCGCCGAGCCCATCCGCAAGGCCTATGACCTGTGGTCCTTCAACGCCATCCCGGCCATCGGCGGCTGGGTGGCGAAGGACCGGGACAGCTACCAGTATCTGGTGGAAAGCATCCGCCGCTTCCCCGATCAGAACACCTTCAAGGCCATGATCGAGGACGCCGGCTTCAGCCGGGTCACCGTCACCAACCTGTCCGGCGGGGTCGCCGCCATCCATCACGGCTGGGCCCTCTGACCGTGCCCTTCAATCCGTCGCCCGAGACCGCCGCCCCCCTGCCGCCCGTGCGCGTGCGCGACCCCGTGGGATCCTTCTTGCGGCTGCAGGGCTGGCTGTGGGTGCTGATCCGCCACGACGCCCTGGCGCCGCGCGAGATCACCCCCCTGCTGCCGGTCTGGGCCCGGATGATCGCGCGGTTCCTGCACCTGTTCTCCGGGCCCCAGGGCCGCGCCGGCCGCCCGGGCCAGCGTCTGGGCGCCGCCTTCGAGCACCTGGGGCCCGTGGCCATCAAGCTGGGCCAGGTGCTGGCCACCCGCGCCGACATCTTCGGGACCGAGTTCGCCCGCGACCTGGGCCGGCTCAAGGACCGCCTGCCGCCGTTCCCCATCGATCAGGCCCGCCGCGAGGTGCAGCGCTCGCTGGGCCGCCCTGTGGAGGCCCTGTTCACCGATTTCCAGCCCGCCATCGCCGCCGCCTCCCTGGCCCAGGCCCACCCCGCGTATCTGGCCGACGGCCGCAAGGTGGCGGTCAAGGTGCTGCGCCCGGGCGTGGAGCGCCGCGTCGCCCTCGGCCTCGACGCCATGCGGCTGGGCGCCAAACTCACCCGCCGCTTCGTGCCCCTGCTGCGCCGTCTGGAGCCCGAGGCCTTCGTCGAGACCATCGCCCGCGCCCTGCAGCTGGAACTGGACATGCGGCTCGAGGCCGCCGCCGCCAGCGAGCTGGGCGAGATCATGTCCCGCGACGGCCACATGACCGCCCCCGCCGTCATCTGGGACGGGGTCGGCAAGCGGGTCCTGACGCTGGAGTGGGCCGAGGGCATGCCCATGACCGACCCCGCCGCCGCCGAGCAGCCGGGGCTGGACAAGAACCAGCTGGCCGACAACATCGTGCGCGCCTTCCTGTCCCAGGCCCTGGACCACGGCGTCTTCCACGCCGATCTGCACGAGGGCAATCTGTTCTGCTCGGCCCCGGCCCAGGCCGTGGCGGTGGACTTCGGCATCGTCGGCCGCCTCGGCCCCGGCGAGCGCCGCTACCTGGCCGAGATCCTGTGGGGCTTCCTCACCCGCGACTATCCCCGCATCGCCCGGGTCCATTTCGAGGCCGGCTATGTGCCCCCCGTCCATTCGGTGGAGACCTTCGCCCAGGCCCTGCGCGCGGTGGGCGAGCCGGTCATCGGCAAACAGGCGTCCCAGGTGTCCATGGGCCGCCTGCTGGGCCAGCTGTTCGAGATCACCGACCTGTTCGACATGCACCTGCGTCCCGAACTGATCCTGCTGCAGAAGACCATGGTCTCGGTGGAGGGCGTGGCCCGCCGCCTCAATTCCGATCACGACCTGTGGGAGGCCGCCAAGCCGGTGGTGGAGCAGTGGATCCAGCGCGAGCTGGGCCCCAAGGCCAAGGCCCGCGATGTCTTGCAGGAAGGCCTCGACACCCTGCGCGCCCTGTCCAGATGGGCCCAGGCCCCCCACGCGCCCCAGACCATCGTCATCGAGCGCCGGGTCGCCGCCCGCTGGCCCGCCGTGCTATCCATCATCGCCGCTGCCGGGGCCGCCGTCGCCCTGATCCTGTCCACGGGCGTCCTGTCGTGACCCCCAGCCGGAGCACCCCCATGAAGCCGATCCTGTTCGCCCCCATTCTTGCGATGTCGCTCGCCCTCGTCCCCGCCGCTGCCCTGGCGCAAGACAACCACGCCGGCCACGGCGACCACGCCGCCCATGCCGAGGCGCAGGTCTCCGCCGAAGAAACCATGCTGCGCACCACCATCGCGGCCATGCAGGCCGGAACCCCCAACTACGACGACATGGTCACGGAACTGGCCGACGCCGTCCGCGCCGGCGAGGCCTCCATCACCCCCATGATCCAGGGCTTCGGCGCCGTCCAGACCCTCGAGCATCAGGGCGAGGTCCAGGGCGCCCAGCACTACCGCGCCACCTTCGACAACGCCGTCACCGACTGGTTCATCGCCCTCGGCGACGACGGCAAGATCGCCGGTCTGGTGTTCCGCCCGGCGGGGTAGATGGGGCAGGCGAGGGGGCGAAGGGCACGGTCGTCGTGACGACCGGGTAACCTAAGCGTCCCTCTAGCGAGTCCCTGACTGCTCTGCCAATAATCGGAAATGCCGTTCTCCGATTACATCGTCTTCGCCGACGAGAGCGGCTCGCCTGTTCTGGAAAGACCAGACCCGACTTTTCCGGTCTTCGTCCTCAACTGCGTCCTGGCATCCAAGGTCGACTACGCTGATCGTATCGTGCCTCGACTCCAACGATTGAAGTTTGACTTCGTGGGGCATGACCAACTTATGCTGCACGAACGGGATATCCGCCGACAACAGAAGGATTTCGCCTTCCTTCAGGCCGATGCAGCAGGGCGCGAAGCCTTTCTGAACCGTATAAACAGCATTGTTTCCGAAGCGGAAATCGATGTCATTGCCGCTGTGATTCACAAAATCCGGCTCGCGGAGAAGTACGCCAAGCCCTGGAGCCCGTACGAGATCGCGCTCCATTTCTGCATGGAGACTTTGCTGGCTCGGCTCCGGCAGCTCGGTCAGGAGGGGCGGATCGTGCACGTCGTCTTCGAGAGTCGAGGCAAGAAGGAAGACGCGGAGCTGGAGCTTCACTTCCGGCGCATAACCGTCAATCAGGCGAATTGGGGATATAAGCAGCCTGATTTTCGCGCGATGGAGTGGGAGCCCGTTTTTGCCGACAAAAAGTGCAACTCATCAGGACTGCAACTTGCAGATCTGATTGCGCGCCCCATCGGCTTGAAGGTTCTACGCCCGATGCAGGAAAACCGGGCCTTCGACGTTATGCAACCGAAGCTCGCCCATGGCGGCATGAAGGTGTTCCCTTGAAAGCAGAAGGGCCCCCGACAAAAGCCGGGAGCCCCACGCCGACCGAGAAACCCCAGTCCATTTGAGGCCCAACTTAGGTGTGATCGGTCAACAAGTCCATAACTGGCCATGCTGGCCCGGAGCCTCGACCCCGAGGCCCCCCCCACCCCAAACCCTCACATCCCGCTTGGACAATCCCGAGCTTGGCCGTAAGACTCCGGCCGGGGTCGGGGGACAATCCATGAGCTTCAGTGTCGTCGCGCTGTCTGCGCTGGTGCTGTATTCGCTGTGTTCGATCGCATACGTCTATCGCTGGCGCGGGCGCACCCGCTACGCCAGCCTGACCCAGTATCTGCGCAAGTCCTGGCCCATCTTCGCGCCCCTGAACTGCGTCCTGTACATGACCACCCGCCCCTGGGCGCGCGGGCCGGTGACGGCGGCGGAGCGCATGCCCAACCTGGCCCTGCTGCGGGACAACTGGCAGGTGATCCGCGACGAGGCCCTGGCCCTGCAGGCCGGCGGCGCCTTCGAGGCGGCCAAGGCCGAGGGTTCGGCGGGCTCCTACGACCTGGGCTTCCGCACCTTCTTCAAGCGCGGCTGGAGCAAATTCTATCTCACCTGGTACGGGACCACCCACCGCTCGGCCCAGCGCACCTGTCCGCGCACCGTGGCCCTGCTGAACCAGATCCCCGAGGTGAAGGGGGCCATGTTCACGGTCCTGCCCGCGGGGTCCGAACTGACCCTGCACGCCGACCCGCTGGCCTGTTCCCTGCGCTATCATCTGGGCCTGCGCACGCCCAACGCGGACGCGTGTCTGATCGAGGTGGACGGC
The DNA here is from genome assembly GCF_015767455.1 of Brevundimonas sp. BAL450. NCBI lineage: Bacteria > Pseudomonadati > Pseudomonadota > Alphaproteobacteria > Caulobacterales > Caulobacteraceae > Brevundimonas > Brevundimonas sp. BAL450. Next base: position 240,098 of record NZ_JADWOW010000060.1, read on the forward strand.
GTGCCCATGTCCTGGCGCGACGGTCAGGACTTCATCTTCGACGAGACCTATCCCCATCAGGCCCGCAACGACACGGGCGACAGCCGCCTGATCCTCATGTGCGACGTGGCCCGGCCCCTCAACGTCTTCGGCCGGGTGTTCAACGCCGGCTACCGCCGTCTGGCCGCCGGAACGCTGGTGCCCAATACGGCGGAGGACCAGCGCGGCTTCGTCAGCGCCCTGTTCGCCTCGCTCGCGCCCATCAGCGCCCGGATCCGGGCCCTGAAACAGACCGACGTCCGCCGCTACAAGCTGATCAAGCACACGGTCAACGCCGCCCTGCTGCTCGTGGTCATGGCCGGGGCCTACGGCCTGTTCGAGCTGGTGGAGGCCGCCACCGACGCCCTGATCTGAGGGCGCCGCCTGTCGACCCTTCTGATAGCGGCCGCCCGGGCGTGGACCCGGGCGGCCGGTCTCTCACTGCTCCTGCAGGATGCGGGTGGCGGTGTAGCAGGCCGAGGCGTCGCCGCAGCTGAAGACGGTGGTGCGCACCGTGTAGCGGCCCTGCGCCGTCGGGGTGACGTTCACCACCGGATAGTCGTCCACCAGGGTGTCGCTGTCGACCACCACGCCCTCGGCGTTCTCCAGATAGAGATCCACGTCCGAGCAATTGGCGTCACAGCCGGCGATGATGCGGTAGGCGACGCCTTCCTGAAGCGTCACGGACCAGCGGTCCTGCCCGCTGTCGGCCAGCGGCGCGACGCGGTCCTCAAATCCGGACGCGCGCGTATAGCCGCTCGCCAGATCCCGCACGTGCTGGTCCAGCGCCGCGGTCGCCTGGGCGGCGCCCGCCTGCCGTTGTTCGGCGCTCAGGGCCGCCGCCGGCGTCTCGTCCACCGCGGGCCCATGGTCCACCGGCTCCGCGCCGCCGCAGGCCGCGAGGCCCGCTGTCAAGGCGAGGGCGGCGGCCAGGCGAAGGATGGTCTGGTTGGTGGCGAGGGGCATAGGCTGAAATCTCCTGAATCAAGCTTGGCCGTAAGCCTATGCATAACGGAGTTCGGCTTGTCGACCGCCCTGGGGCTCAGTCGCTGAAATCCGGCCGTCCCCGCCCGGCCTTGATCTTCGACCGCCCCGCCTTGGCCTGAAGGCGCCGTTCCTTCGACCCCTTGGTGGGCTTGGTGCGGATGCGCTTCACCGGGGCGATGCGGGCCTTCTCGATCAGGGCGTTCAGCCGCTCCACCGCGTCGTCGCGGTTGCGCTCCTGGGTGCGGAAGCGCGTGGCCGTGATCTGGATGACGCCCTCATTGGTCAGGCGCGAGCCCGCCGCCTTCATCAGCCGCGTCCGCACCGCCTCGTCCAGCGACGGCGACCTGGCCGCGTCGAAGCGCATGTGCACGGCGGTGGACACCTTGTTGACGTTCTGGCCGCCCGGCCCGCCCGCGCGGAAATAGCGGAACTCCAGCTCGTCCTCGGGCACGAGGGGTTCGGTCATGTCATCCTGCTCCGGCGCACACGCCACACTCCCAAATACCGTCATTCCCGGCCTTGTGCCGGGAATCCATAATCACGGACCCGTCCGGGCGCGCCGTGCCCCGTCCGCGCGTATGGATCGCCGGGACAAGCCCGGCGATGACGAGGACGGGGGCGTTCAACCGCATCAATCCGGACTCCCGCACATCTGCAACCGCCCCGGCCTCATAAACATATAAAGACATCCTTATATGTTTGTTGCCCCGCGCGCCCTGGACCGCTATAGCGCGCTCAAACCTTCAAGACACGTCAGGAACGAACATGGTCGACTACATCGTCCGCGATATCTCCCTCGCCGACTGGGGCAACAAGGAGATCGAGATCGCCGAAACCGAAATGCCGGGCCTGATGGCCCTGCGTGAGGAATACGGCAAGGCCCAGCCCCTCAAGGGCGCGCGCATCGCCGGCTCGCTGCACATGACGATCCAGACCGCCGTGCTGATCCAGACGCTGGAAGCCCTGGGCGCCGACGTGCGCTGGGCCTCGTGCAACATCTATTCGACCCAGGACCACGCCGCCGCCGCCATCGCCGCGTCCGGCACCCCGGTGTTCGCCACCAAGGGCGAGACCCTGGAAGAGTACTGGGACTACGCCCACAAGATCTTCGAATGGTCCGACGGCGGCTATCCCAACCTGATCCTGGACGACGGCGGCGACGCCACCCTGCTGACCGTGCTGGGCCCCAAGGCCGAGAAGGACGCCTCGGTTCTGGACAATCCCCAGAACGAGGAAGAGGAAGCCCTGTTCGGCGTCATGAAGCGGTACCTGAAGGAGAAGCCCGGCTTCTATTCGGCCATTCGCGACGCCATCAAGGGCGTGTCCGAGGAAACCACCACCGGCGTGCACCGCCTGTACGAGCTGGCCAAGAAGGGCGAGCTTCCGTACCCGGCCATCAACGTCAACGACAGCGTCACCAAGTCCAAGTTCGACAACCTGTACGGCTGTCGCGAGTCGCTGGTGGACGCCATCCGCCGCGGCACCGACGTGATGCTGTCGGGCAAGGTGGCCGTGGTCTGCGGCTACGGCGACGTGGGCAAGGGCTCGGCCGCCTCGCTGCGCCAGGGCGGCGCCCGGGTCATCGTCACCGAGATCGACCCCATCTGCGCCCTGCAGGCGGCCATGGAAGGCTATGACGTCCAGACCCTGGACGACGTGTGCGACAAGGCCGACATCTTCGTCACCGCCACCGGCAACAAGGACGTGATCACCGTCGATCACATGCGCCGGATGAAGATGAACGCCATTGTCTGCAACATCGGCCACTTCGATTCCGAGATTCAGGTCGCGGGCCTGAAGAACATGAAGTGGGACGAGATCAAGCCGCAGGTGGACCACATCGAGTTCCCGAACGGCAACAAGATCATCCTGCTGTCCAAGGGGCGTCTGGTGAACCTGGGCAACGCCACGGGCCACCCGTCCTTCGTCATGTCGGCGTCCTTCACCAACCAGACCCTGGCCCAGATCGAGCTGCACACCAATCTGTCGGCCTACGAGAACCAGGTCTACGTCCTGCCCAAGCACCTGGACGAGAAGGTCGCGGCCCTGCACCTGGACAAGCTGGGCGCCAGGCTGACCGTCCTGAGCAAGGAGCAGTCCGACTACATCGGCGTGCCGACCGAGGGCCCGTTCAAGCCGGACCACTACCGCTACTGATCCATGTGATCGATTTTGCAAAAGGCCCGCCCCTCCACAGGGCGGGCCTTTTTTCTATGGAGCTTTGCCTATCGGGGCCGGGCGTGGATGACGATCTCGGTGCGCCGCCGCAGGGGCTCGGACAGGCCGCCGTCGGTGGTCGCCCCCGCATCGCCGCCCGCCGACAGGGTGAAGGTGGGGCTGGGCCATCCGGCCTCGATCAGGGCGTCCGCCACCGCCCGCGCCCGCCGCTCGGACAGGGTCTGGTTGCTGGCGGAGTCGCCCGTCGAGCTGGCCAGGCCGATCACGTCCACGCCCTCGACCCGGCAGCCCTGCAGCCGCTCGCCGGTCAGGGCGATCAGCTCCTGCGCCGGCCGCGCGATGCGCGCCTCGCCTTCCTCGAAATAGATGTCCAGCCGCTGCTCGGTGCAGCCCGCCGTGTCCGCAATCAGCTCTGACCGGTCCCAAAGCCCGTTCGCGCCGCAGCCCGAAACCACGAGAGCCGCCACCGCCGCCGCCGCAATCCTGAAACGCATCATCTGTCCCCTCCCAAATCTTCCCCATGAAAAAGGGCGGCCCGCGTCGGGACCGCCCTTTCACCCGTTTCACCCGAAGGTCTGAAACAGCCTACCAGCGGACGCGCGTGCCATCTTCCCAATAGCACTCGGTCTGCCGGTTGTCGTAGCAGTAGTAGTACTGGCCGTTGGCGGCGCGATAGCGCTGCTGATTGTTGCGGTCCTGGGACGAGCCCCGGATCGCGCCGACGGCGCCCCCGATGGCCGCACCGGCCACGGTGGCTTCGGTGTTGCCGCCGATGATCTGTCCTGCAGCCGCGCCGATAGCAGCGCCGATGGCGCCCTGGCGAACGGTCTGATTGGTGTTGCCGTACGGGTCGCTGGCGCAGGCGCTGGCCAGCAAGCCGGCTCCTGCAATCGCGATCATGATCTTTTTCATTGGATGTCCCTTCGGTCCGAGTAAGTCGCCCCCGAGGCGAGAACGCTGGATTACCGCTCCGGTTCCCTGACTATGATTGTGGTTAAGGTTGCGTTAAACATTTCATCAGGATCGTCTCAGGCGGTCCGAGGTGTTCTGCGGCGCGGCGACGCGGCGTGTTGAATAGGGGGCTTTTCATGCGTTTTTCCGAACCTGTCCGTATGGCTGACGACGATGGTGGCCCTGTCTGGGCGCGCAGCAAGCGTCGTCGCGGCGGTCCGCCGGTGGTGGGCTTCATCATCACCCTGCTGGCGTTGTTCGGCGCCCTGACGGCGGTCCTGGGCATCAAGGAGCGGTCCGTAGCCGAGGGTGGAGCCATGATCGACGGTTGGATCACGGCCGGTTGGGAGCAGATCAAGGACATCACCGGCCAGGCCGATGAGGCGACCGATGAGGCCCTTGCGGAAACCGCCGACGCCGCGGGCCGCGCCGGCGCCGCGCTCGGCGAGGGCGCTGAAGAGGCCGCCCAGGCGCTTCAGTCCGACTAAGTCTGGTTGGTCGGCGCGTCTGTCCGGCCATGCGCCGGAGTTGAAGCTGGAACGCGGGCGCGCGTCGGGCGTTCGGCCCGGATGACAGACACTTTGGGCGCGCCGCCCGAAAAGCAGTTGCCGGAAGACAGTGGGGCGACCGAGCGCCGCCCCATGACCTGCCACGCGCCGATCAAGCGCGTGGTGGTTCTGGTCAACCCCATGTCCGGCGGTGTCGGCGCCAATGCGGCGGCGGAAGCCCAGGATCTGATGGCGGGCTTCGCCTGTGAATCCGAGGTGGTGCTGCTGGAAGGCGAGGACATGGCCCGGACCATCGACAAGGTCCTGTCCGGCGACGCGGATCTCGTGGTGGTGCTGGCCGGCGACGGCACGGCCCGGGCCGTGGCGTCGCGCGCCGGCCCGGACGGGCCTCTGGTGGCGCCATTGCCGGGGGGGACCATGAACATGCTGCCCAAGGCGCTCTACGGCACGACGGACTGGAAGAAGGCGCTCAGCGTCATCCTCGAGGACGGCGAGCCGCAGTATGTGTCCGGGGGCGAGGTGGACGGCAACGCCTTCTACTGCGCCGCCATCCTGGGCGCGCCGGCCCTGTGGGCGCCAGCCCGCGAGGCGCTGCGCGGCGGCGAGTTGAAACTGGCCATGACCCATGCGCGCCGCGCCTGGCGTCGGGCGTTCTCGGGCCGCATCCGCTTCGACCTGGACGGTGGTCCGCACCAGCGGGCCGAGGCCCTGGTGCTGATCAGCCCGATGATCTCGCGCGCCCTTGAGGAGCCTGTGGGTCTGGAGGCCGCGGCCATGAATCCCCACGACGCATCCGATGCCTTTCGCCTGGCGGCCCACGCCCTGTTCGACGACTGGCGCCACGATCCGGCGGTCAAGACCAAGCCGGCCCGCCGGATTCGCGTCTCGGCGCGCTCCCGGGTCCCGGCGGTCCTGGACGGCGAGCCTATCCTGCTGCCGGCCGACAGCACGGTGAAGTTCCTGCCCAAGGCCTTCCGCGCCCTGGCCCCGCGCCCGCCCGCCGCCGAGGACACGGTTTGATGGCGCGATGCACGGCAACCAGCGCCTGATGGGCCGAGTCCTCCAGTTCTCCGACGTTCATTTCGGCCGTGAGCACGCGGACGCCGCCGCCGCTGCGGTGGACTACGCCCACGCCACCCCGAACGACCTGGTCCTGATCACCGGCGACATCACCCAGAACGGCTACAGGGTCGAGTTCGACGCCGCCGCGCGCTGGATCAAGGCCATGCCGGACCCGGTCTTCGTCACGGTCGGCAATCACGACGTGCCCTACTGGAACGTGCTGGACCGGCTGTTCTGGCCCTGGCGGCGGTTCGAGCGCGCCACGGGCCACCCGGCCCACGACCACGAGTTCCGCAGCGACGGCTTGATGGTCCGCGGCGTCACCACCGCGCGCGGCTGGCAGGCGCGGCTGAACTGGTCCAAGGGCGTCATCGACCTGGACCAGACCCGGCGCGCGGCCCAGGCCCTGCGCGATGCGCCCCGGAGCGCCCTGCGCATCCTGGCCTGTCACCATCCGCTGGTGGAGATGATCGGCACCCCCATGACCGGCGACGTCATCAGGGGCGAGGACGCGGCGCACATCTTCGCCGAGGCGGGCGTCGACCTCATCACAACCGGCCACACTCACCAGCCCTTCGCCCTGCCGCTGCAGGCGGGCGATCAATTCTCCTACGCCGTGGGATGCGGGACTTTGTCACACCGCGAGCGCGGCGCGCCCCCCAGTTTCAACCGCATCGACTGGAATGAAGACGTGGTCACCGTCACCGCCATGGCGTGGGAGAAGGGCGCCTTCGTCGACAGCCGCGCCTGGACTCTCCCCCGTCGCGGCGGGGCAAAATAAAAGGCCGCGGGAGCGATCCCGCGGCCTTCCTTGTGACGATTGGCGGTCGTCTAGACTCTCGGCCCTCGTCCTCGCAGCCCGCCCGCAACCAGGGCGATGACGAAGAGGATGATGGCGATGACGGCGATGAATTTGGCGATCTCGAACGAGAAGTTCGCGATGCCGCCAAAGCCCAGCACTGCGGCGATCAGGGCGATCACCAAGAAAATTATGGCCCAACGAATCATGGGTGGCGCCTCCGAAGCGGTTTTCAATTCAAAGGTCGCGACCTCGCGCCGGACCTGAGCTCTCAACGCTTCGCCAGCGTCACTGTTCCAATCAGCGACGCCGTCCGCGACTGCTCTCGGTAAAGACCGCCGCGACCATGGAGGCCAGCGCCGGATTTCTCAGGAAGATCCATCCGCCGGCCAGCGCGGCCACGGTGGCCAGCACGGGCCTGTTGCGGAACAGGACGAAGGCCCGCTGCCCCAGACCCGCCGGTTCCTCCTCCTCCTCATCGTCGCCCTTCGCCTTGTTCAGGAAGGTCACGGCGATGATCAGCGCCCCAACGGCGGCGACCGCCGCCGTGATTGCGGCGGCCGCAGCGGCGGGAACCACCATCAGCAGCAGATAGAAGAGCGTCGCCCCCAGGGCCACGATGGCCACGAAGACGCAGGCGACGGCGATCGCCGCCGCCACCACTTTGTCGACCAACCCCTTGCCAGGCATCAGCGGCGCCGGCCGGCCAGCAGAAGACCGAGCACCACGCCCACGCCGAGGGCGATGGCGGTGGACTGCACGGGACGCTCCTGAACGCGCTCGACCAGGGCGCGCTGCGCCTCGTCCAGCCGCTCGGCGGCGTCGTCATAATATTCCCGGCCGCGAACGCGGGCCTGGTCGTAGTAGTCGCGGGCGCGTTCGCGCACCTCGTCAGACTTGGCCCGCACGCGGGCTTCGGTCTCGGCGGCGATCTCACGCAGACGGGCGCTTTCCTCGCGCGCGCCGACCTTGAGGTCGTCCTTGAGGGTCTTCAGGTCGTTCTTGATGTCTTCCCGGGCCTTTGTGGTGGCCATGATGCGCTCTCCGGCTAGCTTGGCGGTAAAATGAGAATAGGTACCCCGTCATCGCAACGCCAGAGGGGATGAGGGGTTCCGCCACAACGCCGGGCGACGTAAGGACGCAGGCATGACCTGGCTGTTCGATCCACCCGCCTCCGTCGCCCTGCCCATCCTCGGCCGTGATGCGCGCTTTCCCGTCCGCCGCATCCTGTGCGTGGGCCAGAACTACGCCGCCCACGCCCGCGAGATGGGCGCCGACCCCGCGCGCGAGGCGCCGTTCTTCTTCTCCAAGCCCCGCGACGCCCTGATCACCGGGGCGGACGTGCCGTTCCCCTCCGCCACGGACAACCTTCACCATGAGGTGGAGCTGGTCTGCGCCATCGGCGGCGAGGGCGCGGATCTCGCGCCCGGCGCGGCGGCGGACCTGATCATCGGCTGGGCAGTCGGCGTCGACCTGACCCGTCGCGACATCCAGGCCGAGGCCAAGTCCCGGGGTCGGCCCTGGGACGCGTCCAAGGGATTCGACCATTCCGCCCCGTGCGGCCCCCTGACCCTGGGCGCCCTGCCGAGCCCGGCCGGAGCCGTCGCCCTGACCGTGAACGGCCGGCCCCGCCAGTCCTCTCGCCTCGACCAGATGATCTGGAGCCCCGCAGAGGTGGTGGCCGAGGCCTCGCGCCTGTGGCGGCTCATGCCCGGCGACCTGATCTTCACCGGCACGCCCGAGGGCGTCGGCCCCGTCGTGCGCGGCGACCGGGTCGAGGCGACGATCGAGGGGCTGGCGCCGCTGGCCTTCACCCTGACCTGAAGAGGCCGATCATGATCCTGCACGGCTACTGGCGCTCGGGCACCTCCTACCGCACCCGCATCGCCCTGAACCTGAAGGGCCTGTCCTATGAGCAGGCGGGCGTCGATCTCCGGACCGGGGCCCAGAAGAGCGAAGCCTACCTTTCCATGAATCCCCAGGGCCTTGTCCCGGCGCTGGAGACGGACGGCGCGGTCCTGACCCAGAGCCCCGCCATCCTCGAGTGGCTGGAGGAGGCGCATCCCGAACCGCCGCTTCTGCCGACAGATGCGGTCGCGCGCTCTCAGGTGCGGGCCATGGCGGCGCTGGTGGCCTGCGACATCCATCCGCTGAACAATCTGCGGGTGCTCAAGGCGCTGCGCGAAACCTTCGGCGCCGATCAGGACGCCGTGGACGCCTGGGCCGGGCGCTGGATCATCGCTGGGTTCGAGGCCCTGGAGGCCCTGATCGCCCGGCACGGCGAGGGCTGGTGTTTTGGCGACGCGCCCACCCTGGCGGACTGTTGCCTGATCCCGCAGGTCTATTCGGCGCGGCGGTTCAGCACGCCGCTGGACGCCTTTCCCCGCATCCTGGCCATCGCGGAAAAGGCGGCGGCGCACCCCGCCTTTGAGGCCGCCCATCCGGATCGCCAGCCGGACGCCGACCCCTCGTAAACCCTGTCAGGTAAGGGTTTGTAAAACTTCCGATCAGCGCTCCTTAAGCTTTGTGGGCGCATGGTCCGTCCCGTGACGTTTCAGGCTAGAACACGGACCGGCGCCGGACCGGCGTCCAGGCTCGCCCTCAATGTGCTGGGGGCGCCCGCCCATGGGCCGGGCCCTGCCTCGCGCGAGGAGCAGGTGCGCGCCCTCCTGCGCACCGCCGCCGACGGCGGCGTCGGTCTGGTGGCCACCCGCCCGGTCAGCGACACCGAGCGCCTGCTGGGCCAATGCTGGCCCTTCCCCAGTCCATTCCGGGTGACCGTCAGCACCGTCTCGGCGGCCGAGGGGCTGGACCGGGTCGAGGCCCGCGCCCGCCGTTCTCTCGAACGCATGGGCCTGCCCCGCGGCGAGGCTGTCATGGTGTCGTCCGCCTCGGATCTGGCGGGCGCGGAAGGCCGCGCTCTCTGGGACCGGCTGGAGCGCCTGAGGGACATGGGCCTGTTCCGCCGCATCGGCGTGTGCGCCCGGGTCGAGGACGGCCCTGAGTTGCTGGCGCGTCGTTTCCGCCCCGACATCGTGGAGCTGCCATGCAATCTGCTGGACCAGCGTGCGGAGGTCTCCGGCCTCATCGAGGGTCTGGCCGCCCATGAGGTTTCGGTTCAGCTGCGCTCCATCTTCGCCGGCGGGGTGCTGTTCGCGCCCCGCGAAGATCTGCCCGCCCATCTGGTGCGCGCCGGTTCGGGCGTGTCCCGGGCCCGCCGCAGCCTGGCCGAGAGCCGGGTCGACCCCATGCAGGCCGCCCTGGCCTACGGCCTGATGCTGCCCGGGGTCGATACGGTGTCCGTCGGCGTGGCCTCAGCGGCCGAGCTGCGCGCCGTTCTGGCCGCCGCCCACGCCCCCGCGCCGGATCTGGACTGGTCCGCCCTGGCCCTGGACGACCCGGCGACGCTCAGCGCCGCCGGGCCCCTGGCGGTCAGTAGCGCAGCCTGATCCCCACGTAGCCGCTGCGGCCCGGCTCGCCGTAACCCAGCAGCCGCTGGTAATGCTCGTCGGCCAGGTTCTCGATCCGCGCCGTCAGGCTGACATGCTCGTTCAGCGCCCAGGCCGCGTTCACATTGGCCGTGACGAAGCCGTCGCGCTCGCCCCCGGCATCCCCCATGTCGCCTTCGCCGCGCACGATCAGGGCGCCGGACAGGCGGTTGCCGGTCCAGCCCAGCGTCACCGACCCGGAATGCTCCGGAACCCGCAGCAGCCGGGATCCGTCGGTCGCGTCCACCGCGTCGGTCCAGGCATAGGCGAGGCTGAGGTCGAACCCGGCCGGCAGCGCCGCGCGGCCTTCCACTTCAACCCCGTCGGTGCGGGTCTCGGCGATGTTGACGTAATAGCTGTTGAACCCGGGGTCCGTGACATAGGTGATCTGGTCCTGCACCTCGAGGCGATAGACCGTCGCCCGGCCCTGGAACCGCCCGTCGCCCGACACCCAGCCGAGCGCCGCCTCGCGACTGTCAGCGTGCTCCGGACGCAGGACCGGAAAGGGCTCGCTCGAGAAGCAGAAGTCGCACACGGCCTGGCTGATGGTCGGGGTCTTGAAGCCCGTGCCCACAGCCCCCGACAGGATGACGCCGCCGCCGAGTTCATAGGCTGCCGACAGCCGCCCGGTGGTGGCGTCGCCGAAGTCCTCGGTGTCATCCCGGCGCAGACCCCCGCTCAGGGTGAGGCGACCCGACAGCTGAAACCGTCCCGTGGCGAAGGCCGAGGTGGTTGACAGTTCTTCGCTCAGCCCGCTGGACAGGGCGCCCGAGACGTCCTCGTGCTCCGCGCCGAAGGCGTAGTCGATCCGGCTGTCGGCCGAGACGCCCGAGGCCTGCCAGCGCAGGACCTGCCGATCGGCGTCGAACACCGAGGGAAAGGCGCTGACGGTCGCGCGCGAGATGTCCGAGGCCGAGACACTGACCTGATGATCCAGACCCAGGGCCCGGGCGGTCAGGCGCGCGAAGCCGGACCACTGCTCGCTGGAGGTGGTGTCGTCGGTGTCGGCCAGGGCGTAGGTCGGCGCCGGGAAACCGTCCAGGTCGGTGTCGCTCTCGGACCAGCGCAGCCTGGCGTCGACGGTCACGGTCGGGCTGAAGGCGTAGCGGCCGTTGGCCCCCAGGGTGGTGCTGGTGAAGCCGTCGGCCTCGTCATTGCCGTCCGCCTCGTCGGCGGCCGAGATGCCGTCCGTGTCGAAATAGGAAGCGTAGGCCCCGACGGCGTAGCGTTCATTGGCCACGCCCGCCGACAGGCGGCCGCGCACAGTGTCGAACGATCCCGCCTCGGCTTCGGCGCGCAGGCCGTCCAGTTCGCGGGAGGTGAAGGCGATCACCCCGCCGATGGCGTCCGATCCCCACAGGGACGACTGCGGCCCCGCAAGCACCTCGATGCGCTGGATGTCGCCCAGATCGAAACCGGCGAAATCGAAGGCGCCGTTGATCTCGGCCGGATCGTTGACGGGCACGCCGTCCACCAGAACCAGGGTCTTGCCCGGCGAAACCCCGCGCATGCGCAGCTGGGTCAGGCCGAAGGGCCCGCCCCGGGCGATGCTGAGCCCGGGCACGTCGGCCAGGATGTCGGCGGCGAAGACCGCGCCGCGCTGTTCGATCGTGTCTTCGTCGATGACGCGGGCGCCGGGGGTCTCGGCCACGATGGCCGGGATGCGGGTGGCCGTGATGATGACCGCGTCCACGTCGCTGGCGTCGTCGGCGAAAGCGGGCAGGGCGAACAGGGCCGCGGATGCGGCCGAATACAGGATAAGGGAACGCCTCATGGGGCGATGCTCCGTCAAAAGCCCCCGCGCGGCGCGCGCGGCGACGTTCAAAAGCGACCAATCCGCCTGTCGAGAGACAGGACGGCGCCGGATCGGGTCGCTTCGACGGATCAGTCCCCGCGCCTCTGTCTGGTCCCGGACAGCGGACGAGCGACGTCGGCGGCCAGGTCTCCTGGCTTGCGGGTCACAGGCAAAGGCCGACCTGAAAAGTCGACCCGTCGTCCTCGCCTTCCCGGATCGCTCCAGTGGCGCCCTGCCCGAAGACAGGGAGCGGACGACGGCCTAACCGCCTACAGTTGCGGGCACAGCCGCGGTGTCTGACCGCGTTCCCTTAACCGCCTGCGGCGCTTGTGGCAGGCGCTCCCGGCTTGCGCAAGACGCATCAGGGTCTAGGGTTCAGGCCATGTCCACGCCCGTTCCCGAGCGCCGCATCGCCGAGCACAGCAACGTCGATGCGGCGATGTTCCGGGAACACATCCTGCCGGCGGCGCGCCCCGCGGTTCTGCGCGGCCTGGTCGCCCACTGGCCGGCGGTCCAGGCGGGGCTGAAATCGTCCGAAGCGCTGGCGGATCACATTCGCGGCTTCGACAACGGCGCCCCGGTCCGCTTCACCGAGGGCGCGCCCTCGATCCAGGGCCGCTTCTTCTACAACGAGGACCTCTCCGGCGTGAATTTCGAGCAGCGGGAAGGAACAGTCGGTTCGGTTCTGGACCGGCTGCTCACCCTGCAGGACGAGGCCGCCCCGCCCGCCGTGGCCATGCAGTCGACCCCGGAGCCCCAGGCCCTGCCCGGATTCGCCCGCGCCAATCCGTCGCCGCTGCTGGGCGAGGACGTGTTTCCGCGCCTGTGGATCGGCAACGCCGCCACGGTGCACACCCACCACGACCTGAACGACAACATCGCCTGCGCCGTGGCGGGCCGTCGGCGCTTCATCCTGTTTCCGCCCGACCAGACGCGAAACCTCTACATCGGCCCCTTCGAGCGCACCCCGGCCGGACCGCCGGTCAGCATGGCGTCGGTTGTGGAGCCGGATCTGGATCGCCACCCCCGCTTCACCGAGGCCTGGGCCGCCGCCGAGGTGGCCGATCTGGAGCCGGGCGACGCCCTGTTCATCCCCTATATGTGGTGGCACCACGTCCAGTCGCTGGACCGCTTCAGCGTGCTGGTGAACTACTGGTGGAACGAGGCCGAGGCGCCGACCGCGCCCATGGGCGCCCTGATCCACGCCATGCTGGCCGTCCGCGATCTGCCCCCATCCCAGCGCGAGGCGTGGCGGGCCATGTTCGAGGCTTTCGTGTTCGCGGCGGACGATCCGCCCGGCGCCCACCTGCCCGAGGACAGGCGCGGCGTTCAGGGTCGCCTGTCGCCCGCAGCCGTGGCCCAGATGCGCCAAATTCTGGCCCGGACCCTGGCCGGCTGACATTCGTCCACGATCCCGTGGCGGCCAGGGCGTCGTGAGCCTTGAGGCCGACCGCGCGATCCTTCACCCTGCGCGCTTCATGAACGCCCCCGTCAAGCAGCCGACCGACGCCCGCCCGATCACGCCCGACCCGGGCGTGACCCCGGTCATGGCCCAGTTCCTGGACGCCAAGGCGAGGCACCCGGACTCCCTGCTGTTCTTCCGCATGGGCGACTTCTACGAGCTGTTCTTCGAGGATGCGCAGAAGGCGGCGGCGGCGCTGGGCATCACCCTGACCAAACGGGGCCTGCACAAGGGCGAGGACATCCCCATGGCGGGGGTGCCGTTCCACGCCGCCGAGGGCTACATCGCCCGCCTGATCCGTCAGGGCTTCAAGGTCGCGGTCTGCGAACAGCTGGAGGACCCGGCCGAGGCCAGGAAGCGTGGCTCCAAGGCGGTGGTTCGCCGCGATGTGGTGCGGGTCATTACGCCCGGCACCCTGACCGAGGACTCCCTGCTGGACGCCCGGGGCTCCAACCGGCTGGCGGCGGTGTCGGTCCGACGCGGCAGGGCCGCCGTGGCGGTGGTGGAGCTGTCCACCGGACAGGTGGAGACCGTCGTCAGCGAGCCCGGCGATCTGGCCGCCAATCTGGCCGCCTTCCGCCCGTCCGAGGTGCTGGTGCCCGACCGGCTGTTTTCCGACGACGACATCCGGGCTGCGCTGGACGGCTCGGGCGGGGTGGTCCAGGCCCTGGCGCAGGGGCTGGCCGAGCCGGCTGCGGCCCGCGATCGGGTCCAGCGCCTCTACGGCGTCGCCACCCTGGACGGTTTCGGCGCTTTTGAAGAGGCCGAGGTCTCCGCCCTGGGCCTCGCCGCCGCCTATCTGGAGACCACCCAAGCGGGCCGGCTGCCGGTGCTGAAAGCGCCGCGTCGTGCGGCCCGGGCCGGCTGGCTGGCCATCGATCCGGCCACCCGCGCCAGCCTCGAGATCGACCGCGCCCAGTCCGGCGCCCGCGAAGGCAGCCTGCTGGCCTGCGTCGACCGCACCATCACCTCCGCCGGCGGCCGGGCCCTGGCCGAGCGCATCACCCGGCCCCTGCGCGACCCGGCGGCCATCAATCATCGACTGGACGCCGTGGAGTGGCTGCTGGAACGCCGGGACCTGCGCCGGGATCTGCGCGAGGTTCTGTCCGGCTCGGCCGACGTGGCCCGGGCCGTGACCCGGCTGGCGCTGGGGCGTGGCGGCCCCCGCGATCTGGCCGCCGTCCGCTCGGGCCTGAAGACCGCCGAGGCGGTCTCCGCCCTGTTCGCCCGATCCCCCGATCCCCTGACCGGCCCGCCCGCCGAGATCGAGGCGCGGCTGTCGGACCTGTCGCCCACGCCCGACACCGGCGCCCTGCTGATCGACCTGCAGGAGGGGCTGGTGGACGAACCGCCCCATCTGGCCCGCGACGGCGGGCTGGTGCGTCCCGGCTGGCGGCCCGAGCTCGAGGCCGTGCGCACCCTGCGCGACGACAGCCGCAAGGTGATCGTGGACCTGGAGCAGCGCGCCCAGACCGAGTCCGGCGTGGCCTTCAAGGTCAAGCACAACGCCGTGCTGGGCTATTTCCTCGAAACCAGCGCGAAGAACGCCGAGCCCCTGCTGCGCCCGCAGGCCGACAGCCCCTTCATTCACCGCCAGACCCTGGCCAATCAGGTCCGCTTCACCACCGTGGAGCTGTCCGAGCTGGACGCGAAGATCAGCCAGGCCGGCGCCCGCGCCCTGGCCATGGAGGGCGAGATCTTCGAGGGCTGGCGCCGCACGGTCGCCGATCTGGCCGCCCCGCTTCAGGCCGTGGCCGACGCCCTCGCCGAACTGGACGCCGCCGCAGCGCTGGCCGAATGGGCCGTAGAGGCGGGGGCCGTGCGCCCCCATGTGGACGGGTCGCTGATCTTTCAGGTCTCCGGCGGCCGCCATCCGGTGGTCGAGGCGGCGGTCACCCGCGCGGGCGATCCCTATACGCCCAACAACTGCGCCCTGGACGGCTCCGGCGCGGACTGCGCGCGCCTGTCCATCGTCACCGGCCCCAACATGGCGGGCAAGTCCACCTTCCTGCGCCAGAACGCCCTGCTGGTGGTGCTGGCCCAGGCCGGCGCCTTCGTGCCGGCGAAATCCATGCGGCTGGGCGTGGTGGACCGGCTGTTCAGCCGCGTCGGCGCGGGCGACGATCTGGCGCGTGGCCGCTCCACCTTCATGATGGAGATGGTCGAGACCGCCGCCATCCTGACCCAGGCCACCGACCGCAGCTTCGTGGTGCTGGACGAGATCGGCCGGGGCACCGCCACCTATGACGGTCTGGCCATCGCCTGGGCCGTGGCCGAGGCCCTGCACGAGACCAACCGCGCCCGCACCCTGTTCGCCACCCACTATCATGAGCTTGCCCGGCTGGAGGAGCGGCTGGACCACGTCTGCAACCTGTCCATGAAGGCCCGCGAGTGGAACGGAGAGCTGGTCTTCCTGCACGAGGCGGCGCCCGGCGCGGCGGACCGCTCCTACGGCGTGCAGGTGGCCAAGCTGGCCGGGGTGCCCCCGTCGGTGGTGGGCCGCGCCCGAGAGGTGCTGGACCGGCTCGAGGCCGACAAGGCCTCCAGCGTCCGCCTGGACGACCTGCCCCTGTTCGCCGTGCACGAGCCCGAGCCGGTCTCCGGTCCGTCCCCCACGGACGAGGCCCTGGCCGCCATCAATCCCGACGAGCTCAGCCCCCGCGAGGCGCTGGAGGCGCTGTATCGCCTGAAGGGTCTGGCCCGCCCGTGACCCAGCCCTCCGCCCTGGACGACCGTCTCGCCGCCCTCAGGGCCGCGTCGGACGTCCGCGCCGAGGTGGCCGCCGCCCTGTCCGAGCACTGGAGCGCGGGCCGCGAGAAGGCGGCGTCGAAACTGGCCTCGGGCCTCGGCGGAGTCGAGGTGGCGCGCCTGTTCTCCGGCGCCGCCGACGAGATGCTTCAGGCCCTGTGGCGCTTCACCACCCAGGTCCTGCACCCGTCCGACAGCGTCGACGAGGACGGCAAGCTGGCCCTGCTGGCCACCGGCGGCTACGGGCGCGGCGTGCTGGCCCCCTATTCAGACTTGGACCTGCTGTTCCTGCGCCCGGCCCGGGCCGGCGAGCGCATCGAGCGCATCACCGGCTTCATGCTCTATGTGCTGTGGGATCTTGGGGCCAAGGTGGGCGTCGCCTCGCGCACCATGAACGAGGCCCTGACCCTGGCTCGCGACGACATGGTCATCCAGACCTCTCTGCTGGAGGCCCGCTTCTTGGCCGGTGACGAGGTCATGGCCGACGCCTTCCTCAAGGTGTTCCGCCGCGAGATGACCAGGACCGACCCCCGCGCCTTCATCACCGCCAAGCTGAAGGAGCGGGACCAGCGCCACTCCCGCGCCGGTGCGGTGCGTTACCGGGTCGAGCCCAACATCAAGGACGGCAAGGGCGGTCTGCGCGACCTCAACGCCCTGTTCTGGATCGCCCGGCGCCTGGCCCCCGACAGCGTGCTGGGCGCCGAGGCGCTGGAGGGGCTGCTCACCGGCCGCGAGCGCCGCACCTTCGAGGAGTCCTTCGATTTCCTCTGGCGGGTGCGCCACCACCTGCACCGCGCCGCCGGGCGGGCCGAGGAGAAGCTGACCTTCGACCTCCAGCCCGAGGTGGCCCGGCGCATGGGCTGGCAGGGGCGGGGGGACGAACCGGCGGTGGAGCGCTTCATGCGCCGCTATTTCCTGGTGGCCCGCGACGTAGGCGGCCTGACCCGCGCCCTCTCCGCCAAGCTGGAGGAGCGCGGCCAGAAGCGCGCCCTCAGCCTGACCCGCCTGATTCCCCGCCGCCGCCGCCAGCTGGGCGAGCCGGGCTTCGTGGAGGACCACGGCCGCCTGTCGATCACCGCCCCCGACGTGTTCGAGGCCGAGCCCCTGCGGCTGCTGACCCTGTTCCAGCTGGCCGACCGCCACGATCTGGACCTGCATCCCGACGCCTTCTCCGCCGTCACCCGCTCGCTGAATCTTGTGACGCCGAAGCTGCGCCGCGATCCGGCGGCGTCGGCGGCCTTTCTGGACATCCTGGCCGACGGCGACCGCCCGTACCGGGTCCTGACCCTGATGAACGAGACGGGGCTGCTGGGCCGGTTCCTGCCGGAATGGGGCCGCATCGTCGGCCAGACCCAGTTCAACATGTACCACGCCTATACGGTGGACGAGCACACCCTGCAGGCCATCGGCATCATCAACGACATTGCGCGGGGCAAGCTGAAGGACGACCATCCCATGTCGTCCAACATCATCGGCCTGATCCGCGACCGGCAGGTGCTGATGCTGGCCATGCTGCTGCACGACGTGGGCAAGGGCGGCGACCGGGGCCAGCTTGAGGACGGCGCCATCGCCGCGCGCCGGGCCTGCGAGCGCCTCGGCCTGGACCCGCGCCGGGCCGAGCTCGTGGCCTGGCTGGTGCGCCAGCACCTGACCCTGTCCGACTACGCCCAGAAGCGCGATGTGTCCGATCCGGCCACCGTGCGCGCCTTCGCCGAGATCGTCGGCGATCTGGAGCGCCTGCGCATGCTGCTGGTGCTGACCGTGGCTGACATCCGCGCCGTCGGCCCCGGCGTCTGGAACGGCTGGAAGGGCCAGTTGATGCGCGACCTGTACCGGCACACCGAGCGGCAGTTCCGGGGCGATGCGGCCGAGATGGACGATCCCCTCAGCCGCCCCATGGCCGCCTATGACGCCCTGATCGAGCGCGCCCGCCGCGACGGCGCCGCCGCCATGGCGGGCCCCTCCGACAACCAGGCTGCCGAGGTGGCCATCGCCGCGGCCGACCGGCCCGGCCTGTTCGCCCTGATCGCCGGGGTCATGGCCGATCTGGGGGCCGACATCGTGGGGGCGCGGGTCACCACAGCCGCTGACGGCATGGCCCTGGACATCTTCCAGCTTCAGGACGGGGCGGGCGAGCCCTACGGTCAGGCCGAGCCGCGCCGCCTGCGCCGTCTGCTGGCGGCGCTGGAGCGGGTCGGACGCGGCGGCGCCGTCACCCCGGCCGACCCTTCGGCCCCCGCCAGCCCCCGCCGCGCCGCCTTCGACGTGCGTCCTGTCGTCATGATCGACAATGCGGCGTCCGAGACCGCCACGGTGATCGAGGTGTCCGGCGCCAACCGGCCGCGCCTTCTGGCCCAGCTGTCCCGCGCCCTGGCCGATCTTGGCCTGTCGATCCGCTCGGCTCACGTGGTCACCTTCGGCGAGAGGGCGGCGGATTCCTTCTATGTCACCACCGACAAGGGCCGGAAGATCACCGGCGACAAGCGTCTGGACGCCATCCGCGCGGCGCTGGAGGCGGTGATGAATCAGGCTCCGCCGCCCAACCCGCGCGGCCGCCCGCTGATCCGCGCCCGGGCCAGCGCCCGCGACGTCTCCGAACTGGGCCGCAAGGCCGCCGTTCCCCGCCGCGCCGAAGCAAGGTAAGGGCGGGTGACGCGCCATCCCGGATGTTTCGCTGAATGACCATCGATCCCGAACTCCGGGCCTCGGCCTCGACCAATCCGCCCGCGCCGGAACCCCCGAAGTCGGGCGGCGTCATGCGTTCCTCGGCCATCTTCAGCGGCCTGACCCTGATCAGCCGGTTCGCCGGCTTCGCCCGTGACATCGCCATCAATGCGGTGCTGGGCGCCTCTGTGGGTCCGGCGGCGGACGCCTACAACACGGCCCTGAGCTTTCCGAACCTGTTCCGCCGCATCTTCGCCGAGGGCGCCTTCGCCGCCGCCTTCGTTCCGGCCTACGCCCGGAAGCTGCGCCTGGACGGCGAGGCGGCGGCCGACAAGGTGGCCACCGACGCCATCGCCCTGATCGCGGTCTCCACCCTGATCCTGACCCTGGCGGCCCAGCTGGCCATGCCGTGGCTGATGGCGGGCATCAACATCGGCTTTCTGGATGACCCGGTCCGCTACAATCTGGCGGTGATCCTGACCCAGATCACCATGCCGTATCTGCCCTGCATGGCCATCGCCGCCCTGCTGTCGGGTGTGCTGAACGCGCGAGGGCGGTTCATCGTCTCGGGCGCCTATCCGATCCTGATGAACGTCATCATGCTGATCGCCGTGCTGACGTCGAGCGGCGGGCCAGAAGGGGCGGCCTACGCCGTGTCCTGGGGCGTGCTGATCTCGGGCGTGGCCCAGGCGGGGCTGTGCTTCTGGGCTGTCCGCAAGGCCGGGGCCAACATCCGTTTCCGCATGCCGCGCCTGTCGCCGGAGGTGAAGGCCATCATCATCACCGCCGTTCCGGCCGTGATCGGCAACTCGGCCACCCAGATCAACGTCTTCCTGTCGGGCAATCTGGCCTCCTTCGTGGAGGGCGGGCGCAGCTGGCTGGCCACGGCGGACCGGCTTTATCAGCTGCCGCTCGGCCTCGTCGGGGTGGCCATCGGCATCGCCCTCCTGCCCAAGCTGTCCTCGGCCATCGCCGCCGAGGACCGCGCCCAGCAGCAGGCCTCCATGGACGAAGCGCTGGTCCTGGCCATGGCCCTGACCCTGCCCGCCGCCACCGCCATTCTGGCCATGCCCTATTTCCTCATCGACGGCCTGTTCACGCGCGGGGCGTTCCTCGAGGTGGACGCGATCAACACGGCGCAGATCCTGTTCCAGTTCGGCTGGGGCGTGCCCGCCTTCATCCTCATCCGCATACTGGCCCCGGCCTTCTTCGCCCGGCAGGATACGAAGAGCCCGATGAAATATGCCCTGGTGGCCGTGGCGGTGAACGCGGTGCTGGCCGTGTCCCTGTTCCTGCTGGGCGCCGGGGTGCAGGGGATCGCGGCGGCCACCAGCGCGGCGGCCTGGGTCAATGCGGGGCTGCTGGCCCTGACCTTGTGGCGTCGGGATCATTACCGTCCCGCCGCCACCGCCATCCGGCGCATGGCCCGCATCCTGATCGCCAGCCTGGTCATGGGGGCCCTGCTCGTGGCTGCGGTGTCGGTCCGCGCCATGATCGAGGCGCCCATCGACGGCCTGCTGGGCCGGGGCGGCAAGGAGATCGCCCTGATCGGCGTCACCGGCGTGGGCGGTCTGGTCTATCTGATCCTGCTGTTCGTCACCCGGGCGGTGACCATCGGCGAGGTGAAGGGTCTGATCCGGCGCGAACGCAAGGCCTGATCCCGGCTTGCCCTGCGGGCGACGCTGGGGCATTGCCACGCCATGTCCGACGCTGAACCCATCGCCTACACCGGCCCGCGCCGCATCCTGTCCGGAATCCAGGCCTCCGGCGCCCTGCACCTGGGCAACTATCTGGGGGCCCTGAAACGCTTCACCGCGTTGCAGGACTCCGGCGCGCCCTGCTTCCTGTTCGTGGCCGACATGCATGCCATCACCGTGTGGCAGGAGCCCGAAAAGCTGGCCGCCCAGACCCGCGAGATCGCCGCCGCCTACCTCGCCTCGGGGCTGGATCCGGCGAAGTCGGTGATCTTCCCGCAGTCGGCCGTGCGCGCCCACGCCGAGCTGGCCTGGATCTTCAACTGCGTCGCCCGCCTCGGCTGGCTGGACCGCATGACCCAGTTCAAGGAGAAGTCCGGCAAGCACAAGGAGCGCGCCTCCGTGGGCCTGTACACCTATCCGGTGCTCCAGGCCGCCGACATCCTGCTCTACAAGGCGACGGAAGTGCCGGTGGGCGAGGATCAGAAGCAGCATCTGGAGCTGACCCGCGACATCGCCGCCAAGTTCAACAACGACTTCGGCGTCCCCGGCTTCTTCCCTCTGCCGGACCCGTTGATTCAGGGACCGGCCACCCGGGTCATGTCCCTGCGCGACGGCCAGGCCAAGATGTCCAAGTCCGATCCCTCGGACATGAGCCGCATCAATCTGACCGACGACGCCGACGCCATCGCCGGCAAGATCAGGAAATCGAAGACCGATATGGGCGTCATGCCCGCGCCGGACGAGGCGCTGGACGACCGGCCCGAGGTGAAGAACCTTATCGCCATCTATGCCGCCCTGTCGGACCAGAGTCGCGAACAGGTCACCGCCGAGTTCGCCGGTCAGGGCTTCGGCGCCTTCAAGCCGAAACTGGCCGAGCTGGCGGTGTCGTCCCTGGCCCCCGTCACCGCCGAGATGCGCCGCCTGATGAACGACCCGGCCGAGATCGACCGCGTCCTCAAGTCCGGCGCCGAGCGCGCCGCCGAAATCGCCGATCCGGTGGTGGACGAGGTCAAACGCATCGTCGGCTTCTGGCGCGCCTGATTTTTAATCCCGCTCCTTCCCACGGCCTTATAATGGCGCTTCAGGGGACGAGACCGGGAGGGGCGATTTCAGACAATTCAGACTATTCAGACCCTGTTTTTTTCAGCGCAGAGTCTGAAATCACCGGGCGGCGTCAGCTGGTCCAGCGCAGGGTCGCGGCCTTGACCGGATTGGCGAAGGCCCGGTCTTCGGCGCGGCTCTTCAGCCATTCCCGCTTCAGCTGCTGGTACCACTTGGCCTGTTTGTCGGCGTCGTCGATCCACAGCAGCGCCGGGTCGTAGCGCAGGCCCTCGTTCTGCAGGTTCACCATGTCGCCGTCCTGCTTCAGGAAGGCGCGGGCGCCCCGCTTCAGGAACGGGCGGATCAGGTCGAACACCCAATGGTCGGACCAGAAGATCTGGGTGATGCGGGTCGTCGTCTCGGTCAGGGGCGTCAGGCAGGTCAGGGCCAGCACCTGTCTCTCGCCCACCTGGATATGTTCCCAGCGATAGCCGGGCAGGCGGAAGGTGATCTCGGTCGCCGGCTTGCCGCCCAGAATGCGGTAGGCGTAGGAATTGGATGACGGCGCGTGGCGGACCATGGCGAACCCATGGTCCCGCGGCTCGAAAGCCTTGGCCTTCTCGTGCCGGCTTTGGGCGCTGCGCCACCACCACTGCTGATGCACATAGGGGCCGTGAGCCGGGTCCATCAGGCCCACCACGGCGTGATCCACATGACTGTCGAAATCCATCCACTCAACCAGCTTCGCGTCGCCGCCCACCACGCCGGGGAACACCGGCGGGTCATGGTCGGGGGCCGACGGATTGCGAGGATCGGCGGCCATCCACACGAACACCAGCCCCTGGCTCTCGACCACGGGATAGGATCGCACCCGGATCCGGTCCGCCTCGAAGGCCTGGTCCTGGACCAGCGAGGGGATCGCCGCGCACACCCCGTCGGGCCGGAAACGCCAGCCGTGATAGGGGCATTCCACCGTCTCGCCCTCGCCGTCATGCTGGACCAGGCGTCCGGCCGACAGGGGGGCGGCCCGGTGGGGACAGATGTCCCGCATGGCGTAGACCTGGCCCGCGCGGGTGCGCCCGATCAGCACCGGCTCGCCCAGCAGTTCGTAGCGCTTGAGCCCGGCCGCTTTCACGTCCCGCGACAGGGCCGCGAAATACCAGGCGTCGGTGATGAAGCCCTTGCCGAAGGCGGTGGGCGGGGACTTGGCCTCGGGCACGGCCGTCTTGCTGGCGTCGCTGTCTGCGGGCATGAGTCGCCTATACCACTGGTCAAATCACGGCGCGAAGAGGGAAGCGGACATGGATCGCAGAATGGTTCTGGCGGGCGGGGCGGCCCTTGTACTTTCCGGCTGCGCCACCGGCTCGGTGGGTCAGGAGGCCGAGGCGCCCTTCGACGGCGCGCGCATCATGGTCTGGACCTCGGGTCAGGGCCGCGATCTGGTGCTGATCCCCGGTCTGAGCTCGCATCCGGAGATCTGGGATGATCTGGTGGCGCGTCTCGGCGCCGGCTACCGGGTGCACCGGGTCCATGTGCGCGGTTTCGCCGGACTGGACGCGGGCGACAACGCCTCGGGCCCCGTGGCCGCCCCGGTGGCCGAGGAAATCGCCGAATACCTGGCTTTCAACGACATCACATCCGCACCGGTGATCGGCCACTCCATGGGCGGCACCATCGGCCTGATGCTGGCGGCCCGTCATCCGGCGCTGGTCGAGCGGCTGATGGTGGTGGATCAGGTGCCCTTCATGGGCGTGTTCTACGGGCCCGCAGGGACGACCGCGGAGAGCGTCCGCCCCGTCGCTGACATGACCCGCGACCGCATGGCCTCGGCCGATGACGCGGGCTGGGCCGCCGGCGCGCAGGCCGCCATCGCGGGCATGGTCCTGACCGAGTCCGGCCGCGCCGGTCCGGTCCGCCATGCGGTCGAGACCGACCGCCGCGTCGCCGCCAACGCCATGCACGAGTTGATCACCACCGATCTGACCGGCGAGCTGGGCCGCATCACCGCCCCCACGACCGTGCTCTACGTCAACGGGCCCAACATCCCCCTGAGCGACGCCCAGCTGGATGGCGTGTTCCAGGCCGTCTACGCCCCGCTTTCCGGCGTCGCCCTGAAACGAATCCCCGACAGCGCCCATTTCATCATGATCGACCAGCCGGACGTATTCGAGGCTGAGGTCCGCGCCTTCCTCGACTGAGCGAAAAAAGTCGTAAGTTGACGTTGACGTAAACGTAGCATTTCGTCGGCAAACGCGCTAAGGAAGCGTCCTCAAAGGAGACGCACCCATGGCCGACGCCTACATCTTCGACGCCGTGCGCACCCCGCGCGGCAAGGGCAAGAAGGACGGATCCCTTCACGAGATCACCGCCCTGTCCCTCGCATCTCAGGTTCTGGAGGCGTTGCGCGACCGCAACGATCTGGACACCTCGCAGGTGGATGACGTGATCCTGGGCTGTGTGGCCCCGGTGGGCGAGCAGGGCGCCGACATCGCCCGCACCGCCGTGCTGACCGCCGGCTGGTCGCAGCTGACCGCCGGCGTCCAGATCAACCGCTTCTGCGCCTCGGGCCTGGAAGCCGTGAACATGGCCGCCGCCAAGGTGGCCTCCGGCGAGGCCCGCATGGCCGTGGGCGGCGGGGTCGAGGCCATGAGCCGGGTGCCCATGGGCTCCGACGGCGGGGCCTGGCCCATCGACCCGTCCAGCGCCATCGCCACCTATTTCGTTCCCCAGGGCGTGTCGGCCGACATGATCGCGTCCAAGTACGGCTTCAGCCGCGACGACGTGGACGCCTATTCGGTTGAGAGCCACAAGCGCGCCGCCGCCAGCTGGGCCGACGGCCGCTTCAGGAAGTCGGTGGTGCCGGTGAAGGACCAGCTTGGCCTCACCATCCTCGACCACGACGAGACCGTGCGTCCCAAGACCGACATGCAGGTCCTCGGCGGGCTGAACCCCTCGTTCCAGATGATGGGCGAGATGGCCTTCGACGCCGTGATCAACCAGCGCTACCCCGAGGTGGAGCGCGTCAATCACGTGCACACCCCGGGCAACTCCTCGGGCATCGTCGACGGTTCGGCCGGGGTGCTGATCGGCACCCTCGAGGCGGGCAAGGCGCTCGGCCTCAAGCCCCGTGCGAAGATCCGCGGCGCCGCCTCCATCGGTTCGGAACCCTCCATCATGCTGACGGGCCCCGAGCCCGTGACCCGCAAGCTGCTGGCCCGCCTGGGCATGGAGGCCGGCGACATCGATCTCTATGAGCTGAACGAGGCCTTCGCCGCGGTGGTCCTGCGCTACATGCAGGCCCTGAACATCCCCCACGACAAGATCAACGTGAACGGCGGCGCCATCGCCATGGGCCACCCCCTGGGGGCCACCGGCGCCATGATCCTGGGCACCGCGCTGGACGAGCTGGAGCGCTCGGACAAGACCACCGCCCTGGCCACCCTGTGCATCGGCGGCGGCATGGGCACCGCCACCGTCATCGAACGCGTCTGATCCGAAGGAGAAGCACCCATGGAAAACTTCAAGATCGAGATCGACGGCGACGGCATCGCCACGGTGACCTTCGACGTGCCGGGCCGCTCCATGAACACCCTGACCTCGGGCGTCATGAAGGAGATCCCCGAGTGGGTCGAACAGGTGAAGGGCGACGACGCCATCAAGGGCGTGGTCCTGACCTCCGGCAAGCCCTCGGGCTTCTGCGCCGGGGCGGATCTGGGCGACATGGCCGGCGGCATGCTGGGCGGCTCGGACCTGCAGGCGGCCTATGACGCCGGCTGGCGTCTGAACGGCGCCCTGCGGGCGCTGGAGACCTGCGGCAAGCCGGTGGCTGCGGCCATCAACGGCCTGGCCCTGGGCGGCGGCCTCGAACTCACCCTCGCCTGCCACTACCGCGTGGTCGGCGACAATTCGAAGATTCAGCTGGGCCTCCCCGAGATCAAGGTGGGTCTGTTCCCCGGCGGCGGCGGCACCCAGCGCCTGCCGCGCCTGATCGGCGTTCAGGCCGCCCTCATGCAGATGTCCGAGGGCAAGAGCTGGCGTCCCAAGGACGCCCTGTCCGCCGGCGTCGTCCACGAGGTGGTCGAGCCCGGCAAGGAAGTCGAGGCGGCCAAGGCCTGGATCAAGGGCGGCGGCAAGGCCGTCCAGCCCTGGGACGAGAAGAGCTTCAAGCTGCCCGGGGGCGGTCCCTATCACCCCGCAGGCTCGCAGGTCTTCATCATGGGCAACGCCATGCTGAGGAAGCAGTCCTACGGCAACTATCCGGCCGTCACCAACATGATGAAGGCCGTCTATGAGGGCGTTCAGCTGCCCATGGACGCGGCCCTGCGGGTCGAGACCCGCTACTTCATCAAGACCCTGATGACGCCGCAGGCCCAGGGCATGATCCGGTCGCTGTTCCTGTCCAAGCAGGAACTGGACAAGGGCGCCCTGCGCCCGGCCGACGTGCCCAAGTCCGACCCGAAGAAGGTGGCCGTTCTGGGCGCCGGCATGATGGGGGCGGGCATCGCCTATGTGCAGGCCATGGCCGGCATCGAGACCATCCTGATCGACGTCAGCCAGGAAGGCGCCGACAAGGGCAAGTCCTACGCCGAGGACATCCTGAAGAAGCGCGTCTCGCGCGGTCAGATGACCCAGGACAAGGCCGACGCCGTCCTGGCCCTGATCACCCCGACCACCGACTACGAGCTGATCAAGGGTTCCGACCTGGTGGTCGAGGCCGTGTTCGAAAGCCGCGACCTGAAGGCCGAGGTGACGAAGAAGGCCGAGGCGCAGCTGGCTCCGGGCGCCGTGTTCGGCTCCAACACCTCGACCCTGCCCATCACGGGTCTGGCCGAGGCCAGCGTCCGGCCCGAGGACTTCATCGGCATCCACTTCTTCTCGCCCGTCGACAAGATGATGCTGGTGGAGATCATCCTTGGCGAGAAGACGGGGAAGGCGGCCATCGCCAAGTCCCTCGACTATGTGATGAAGATCAGGAAGACCCCGATCGTCGTCAACGACGGGCGCGGCTTCTACACCTCGCGCTGCTTCGGCACCTATGTGGCCGAAGGTCTGGCCATGCTGGAGGAAGGCTACGCTCCGGCCATGATCGACAACATCGGTCGCGCCACCGGCATGCCGCGCGGCCCGCTGGAGATGCACGACGACGTGGCCCTGGACCTGTCGGTCAAGATCACGAAGCAGACGAAGGCCGATCTGGGCGACAAGTTCACGCCGCAGCCGGGCATGGAGATCGTCGAGAAGATGGTCGAGGAGCTGGGACGCTACGGCCGCAAGAACGGCAAGGGCTTCTATGACTATGACAGCAAGCCCAAGACGCTCTGGAAGGGCCTGTCGGAGCTGGCGCCGGTGACGATCGCCGAGTCCACGCCCGAGCTGGTCGAGGACCAGAAGCGCCGCCTGCTCTATCGCCAGGCGGTGGAGGTGGCCCGTTGCTGGGAAGAGGGCGTCATCGACGACCCGCGCGAGGCCGACGTGGGCGCCATCCTGGCCTGGGGCTTCGCGCCCTGGACCGGCGGCCCGATCACCATGATCGACCAGATCGGCCTGAAGGCCTTCGTGGAGCAGGCGGACAAGTACGCCGCGCAATACGGCGAGCGGTTCACCCCGCCCCAACTTCTGCGCGACATGGCGGCCAAGGGCGAGACCTTCTACGGCAAGTTCGCGGGCAAGAAGGCGGCCTGACCGTCCTCTGAGCATTGAAGCGGATGCGTGACGGGCGCGTCGGGAGAACCCCGGCGCGCCCGGTGCGTTAGGGGGCGATGGGAAAATCACCGACCGAAGCCGCGCCCGAGAAGGCCTCTGAACAGCGCGCCGATGACGGCCGTCTGCTGCGCCAGACCGTGCTGGTCGCGGGCGTCGTCGTCACGGCCCTCCTGATCTGGCAGCTCAGCCACATCCTGCTGCTGGTGTTCGGCGCCATTCTGCTGGCCCTGATCCTCAGCACCGCCGCCGAGCCGTTCGAACGGTACGCCAAACTGCCGCCCCGCCCCGCCGTGCTCGCGGCCCTGGCGTCGATCGTGGCGCTGATGACCCTGGGCGGCTGGATTTTCGGGCGCGAGATTTCCAGCCAGGCGTCTGATCTCGCCACGCGTCTCCCCCAGGCCTGGGATGCGGCGCGCGGCCAGCTGGCGACCCTGCCGTTCGGACCCGAGGTGGTGGAGCGGCTGGACAGCCTGATTGACCGGATGGGCGAAGGCGGCGGCGAAGACACCGCCCGACAGCTCGAGCCGGATGACAGCGCTCCGGGCGTCGCCCCTGCGCCGCCAGCCACCGACGGGAGCCTGCTGTCCGGTGAGGTCTTCTCCAGTCTCGGCGCCTTCGCCGGACTGATCGCCGGCGTGATCGCGGAACTGATTCTGGTCATCTTCGCCGGCATTTTCCTGGCCCTCAACCCCCGAAGCTACAGGGCCGGGGTGGTGCGGTTGTTCAAGAAGCGCAGCGCCTCCACCGCCGACATGGTCGGCAAGGCGTTCGACGTTTCGGGACTCGGTCTTCGGCGCTGGCTGCTGGGCCAGCTGGCGGCCATGGCGCTGGTGGGCGTGATCACGGGCCTGGGCGCCTGGGCCATCGGCCTGCCCTCGCCTCTGGCGCTGGGCATGATCGCAGGCGCGCTGGAGTTCGTGCCCATCGTCGGCCCGGTGGCGGCCACCATCCCCGCGCTCCTGCTGGCGGCCACGATGGGGCCCGAGATGATGCTGTGGACACTGCTGCTCTACGTCGGCATCCAGCAGCTGGAAGGCAATCTGATCATGCCCCTGGTGCAGAAGCGCATGGTGTCCCTGCCGCCGGTGATCGCCCTGTTCTCCATCCTGATCTTCGCCGCCCTGTTCGGGCCTCTCGGCGTGCTGCTGGCCACGCCATTGGCGGTGCTGGTTTTCGTGCTGATCAAGGGCGTTTATCTGGACGAACCGATCAGCGAGAAGGATGCTGCACCCTCCGATTGACGAGGAGCACCCCATGGACCGCCGCCTGATCGCCACCGACGGCCTGAACCAGTCCGTTCTTGAGGCGGGCGAGGGGCCGCTGGTGCTGCTGGTCCATGGGTTTCCGGAGCTGGCCATCAGCTGGCGCGCCCAGATCGACGCCCTGGCCGAGGCCGGCTATCGCGCCGTCGCGCCGGACATGCGCGGCTATGGCGCGACCGACCGGCCTGCGAGGACCGAAGACCACTCCATCCTGCATCTGGTGGGCGACATGGTGGGTCTGGTGCGGGCGCTGGGCGAGCGGTCGTGTGTGGTGATCGGCCATGACTGGGGGGCGTCCGTGGCCTGGCACTGCGCCCTGATGCGGCCCGATCTGTTCACCGCCGTGGCCGGGCTGTCGGTGCCGTTCCAGCCACGCCGGGCGAAGGGCCCGCCCATCGCCGCCATGCGCGCCATCGCCGCCCGGGCCGGGACCGACGACCTCTACATCACCCGGTTCCAGGACGCGGACGCCCATGCGCCGTTCGAGGCCGATCCCGAAACGGCCCTGAGGAAGATGTTCTGGGCCTATGACGGCGCCACCCCCGCCGATCAGCGCCACACCGGTTTTCTGAAGCCGGGCCAGTCCATGATTGACGGCGTCAGCGACGGGGCGACCCGGCCGCCGTGGATGAGCGGCGACCACTTCGCCGAGTATGTGGCGGCGTTCCGCGCGGGCGGGTTCAGGGGGCCGCTGGACTGGTACCGCTGCATGGACCTGAACTGGTCCCTGACCGCCTGGCTTCAGGACCGCACCATCGACGTCCCGTCCCTGTTCATGATCGGCGAGAACGACCCCGTGCGCCACTACGCCGGGCGCCATGAGAAGGCGCAGGCGGACTGGCTGACCGACCTGCGCGGCATGATCGAGATTCCCGGCGCCGGCCACTGGCTGCAGCAGGAGCGGCCCGAGGCGGTCAACGCGGCCCTGCTGGATTTTCTGGCAGGCGTTCGCGGCTGAGCCCCGGACAGGCTGAAGCGCCCGTCGGTGCGGGTTGATGGGAAGGGAGCGGGGCGCCGGGCCATCGCCCGGTGTATGGGATAGACAAATACCGTTTCGACGAAGGCTGACGCCCCGCGCGATCGTTCTTCCAGAGCCCCCGGTGGGCACGCGTCTTAGGCGCTAGCCGGTGTTCAGGCCCTGAACGGGCGGGCATGGACAGCGCTCCATGTCCCGGACCCGGCGAGTAATCCGCCCCGCCGCTATATCCCGCTCGATCACAGCCCGTCGC
>NZ_JADWOW010000061.1:0-102447 GCF_015767455.1 Brevundimonas sp. BAL450
GCCCGCCCCCGCCCCGCGCTTCTCCCGCACCCCCGGCGCCATCCAGGGCCCGCCTGCAAAAGCGGGCGAAAACGGCCAGGCGGTGCTGGCGCGCTGGTCCGGGGGGTCTATTTAATCCCGCTGTCTGAGAGCGGTGTACAATGGCCTCCGCAGACCCGACCGCTTGAGGCGATTTCGGACAATTCGCACTATTCGCACTCTGTTTTTTCGCCCGTTCCGGAGTCCGAATATCCGTCCACCGGTCGTCGATTTCGGACTATTCGCACTATTCGCACCCTGTTTTTTGCCGACCAGGCTCTGAAACTCTCCGATCCGGCGGTGGAGCCCCCTGACCCCACGCCCTATGGTCCCGCCCAGCCTTGAAGGAGCCACCCATGTCCCGACCCGTCATCGTCATCACCGGAGGCCACGGCGCTCTCGGTTCCGCGGTCGCCAAGGCGGCGGGCGAAGCCGGCTGGACCGTGGCGGTCATCGACCATGCCCGCCAGGAGACCCAGGGCGCCGACATGACCCTCTCCGGCGTCGACCTCACCGAGCCGGGCCAGGCCCAGCAAGCCATTCAGGCGGTCGCCGAACAGCTCGGCCGCATCGACGCCCTGCTCAACATCGCGGGCGGCTTCGTCTGGCAGACCACCGAGGACGGCGATCCCGCCGCCTGGGGCCGCATGTACGCCCTGAACGTGACCACGGCCCTGAACGCCAGCCGCGCCGCCCTGCCCATGCTGAAACAGGCGACCGACGGCCGCATCGTCAATGTGGGCGCGGCGGGGGCGCAAAAGGCCGCCGCAGGCATGGGGGCCTACGCCGCCTCCAAGGCGGGCGTCCACCGTCTGACCGAATCCCTGGCCGAGGAGCTCAAGGAGACGTCCGTCACCGTCAACGCCGTCCTGCCCTCCATCATCGACACCCCCGCCAACCGCGCCGACATGGGCGAGGCGAACGCGGACAAGTGGGTCAAGACCGCCGATCTGGCCGCCGTCATGCTGTTCCTGGCCTCGCCCGCCGCGCGGGCCATCACCGGCGCCCTGATTCCCGTCACCGGCCGGGTCTGAGCCATGACGCCCCGCCGCAGCGTCCTCTACCTGCCCGCCTCCAACCCCCGCGCGGTTGAGAAGGCCCGCACCCTGCCCTGCGACGTGGTGGTGCTGGATCTGGAGGACGCGGTCGGCCCGGACGACAAGGCCGCCGCCCGTGACGCCGCCGTCGCGGCCCTGCGCCAGGGCGGGTTTCAGGCCCGCGAGGTGGGGGTCCGCGTCAACGGTCTGGACACCGAATGGGGCGACGCCGACCTGACCGCCCTGTACGCCGCGTCACCGGCCTTCATCGTCGCCCCCAAGGTCTCCACCGCCGATCAGGCCGCCGCCTTCACCGCCCGCCTGCCGGACGGCGCCGCCCTGTGGGCCATGATCGAGACGCCCCAGGCCCTGTTCCATCTGGACGCCATCGCCGCCACAGCGCGCATGGGCGCCCTGATGCTGGGGGTCAACGATCTGGCCGCCATGCTGCGCAGCGCCCCTTCGCCCGACCGCGAGCCGCTCAAGACCGCCATGAGCCTGACCGTCGCCGCCGCCCGGGCCCACGGCCTGTCCCCCATCGACGGGGTCTTCAACGCCCTGGACGACGACGCCGGCTTCGAGGCCGAATGCCGCCAGGGCCGCCTCTACGGCTTCGACGGCAAGAGCCTGATCCACCCCCGTCAGATCGCCCCCGCCAACGCCGCCTTCGCGCCGTCCGCCGACGACATCGCCTGGGCCGAGGCCGTGGTCGCGGCCTTTGACGACCCTGCGCACGTCGGGAAAGGCGTCATCCGCGTCCACGGCGCCATGGTGGAAAGGCTCCATCTGGCCCGCGCCCGTGACACGCTCGCCTTGCATGATCTCGCCGGAACACTCTAAGACATCACAGACTCGTTATCCTCAGGCTCCAGAACTCATTGTCAGTCGCCTCGCCATCCCCGTCCGCCGGAGCCGATCCGGACGCCAGCGACGAGCCGTCTGAAGCCATTCCCGGTCTGGCCGGACGGCGCTTCCTGATCATCTCGGCGCCCTTCGGCTCCTATTCGCGCAAGCTGGCCTGCGTGCTGCGCGCGAACGGCGCGGTGGTGCGCCGCATGATCTTCAATGCGGGGGATCTGCTGGACTGGGGCTCGCGCGATGCGGTCAAGTTCCGGCGCGGCGGCGACGCCTGGCCCCACGCCCTGGCCGGGCTGGCCGAGACCTACACCGATCTGGTCCTGTTCGGCGAAGCGGGGGTCTACAACCAGACCGTGATCGAACAGGCCGAGCGCCTGAAGGCGTCCGTCTGGGTCATCGAGAACGGCTACTTCCGCCCCCACTGGGTGACCATGGAGCGCAACGGCGTCAACGCTCGCTCGACCCTGCCCCGCTCCGCCGACGGCTATCCCGCCCCGGCGCCGCGCGAGCCGCCCTTTCAGGAGGCCGGGACCATCCTGCCGCACCACGTGTGGAACCTGGCGCGGTATCACACCGTGCAGGTGGCGGGTCGTGTCCTGTTCCCCCGCTACGTCCGTCCCTACACCCGCCACGCACTGGTTCAAGCCGGGGGCCACGCCTGGCGCTACCTGAAACTGCGCCTGGCCTCTCCGCTCGCCACCGACACCGATGTGATCGCGGGACGCGGCCCGTTCTTCATCACCTGCCTCCAGCGCGAGGGCGACACGACCCTGCTGCGCTACTCCGACTACGTCACCAACACGGCCTTCCTTGAGCATGTGGTCGCCGACTTCGCCACGCATGCGCCGCCGCAGGCCCGTCTGGTCGTCAAGAACCACCCGCTGGACCCGGGCCTGGTGAACTATCAGGCGGTCGTGCGGCGGCTGGCGCGGCGCCACGCCCTCGAGGGGCGCGTGGACTTCATCGACGGCGGCAATCTGGCCGCCCTCTGCCGGGCATCCCTCGGCATGGTGGTGAACAACTCCACCGCCGCCTTGTCCGCGGTGGGCTTCGGCACGCCGGTCAAGGTGCTGGGGCAGGCGTTCTTCGACTTCGAGGGCCTGACGGACCAGCAGCCCCTGTCCCGCTTCTGGACCGCCCCGCAGACCCCGGACCACGACCTCTACGTCCGGTTCCGCGAGCATGTGCTCCACCGCACCCAGATCAACGGCAGCTATCATAACCCCGCCATGCAGGACGTGACCGCCCGCCGCATGGCCATGGCTTTCGCCGGGGGCTGGGACCGGGCCCAGGTCCAGTGAGCACGCGCGCGCCCGCATGGGTCTGCGCGCCCGGCGTCCGCCGCCTGCCCAATCTCGCGGCCTTCCTCCCCGAACACGACCTGCGCGCCCTGCCCGGCCGCGACGTTCAGGCGGTGCTGGGCTGGGGCATGAAACCCACCGCCGCCCACGGGCGCCGCTGGTCCGAAAAGCACGGCGTGCCCTATGTGGCGCTGGAGGACGGCCTGCTCCGCTCCGTGGGTCTGGGCGAGGCGGGCGCCACATCGCTCAGCATCGTGGCCGATGATCTGGGCGTCTACTATGACGCCACGCGGCCCTCGCGGCTGGAGCAGTTGATCGCCGGGGCTCCGGCCTGGATGTCCCCCGACCTGCGAATCCGCGCCCGCGCCCTGATCGACCGCATCGTCGAGAGCGGCGTCTCCAAGACCAATTTGGGCGGCCCGCTGAACGCTGGTCTGCTCAAGCCCGGCCGCCGCATCCTGATCGTGGACCAGACGCTGGGCGACGCCTCCATCGGCTTCGGCCTGGCCTCGCCCCGATCCTTCATCGACATGCTGGACGCCGCCCGCCGCGACGAGCCCCGCGCCCAGCTGATCGTCAAGCGCCACCCGGCCGTGGCCGCGGGCCGCAAGCAGGGCTGCATCCCCGCCGACCTCCTCGGCGACGTCACCCTGATCGACACCGACGTCCGCCCCGCCGACCTGCTGGCCCAGGTGGACGCGGTCTATACGGTCACCAGCGGCCTGGGGTGGGAGGCGCTGCTGCGCGGCCTGTCCGTCCGCTGCTTCGGCGCGCCCTTCTAT
Source organism: Brevundimonas sp. BAL450 (assembly GCF_015767455.1). Lineage (NCBI taxonomy): Bacteria > Pseudomonadati > Pseudomonadota > Alphaproteobacteria > Caulobacterales > Caulobacteraceae > Brevundimonas > Brevundimonas sp. BAL450. Next base: position 3,997 of record NZ_JADWOW010000061.1, read on the forward strand.
TCCGGCTGGGGTTTGACCACGGACGCCGTGGACACCGGCCGCCGGGGCCAGTTGCGCGATATCGAATCCATCGCCGCCGCCGCCCTGATCCGCTACGCCCGCTATGTGGACCCGGTCACCGGCCGCGCCTGCGAGGCGGAACAGGCGCTGGAGCGCCTCATCGCCCTGCGCGACCGCGCCGACCGGCTCGCGGGACTGAACGCCTGCGTCGCCTTCGCCCCGGCCAAGCGCCCGCCCGTGCGCCGCCTGCTGAACTCGCCAAAGGGACCGGTGCGCTATTTCGCCTCCGCCGCCCGCGCCCGCACCGCCGCCGAAACCGAAGACGGGCGCATCGTCTGCTGGGCCTCGCGCACCGGCGCGGATTTCGAGCAGGCGACCGAGGGCTTCACCGGTCCGATCCTGCGCATGGAGGACGGCTTCATCCGCTCGCGCGGGCTCGGTTCGGACTTCGTCGGCGCCCTGTCCGTGACGCTGGATGATCTGGGCGTCTATTACGACGCCACGCGCCCCTCGCGGCTGGAGACCCTGATCGAACAGGGCGGCTTCTCGCCGACCCTGCTGGACCGCGCCGCGCGCCTTCGGGAGCGGATCGTTTCGGCGGGGCTCAGCAAGTACAACCTGCCCGCCCCGGCCGGGGCCTTCGACGCCTGGCCAAAGAAGCGCCAGCGCATCCTGATCGTCGGCCAGGTGGAGAACGACCAGTCGATCCTCAAGGGCTGCGCCCACATCCGCACCAACGCCGGACTGGTGGCCGCCGTGCGGGCGGACCATCCGGACGCCTTCCTGATCTACAAGAACCACCCCGACGTGCTGGCGGGCAACCGTCCCGGCATGCTGGACGGCGCGGCGCTGGACGCCGTGGACGCCTCGGCCGACGGGCTCGACATCATCCAGTGCCTGGACCACGCCGACCGTCTGGCCACCCTGACCTCCCTGTCCGGCTTCGAGGCCCTGCTGCGCGGCAAGCCCGTGACCACCTACGGCACGCCGTTCTTCGCCGGCTGGGGCCTGACCGAGGACCGCGTCCCCTGTCCGCGCCGCACACGCCGGGCGAGCCTGGACGAACTGGTGGCCGCAGCGCTGATCCTCTACCCCGTCTATGTGGCCCCCAACGGCTGGCCCTGCGAGGCCGAGGATCTGGTCGAGGCCCTGATCACCGCCAAGGGCGTTCCGCCGCCCCGGGCGCCCGCCAACCAGATCGCCCGCTGGTGGACCGGCATCCGCGCCAGTCTCGACCGCACGCCGCCGCCGTCCTATTGATGGGCCTCGTCAAGGAAACGAACCCAGTGAACGATTCTCCCAGAGCGGTCATAGCCGCCACCGGCCTGCACACGCCCGAACACGCGCTCTCGAACGCTGAACTGGTGACGGCCTACAACGCCTTCGCCGAGCGCTTCAACGCCGCCAACGCCGAGGCCATCGCCGCCGGCGAGCTGGAGGCGCTGACGCCGTCCTCGTCCGAGTTCATCGAGAAGGCCTCGGGCATCAAGTCCCGCTTCGTGGTGGAGAAGTCGGGCATCCTCGATCCGGACCGCATGGTCCCCCACATCCCCGAACGCTCGAACGACGAGCTGTCGGTGCTGGCCGAAATGGCGGTCAAGGCCGCACAGGAAGCCATCGCCCGCTGGGGCAAGCCGGTCAGCGAGATCGGCGCCGTCATCTGCGCCGCCTCCAACATGCAGCGCCCCTACCCCGCCATGGCCATCGAGGTGCAGCAGGCCCTGGGAATCGAGGGCTTCGCCTTCGACATGAACGTGGCGTGCTCCTCGGCCACCTTCGGCCTCAAGACCGCCGCCGACTTCATCGGCTCGGGCTCGGTCAAGGCGGTGCTGATGGTGAATCCCGAGATCTGCTCGGCCCACCTGAACTTCCGCGACCGCGACAGCCACTTCATCTTCGGCGACGTGGCCACCGCCGTGATCGTCGAGGCCGCCGATCAGGCCACCGGCGGCTGGGACATCCTGGGCACGCGGCTCAAGACCGTCTTCTCCAACAACATCCGCAACAATTTTGGCTTCCTGAACCGCGCCGCCCGCGACGACGTCACCGCCATCGCCGACGGACCGCGCCCCGACGGCATCACCGACAAGCTGTTCGTCCAGCAGGGCCGCAAGGTCTTCAAGGACGTGGTGCCCATGGTCTCCGAGATGATTGTGGATCACGCCCGCGATCTGGCCATCGATCCGACTGCCCTCAAGCGCCTGTGGCTGCACCAGGCCAACATCAACATGAACGAGATGATCGGCAAGCGCGTCTTGGGCCGCGAGCCGGCGCCGGGCGAGAACGTCATCATCCTGGACGACTACGCCAACACCTCGTCGGCCGGATCGATCATCGCCTTCCACCTGCACAACGAGGGATTCGCGCCGGGCGACACCGGCTTGATCTGCAGCTTCGGCGCCGGCTATTCCGCCGGCTCGGTGTTCGTCCGGAAGCGCGCCTGACGCTCAAGCCGCAAAGCCCCGAGGGCCAAGGGTTAGCGCCACAAGGCGCTCAAGCAGCGAGCGGCCGCGTCGCGAGCGTTAGCGCCCCAACATGCGCTCAAGCAGCAAGGCCCCGCGGGCCGCGCGATAGCGTCCCAACAACGAGAAAGGCGCGCTTCCTCTCCGAAGCGCGCCTTCCCTGCTCGATAGCGGGGCTCCGTCGCCGGAGCCCCGATGTCATCCGGCCTTAGAAGCGGCGGATGTAGCTCACCGAGTAGACGTCGGCTTCGCCGCCGTCGTCGGTGAAGTCGCGACGGGTCCAGTCGCCGCGGACGCCGTTCTGGCCGTCGAAGAAGTAGTTGGCGCCGACGCCGTAGTTCCAGCTTTCGCCGTCTTCGGTGACGCTGACGCCCGCGGCCGAGGCCTCGAGTTCAGTCGTGCCGTAACCCAGGCGGGCGAACAGCTCGAAGTTCGGGTTCACCGGCAGGAAAGCCACGCCATAGGCGGCCAGGTCGTAGTTGTGATCGATGTCGGCGGTGACTGCGCCAATGGTGACTTCGTCGTCACGGACGCCGAACGAGCCTTCGCCTTCGAAGCCGAAGTACGGCGTCAGCTTGGCGCCGAAACGGCCGGTGATGGCGCCGAGTTCGACATCGGCTCCGTCAGCTTCCATGTGCGAGTAACCCAGCGAACCGTAGTATTCGGGCGCGGGCCAGCTTTGCGCCATGGCGGGCGCGGCGGTGAACATGGCGATAGCGGCGGTAGAGAGAAGAATCGTTTTCATTTAGTAACACTCCGTGAGCAGCGACTTCTTTGGTCGCCAGCCCCAAATCCCAGCGAATGTTCAAATAGGTATCCCATGAGGCAGTTCCAAGGCCAAACGATTACACAAGCGTAACGGTGGCCCAAAAGACACACACCGCGTTCTGCGGCCCCCTTGACGATGTGGGTGGAAAGCCGGACCCTTCAGGCCTGATAGCGCTACCACGACATTGAGATCGCGGCGCGCGACAGGGAGGACGATCATGATCTCGAGACGCCGCCTGGTGAGCGCGTTCGCCGCCCTCGGCCTCATTCTGGCGCCGGTCGCGGCCCTTGCCGATGACGGGCGATGGGTCGGCGCTTGGGCGTCGTCCCAGATGGTCGCGGAGAACGAACACGCCCTGCCCGACAGCGCCATGGACGACGTCACCCTGCGACAGGTGGTGCGTCTGACCGCGTCCGGCGACCGGATCCGGGTCCGGGTCTCGAACGCCTTCGGCGACGCGCCCCTTCGCATCGCCCGCGCTGCGGTAAGCCGACCAACGACCCGCGACGGCGCCATAATCGATCCGGCCATGGTCAGGCGCCTCACCTTCGCGGGCCGGCCCGACGTCATGGTCCCGGCCGGGGCCGAGTTCGTCTCTGATCCTGTGGACTTCGAGGTGGAGGCCCTGTCGCATCTGGCCATCACCCTTCATGTGGCCGACGCCCCTTCGCGCCTGACCGCCCATCCCGGCGCCCGGGCCACCAGCCGCATGGCGTCGGGCGACCAGACGGGCGCCGCCGCCCTGACCGATGAGACCACCTTCACCCGCTGGTATCTGCTCTCCGGCGTGGACGTGCTGGGCCCGCCAGAGGCCGGGGCGATCGTCGTGCTGGGCGACTCCATCACCGACGGCTATGGGGTCCAGCCGGACACCGACGCCCGCTGGCCCGACTTTCTCGCCGAGCGGCTGCAGGCTGATTCCCGCGCGTCCCACCTCAGCGTGCTGAACCACGGCATCGGCGGAAACCGGGTGCTGCGCGACGGTCTGGGCCCCAACGCCCTGGCGCGGTTCGAGCGAGACGTGCTGGGCCAGACCGGCGTGACCCACCTGATCCTTCTGGAAGGCGTCAACGATCTGGGTGTCCTGACCCGCGACGCGCCGGCGACGCCCGAGGCGCATGCCCAGCTGGTCGCCGACATGATCGCCGCCTACGCCCAGATGACCGCCCGGGCGCGGGAGCGGGGGATCACCGTCATTGGAGCCACCATCACGCCCTACGGGGGCTCGGACTACTATCATCCGGACGCGCAGAACGAGGCGGACCGGCAGGCGATCAACGCCTGGTTCCGGACGCCCGGCAATGTGGACGCGGTGATCGACTTCGACGCGGTCATGCGCGATCCGGAGCGGCCCACGCACCTGCGGGCCGAGTACGACAGCGACGGCCTGCATCCGTCCATTGACGGGTACCGCGCCATGGGCGAGGCGGTGGACCTGACGCTGTTTCTGACGCACGAAGACTGATGCGCTTCGCCCTGATCGTCCCTTTCATCGTTTGGGCCGCCCCCCTGTGCCTGCCCGCCGCCGCGGGGGCGCAGCAGATCGCCATCACCATTGATGACGCGCCGGTGCACGGCCCTGTGCCGGAGGGCGAGGCCTATGTGGGGGTCGCCGCCCGCATGATCGCGGCGCTGAGCGAGGCGGGCGACGCCCCGGCGACCATCTTCATCAATGGCGGGCCCGTCGAGCAGAACCCGGACGCCGCCGCGGCGCTGGACCTGTGGCGGGCGGCGGGCCACCCGCTCGGCAACCACACCTGGACGCACCAGAACCCGAACGCCATCGGGGCGGACGCCTACGAGGCGGAGATCCTGCACAACGAGCCGCTGCTGGCCGTGCTGATGGGCGAGCGGGACTGGCGCTGGTTCCGCTATCCGTTCCTGGCCGAGGGCGAAGATCCGGTGCTGCGCGACCGCATCCGGGCCTTTCTGGATGAGCGGGGCTACCGCGTGGCCTCGGTCACCATGAGCTTCGACGACTGGGCCTGGACCGAGCCCTATGTGCGCTGCCGGGCGCAGGGCGACGACGCGGCCGTCGCCCGGATGGAGCGGGCCTATATACAGGCCGCAGACGCCGCCTTCGACCACTCCAGGGCCATGGCCCGCGCGCTGTACGGCGAGGACATTCCCTATGTCCTGTTGCTGCACACCGGCGCGTTCCACGCCCGCATGCTGCCTCAGGTGCTGGCGTTGTATCGCGGCAAGGGCGCGACGTTCGTCTCCCTCGAAGAGGCGCAGAGCCACCCCTTCTATGAGGCGGACATTCGGGTCACGCCGTCGGACGGACCGCTTTATCTGGAGACGGCGCTGGCGGCGCGGGGACAGACCGCACCGCCCAAACCCTGGGACATCGCCTGGCTTGAAGAGGTCTGCCGCTAGCGATCCTTTTCGCGCTCGGTGCCCGCCTGCGCATGCAGCGCGGCCTGGGCCGCCGCCAGCCGCGCGATCGGCACGCGGTAGGGCGAGCAGCTGACGTAGTCGAGACCGGCTTCCTCGCAGAAGGCGATGGAGGACGGGTCGCCGCCGTGCTCGCCGCAGATGCCCAGCTTGACGTCCGGGCGCACGGCGCGGCCGCGCTCGGCGGCGATGCGGATCAGATCGCCGACGCCTTCCTGGTCCAGCCGCACGAAGGGATCGGTCTCGAAGATGCCCTTGTCCATGTAGGCCTGCAGGAAGCGGCCGGAATCGTCGCGGCTGATGCCGAAGGTGGTCTGGGTCAGGTCATTGGTGCCGAAGCTGAAGAACTCCGCGTTCTCGGCCAGGTCCCCGGCGCGCAAGGCGGCGCGGGGCAGCTCGATCATGGTGCCGACCTGATAGTCGACCCTGTCGCCTGCCGCCGCGAACACCGCCTCGGCGGTGCGATCGGTCAGCTCGCGCAGATATTTCATCTCCAGACCCAGCGCGACCAGCGGGTGCATGATCTCGGGCGTGGGCGCGGCGCCGGACTCGGCCTTCACCGCCAGCGCGGCCTCGAGGATGGCGCGCACCTGCATCTCATAGATCTCGGGATAGGCCACGCCCAGCCGGCAGCCGCGATGGCCCAGCATGGGATTGGTCTCGGCCAGATCCTTCGCGCGGCGCTTCAGCTTGGCCGCGTCCAGACCCGATGACGCCGCCAGGGCGTCGATGTCCTCGTCCGAGTGGGGAATGAATTCGTGCAGCGGCGGGTCCAGCAGCCGGATCGTCACCGGCAGGCCGGCCATGATCTGGAACAGCTCGGTGAAGTCCGCCTTCTGGAACGGCTCGATCTTGGCCAGGGCCGCGCGACGGCCCTGTTCGTCGTCGGCGAGGATCATCTCGCGCACCGCCGCGATGCGGGTCTCGTCGAAGAACATATGCTCAGTGCGGCACAGGCCGATGCCCTCGGCGCCGAAGCCCCGCGCAGTCTTGGCGTCCAGCGGAGTCTCCGCATTGGCCCGCACCTTCAGGCGGCGGACCTTGTCGGCCCAGGCCATCAGGGTCTGGAAATCGCCGGTCAGTTCGGGCTCGATCATGTCGACCGCGCCCTCCAGCACCTCGCCCTTCGAGCCGTCGATGGTGACGATCTCGCCCGCGCGGAACTCGCGACCCCGGGCACGGAACAGGCCCGCCTCCTCGTCGATGTGGATTTCTCCGGCGCCGGAGACGCAAGGCCGTCCCATGCCGCGCGCCACCACCGCCGCGTGGCTGGTCATGCCGCCCCGGGCCGTGACGATGCCGCGCGCCGCGTGCATGCCGTGAATGTCCTCGGGCGAGGTCTCCTCGCGCACCAGAATGACCGCGTCGCCCAGCTGGCCCAGACGCTCGGCCTCGTCGGAATCGAACACCACCTTGCCCGTGGCCGCGCCGGGGCTGGCGGGCAGGCCGGCGGCGATGACGTTGCGCTGGGCCTTCGGGTCGAGGGTGGGGTGCAGCAGTTGGTCCAGCGCCGAGGGATCGACCCGCTGGATGGCTTCTTCCTGGCTGATGACGCCCTCGGCGGCCAGATCCACGGCGATCTTCAGCGCGGCCTTGCCGGTGCGCTTCCCGTTGCGGGTCTGCAGCATGTAGAGCCGGCCCTGTTCGACCGTGAACTCGATGTCCTGCATGTCGCGGTAGTGGCTTTCCAGCTTGCCCACCACGTCCACGAACTGGCCGAACACCTCCGGCATGGCCTCTTCCATGGAGGGCGCGCTCTCGCCCATCTCCTCGCGGCCCGCCTTGGTCAGGGACTGGGGCGTGCGGATGCCGGCCACCACGTCCTCGCCCTGGGCGTTGATCAGGAACTCGCCGTACAGCTTCGCCTCGCCCGTGGACGGGTTGCGGGTGAAGGCGACGCCGGTGGCCGAGGTCTGGCCCATATTGCCGAACACCATGGACTGGATGTTCACCGCGGTGCCCCAGCTCTCGGGGATGTCGTGCATGCGGCGGTAGAATTTGGCCCGGTCGTTCATCCAGCTGTCGAACACGGCGCCCACGGCGCCCCACATCTGGGCGGCGGGGTCCTGCGGGAAAGGCTCGCCCTGCTCGCGCTCGACCACGGCCTTGTAGTCGGCGACGACCTTCTCCCAGTCACCGGCCGTCAGCTCGGTGTCGACCGAGACGCCGAGGCGGTCCTTGTGGTCGTCCAGCACCTCCTCGAACAGGTCATGGCCGATGCCCAGCACCACATTGGAGTACATGGTGATGAAGCGGCGATAGCTGTCCAGGGTGAAGCGCCGGTCCCCGGACAGGGCCGCCAGCCCCTCCACCGTCTGGTCGTTCAGGCCCAGGTTCAGAACCGTATCCATCATGCCCGGCATGGAAGCGCGGGCGCCCGAGCGCACCGACACCAGCAGCGGATTGGCCGCGTCGCCGAAGCGCTTGCCGGTCAGGGTCTCGACCTGTTCCAGCGCCGTCTTCACCTGGCCCTCCAGATCGGCGGGGTAGGTCTGGCCCTGGGAGAAATAGTGGACACAGGCCTCGGTGGTGACGGTGAAGCCGGGCGGCACCGGGAGCCCGAGGGAGGACATCTCCGCCAGGTTGGCGCCCTTGCCGCCGAGGAGGTTCTTCATCGAAGCGTCGCCGTCGGCGGAGCCGCCGCCGAAGCCGTACACCCACTGGGTCATGTCTGCGTCGTTCCTGAGTTCAGTCTGTGGAATGGGCGGGGTTGGTCCCCGCCTCTGAGCCGGCGCGAAGCTAGCGCGGCAGTGCAGCAAAGGCCACGCCGCGCCGTAACAAATCGTGAGCGATCGTGACGGTTCCTTCTCCGATCGGCGGAGAGGAAAGCCGGCGTCAGGCCCGCGCCTTTGCGCTCGCCGCATCCACGCCCAGCGCGGTCAGGGCGGTCGCGGCGATATGCTCCGCGTTCAGACCGGCCTGGGCGTACATGGTCTCGGGCTTGTCCTGGTCCTGGAACACGTCGGGCAGATGCAGGGTCCGCACCTTCAGTCCCGCGTCCAGCGCGCCCTTCTCGGCCAGCATCTGCAGCACGAAACCGCCGAAGCCGCCCATGGCGCCCTCCTCGACCGTGATCAGGGCCTCGTGCTCGCGGGCCAGACGCAGGATCATGTCCTCGTCCAGCGGCTTGGCGAAGCGGGCGTCGGCCACGGTGGCGGACACGCCCCGCGCCGCCAGAGCCTCGGCCGCCTTGAGCGATTCCTGCAGCCGGGTGCCGAGCGAAAGGATCGCGACGGTCGTCCCCTCACGCACGATGCGGCCCTTGCCGATCTCAAATGGGGCGGCCAGTTCGGGAATCTCCACCCCCACCCCGTCGCCGCGCGGATAGCGGAAGGCCGAGGGCCTGTCGTCGATCTCGAGGCTGGTGGCGATCATGCCTGCCAACTCTGCCTCGTCCGAAGCCGCCATCAGCACCATGCCCGGCAGGGCGCCCAGGTAGCCGATGTCGAACGACCCCGCGTGGGTCGGCCCGTCGGCGCCCACCAGACCGGCCCGGTCCAGGGCGAACCGCACCGGCAGCGACTGGATCGCAACGTCGTGCACCACCTGGTCGTAGCCGCGCTGCAGGAAGGTGGAATAGATCGCCGCGAACGGCTTCATGCCGTCCGCCGCCAGCCCTGCGGCGAAGGTCACCGCGTGCTGCTCTGCGATGCCCACGTCGAAGGTGCGGTCCGGGAACGCCTGGCCGAACAGGTCCACGCCGGTGCCGCCCGGCATGGCGGCCGTGATGGCGACGATGGACGGGTCGCGCTCGGCCCGCTTGATCAGCTCGGTCCCGAACACCTTGGTGTAGCTGGGCGCATTGGAGATGGACTTGGACTGCTTGCCCGACACCACGTCGAACTTGACCACCCCGTGGTACTTGTCGGCGCTGTTCTCGGCGGGCGCATAGCCCTTGCCCTTCTGGGTCACCACGTGGACCAGAACCGGCCGGTCCGTGATGGCCGCGGCGTTCTTCAGCACCGGAACCAGCACATCCATGTCGTGGCCGTCGATGGGGCCGACGTAATAGAAGCCCAACTCCTCGAAGAAGGTCCCGCCCGTGACCATCCCACGGGTGTATTCCTCGGCCTTGCGTGCGGCATCGCGGAACGGGCGCGGCAGATGCTCGGCCATCTTCTTTCCGAAGCGCCGCATGTTCTGATAGGCGCCGCCGGACACGAGCTTGGCCAGATAGGCGCTCATCCCGCCGACCGGCGGGGCGATGGACATGTCGTTGTCGTTCAGGATCACGGTCAGCTGGCCGGTGGTCTCGGCCGCGTTGTTCATGGCCTCATAGGCCATGCCGGCGGACATGGAGCCGTCGCCGATGACCGCCACCACCTTGTTGCCGGACTTCTTCTGGTCCCGCGCCGCCGCGAAGCCCAGGGCCGCGGAGATGGAGGTGGAGGCGTGCGCCGCGCCAAACGGGTCGTAGTCGCTCTCGGCCCGCTTGGTGAAGCCCGACAGGCCGCCGCCCTGACGCAGGGTGCGGATGCGGTCGCGCCGTCCGGTCAGGATCTTGTGCGGATAGCACTGGTGCCCGACGTCCCAGATCAGGATGTCCTTGGGCGTCTCGAACACATGGTGCAGGGCCACGGTCAGCTCGACCACGCCCAAGCCTGCGCCCAGGTGCCCGCCGGTCACGGACACGGCGTCGATGGTTTCGGTTCGCACCTCGTCGGCCAGCTGTCGCAACTGGGCGACGCTGAAACCACGGGTGTCAGCGGGAAAGGCGACGGTGTCGAGAAGCGGAGTGTCCGGCATAGGCCCTTCTAGTCCGTGATCGGCGCGGAGGCGATAGCCCCTGTGGCCGCATGGACATCAACGCACGGCAGGCGGATCGGATCAGCCCTTCAGCCGCGCCGCATGGAAGGCCACGTGATCGTCGATGAAACTGGCCATAAAGAAGTACGAATGGTCGTAGCCCGGCTGCATCCGCACGGTGAGCTTCTGGCCCGCCTTGTCGGCCGCCGCCTTGAGCAGTTCGGGCTTGAGCTGGTCGGTCAGGAATTGGTCGCCGTCGCCCTGATCCACCAGAATGTCGTCGTAGACCCCCGAAGCCGCCCCGGATTCCAGCAGCAGCGCCGCGTCGTGCTTCACCCATTCCGCCCGGTCGTCGCCCAGATAGGCGGTGAACGCCTTCTCGCCCCAGGCGCATCGGGTCGGCGAGGCGATGGGGGCGAAGGCCGAGACGCTCTGGAACAGCTCGGGATGGCACAAGGCCAGGGTCAGGGCCCCGTGCCCGCCCATGGAGTGGCCGAAGACGGAGCGCGTCTTCGTCGTCGGGAACCCGGCGTCGACAAGGGCGATCAGCTCGTCCGTGACGTAGCTCTCCATGCGGAAGTGCGGCGCCCAGGGCGCCTGGGTCGCATCCACATAGAACCCGGCCCCCTGCCCCAGATCATAGGCGTCGTCGTCCGCCACGCCCTGACCTCGCGGCGAGGTGTCGGGCGCCACAATGATCACCCCATGCTCGACCGCCGCCCGATACGCCCCGGCCTTGGACGTAAAATTATCCTCGGTGCAGGTCAGGCCCGACAGCCAGATCAGCACCGGAAACGGCCCCTCCCCCGGCGGCGTGAACACCGACAGGGTCATGGGCGTGCCGGTGATCGCGCTGTCATGACGGCAGTACCGCAGCGTGCCGCCGTGGACGATATGGGTCTTGGTGGTTTGCAGGGTCATTTCGGCCTGTGCATGGCGCAGATCTTGTTGCCGGACGGATCGCGCAGATAGGCCAGCACCAGCTTCCCGAACGCGCCGTTGCGCTCGCCGGGCGGGTCCTCGATGGCCGTGCCGCCCGCCGCGACGCCGGCGTCGTGGAAGGCCTGGACCATCTCGGGGGTTTTCGCATGAAAACCGATGGTGCCGCCGTTGGCGTGGCAGGCGGGCTCGCCGTCGATGGGCGCCCCGATCGCGAAGGCCCCTCGGTCCGTGCGCCACCAGAACCGCCCCTTGGGGTCCGGCCCCTGCGCCCCCGGAATCCCCAGCGCGCCAAGCGCCGCGTCATAGAACCGGCGTGACGCCTCAATGTCGTTCGCCCCGACGGTGATGTGCGTGAACATAGGTTTCCTCTCTCGTTCCTGCTGGTCTTAGCGGGCCAAAGACAGCCACGTCCATCTGACTCCCATGGCGCGATTGCCGGCCTGCAGGGACTCCGCCTGGGCAGCCAGCCGCACCGACAGACCATGGCGGCCTGCCAGGGCAATGGTTTCGTCGGCGGTCGTTGCGAACACGGGCCGGGTCGCGGCCCCAGGGCCGTGCCGAACCGAAAGGATGATCTGGCCGCCGTCCGCGACGAGGGCGGCCAGATTCGCCATGGCGGGAGGACGCATCGTTTCGTCCAGATGCTGCCAGACCGCCGAGAGAACGATCAGATCAAATTGCTCGCGCAAGGCCCGGACGACGTTCAGATGCGGCAGCCGGTCGTCCAGCCAGCGGACCCGATCCCCCCGGAGTCGTTCCCCGGCCTGACGCAAGGCCTCAACGGGCTCGACCGCCGTCGCCTCATGGCCCTGCTCGGCGAACCAACCCGCGACGTAGCCTGTGCCCGCGCCCACATCGAGCATCCGCCCCGCCGTCGTCGGCAGGACAGTCATCACCGGGGCCAGAAGCCGCGCCGGATCGAACCCTTCCATCCGGCCGATCTGATCCGCCGAAGCATCCGCATAGCCGCGCAGGACCGTCTCGACCGTCATGGCCTCAGAACACCACCACGCTGCGGATGCTCTTGCTCTCATGCATCAGGTCGAAGGCCTTGTTGATGTCCTCCAGCGGCAGGGTGTGGGTGATCATGGGGTCGATCTCGATCTTGCCGTCCATGTACCAGTCGACGATCTTCGGCGTGTCGGTGCGACCGCGCGCGCCGCCGAAGGCCGAGCCGCGCCAGACGCGGCCGGTGACCAGCTGGAACGGGCGGGTCGCGATCTCCTTGCCCGCCTCGGCCACGCCGATGACGATGCTCTCGCCCCAGCCCCGGTGACAGGCCTCCAGCGCCTGACGCATCACCGTGGTGTTGCCGGTGCAGTCAAAGGTGTAGTCGGCCCCGCCGCCGGTCATCTCCACCAGATGGGCGACCACATCCGACACATCCTTCGGATTGACGAAGTGGGTCATGCCGAACTTGCGGCCCCACGCTTCCTTGTCAGGGTTCAGGTCCACGCCCACGATCATGTCGGCGCCCACCATCTTCAGGCCCTGGATGACGTTCAGCCCGATGCCGCCCAGGCCGAACACCACGCAGTTGGCGCCCGGCTCAACCTTGGCCGTGTTGACAACCGCCCCCACGCCCGTGGTCACGCCGCAGCCCACGTAGCAGGCCTTGTCGAAGGGCGCGTCCTTGCGGATCTTCGCCAGGGCGATCTCGGGCAGCACGGTGTAGTTGGAGAAGGTCGAGCAGCCCATGTAGTGGGCGATGGCTTGGCCCTTGTAGCTGAACCGGCTGGTGCCGTCGGGCATCAGGCCCTTGCCCTGGGTGCCGCGAATGGCGGTGCACAGGTTGGTCTTGCGGCTGAGGCACGACTTACATTGCCGACATTCCGGCGTGTACAGCGGGATGACGTGGTCGCCCACCTCCACCGAGGTCACGTCCGGCCCGACTTCCACCACCACGCCCGCGCCCTCATGGCCCAGGATCGAGGGGAAGATGCCCTCGCTGTCCAGCCCGTCCAGCGTATAGGCGTCGGTGTGGCAGATGCCCGTCGCCTTGATCTCCACCAGCACCTCGCCCGCGCGCGGTCCCTCCAGATCCACCTCGACGATTTCGAGCGGACGTTTGGCTTCGAATGCGACGGCGGCGCGGGTCTTCATGGGCAGGCTCCAGAGTGATGGCCCCCTTCTAGGCCATGCCGGGGATGCTATGAAACCGCATGAGCAAACGAAATCTCGTCGTCCTGACCGGCGCCGGCGTCTCGGCTGAGTCCGGCGTGCCCACCTTCCGGGCGGCGGACGGGCTTTGGCTGGGCCATCGGGTCGAGGACGTGGCGACGCCCGAGGCGTTCGCGCGCGATCCGGCGCTGGTGCAGGACTTCTACAACAAGCGGCGCCGGCAGCTGGCGACCGTCCACCCCAACGCGGCCCACCGGGCCTTGGCCGCGCTGGCTGCGCGGTGGGAGGGCGGCTTTCTGCTGGTGACCCAGAACGTAGACGACCTGCACGACCGCGCCCACGCCGAGACGCCGCCGGCGCCGGGGTTCGACCTGATCCACATGCACGGCGAGTTGAGGAAGGCGCGCTGCACGACCTCGGGCGTGGTCTGTGACTGTCCCGACGATCTGGAGACGGACCACGCCTCGCCCCACCATCCGGCCGGACGGCTGCGCCCGCACATCGTCTGGTTCGGGGAGATTCCGCTGGAGATGGACCGCATCGAACAGGCGCTGAGCCGGTGCGACCTGTTCCTGTCGATCGGCACCTCCGGCGCGGTCTGGCCGGCGGCGGGCTTTGTTCAGGCGGCGCGGATGGCGGGCGCGCGGACGGTCGAGATCAACCTGGAGCCCACGGCCGGGCGGCGCCTGTTCGATGAGGGCGTCTACGGCCCGGCGTCCCTGACCCTGCCCGCCTTCCTGGAGGCGCTCTGAGCGTCATCTTCCGTCAGCGGTCCGCGCCTTTTCGTCGGCGCCGCCACAGGCCAGTGTGCCGTCATGGCGGGCGATGTGATCACAGGCATGGGACGACGGTTGGGCGGGGCGCGGCTTCTGCTGATCGTCCTGCTGAACCTGATTCCGGTGGGCGGGGTGCTGTGGCTGGGCTGGGACGCCGGGCAGATCCTGATGCTCTACTGGGTCGAGAACATCATCATCGGGGTGATGAGCCTGATCCGCATCCTGACCGCCCGCCAGCCGGACACCCTGGCGCCGGGTTCGACGCAGATGGGAACGATCGGCGTCGGCTGCTTCTTCATCGTCCACTACGGGCTGTTCACCCTGGTCCACGGCGTCTTCACCATGATGCTGGCGGCCAGGATCATCGACGGGGGGGACGGCCTGTGGGAGCGGGTGTTCGCCAATCCGAGCTTCCACTTGGCCGTGCTGGGGGTGATGGGGCTCCAGGTCGTGATCCTTATCCGCGAGTGGTGGTCCAGCGGCCTGTGGCGCCGGTCCACGCCCGGGATGGAGATGTTCCGCCCCTATGGCCGCATCGTGGTGCTGCATGTGACGGTGCTGGCCGCCGCCTGGTGGCTGAGCGGAACGGCCGCGCCGATGGGGGCCGTGCTGATCCTGTGCCTGATGAAGGCGGTGGTGGAGCTGGCCCTGACTGCGGTCATCTCCCCCGCCGCGCGCTCACCGCAGGGAGCGTGACCGGAGCCGGACGACGCGCGCCCAGCCCCGCATCACGTCACGCTGTCAGCTCAGGACGACGATGGCCACGCGGCGGTTCTGGGACCGGCCTTCGGGGGTGTCGTTGGGCGCCACCGGTTCGCTCTCGCCGTAGGAGATGGTGGACATGCGGTTCAGGGCCACGCCCTGACGGTTCAGATAGCGGCGCACGGCCTCGGCGCGGGCCTGACCCAGTTCGTCGTTGTAGGATTCCGGGCCGGTGGAGTCGGTGTAGCCCTGGATCTCCAGATAGACGTTGGCGTTCTCGGCGCGGAGGCGCTGGGCCAGCTCGTTGAGGCGCTGCTCGGCTTCGGGCGACAGGCTGTCCACGTCCGTGGGGAACTTCACCGAGTCATCGGACAGGACCACCTCGTAGAGGAACTTGCCCTCGGCCAGCACATGGGCGTCGTTGGCGCGCTGGAGGGCCTGTCCGGCGGTGCCCTCGACGCCGGTGAGGCGCGTGTCGGTGGCCGTCACGCGATCATCGACCACCTGTACGTTGTCGCGCACGAACTGGTGGCTGGCGCAGGCGCCGGCCATCAGACCCACGGCGGTGATGGTCGCGCCGACCTTCAGCGTGCGGCGTGTGGAAGTGTTCAAGTCAGGTCTCCATCCCAGTGGGGGCGCCAGTCCCATCGTCGCGCGCCGCCACGTTTTTCGGCACGAAAGGCCGCTTGATGACGGGGTTTTGACCAGAAAATGTCAGCTTGGCCGTAGTATTTCGTCCATCCGTGCAATAATCGTGTTCGATCAGGAACCCGCGCCTGAGCAGACGCGTTGGGCCGCTCAGAGGCCAAGGGGCCGGGACGCGGTCCTCCTTTCAGCGATCACTGATCTCATTTTCGCACCCTGCCCGACCGCCGGCGCCACGATGCTGACGCGGACGAACTTTTTTCTGTGGGCGTGAGCGATTTTTCTCGATCCGGTGCGCGCCGCCCCCGCTGGAGCCGCCTGGCCGTCCGGTCCGGCGTGTTCCTGATCGTCGCCGGGGTCGAGGTCGCGCTGTTCCTGACCCTGTCCCGCATGGGTCTGATCGAGCCGCCGCTTGCGCCGCCGCCCGTCGTTGTAACCCTCGTCAATCCGCCGCCAGTTCCGCCACCCCCGCGGGTCCCCGAACCGGTCCTCGAGGATTCACCCGCTCCCGCCGACGCGGCGCCGCCGGACACGGCCCTGCGCGTCGCCCCGCCCTCGCCGCCACCACCGCCCCTACGCCCGCCGCGCTTGCCGCCGCCGGAGGTGGAGACTGTCCCCATAGCGCCCTCTCCCCCCGCCCTGCCGGTGCTGACGTCATCGCAGACGGCGGGCGCGCGGACGGCGGGTCGCGGCGCGGGCGGCGGGGCCGGCGGCGCGGGATCGGGATCGGGCGCGGGCGGATCACGCGGCGGCTGCGACATGGTCAGCCGCCTGCAGGATGCGTTGCGCGGCGATGCAGACGTACGCGCCGCCATCGACGCCGCCAGCCGCCAGCTGAACGCCTCGGGCCGGGCCATCCAGGTCTGGGACGGCGACTGGCTGCAGAACGGCGACGAGGCGGGCAAGGGTCTGGCCGGGGTGCGCCAGGCCATCGCCATGGAGGTCGCCTTCGCTCCCGCCGACTGCCGCACCGAGGCCATGCGAGGGCTGGTGCTGCTGACCTTGGGTGACGGCGCCGGCGCCTCCCGCATCGCCCTGGGCGCCCCGGCGTGGCGTTGGTCGGACCTGCTGGAGATCGACTGACGGGGTCTGGGGCTGTGAGACTCTGGCGGCGAAAAAGAGTGCAATGAGAGTCTCACTTTTCGCCGCCAGAGCCCCTTGTCATCCCGGCCGGAGCGAAGCGGAGAGCCGGGACCGGACGTCCTTGATAAGCCCGCCCGGAAAGCCACGAGGCTGAGCCGGGCGACAGGGTGACGGAACCCTGGCCCCGGATCGACGCGCTGCGTCATCCGGGCCTGACAAGGCAGGAGCGCGCTTCCCGTCCCGGATAGCGCCTGCGGCGCTTCCGGGATGACAAGGCGGGTCATGGGACCGCCCGGTGAGACTCCAGGCGCGAAAAAGAGTGCAATGAGAGTCTCACTTGGCGTCGGACAGCGGGGGCCGAGGCCATCCCATAGACCCCGCTCATCCCGGCGAAGGCCGGGATCCAGATCATAAGGCGGGGTGGCTGGAGACGGGCCCCAACGCATCTCCGGCTTCCTCCGGCGCGCGCCATCTGACCCCAGCCTTCGCTGGGGTGAGCGGAGGGGTGGAGGGGGCGGTGTCCCGGGCTCATCGCACCATGATAGGGGACCTGACACGGGCGGGATGAAATCGACCGCGATCGGTGGCCAATCCCTTGTGTGCAAGGGCATTGGGCGGCGGAAATGCGGGATTATCCCGGCCTCCCGCTACTCGCCGCGCGCCTTCTTCTCCGCCAGCTTGGCCAGCACGCGGCCGCGGCCCTTGGACAGGGCGTGGATCACGCCGCGGAAGGTGGCCACCTCCTGCTCGGTGAAGGCGGCGCGGCCCAGCATGACGCGCAGGTTCTGGCTCATGGAGCGCTTCTTCTCGGGCGGATGGAAGAAGCCGCCGGCGTCCAGCTCGGTCTCAAGATGCTCGTACATGCCCAGCAGCAGGTCATTTGAAGCGGGCGGCTCGCCCTGGCGAAACTTCGGCGGCGGGGCGTCCAGCACCAGGGTGCGCCACTCATAGGCGTTGATGGCCACGGCCTGGGCCAGGTTCAGGGAGTGGTGGCGCGGGTCGATGGGGATGGTGACGATGCCCGAGGTCAGGGCGATGTCGGTGGTCTCCAGCCCGGCCCGCTCGCCGCCGAACAGCAGCCCGGCCTTCAGGCCCGAGGCGGTGTCGTCATAGAGCACGCGGGACGCCTCGCGCGGGGTGCGCACCGGCTGGCGCGTCTCGCGGGGGCGGGCGGTGGTGGCGAAGACGGTGTTCAGGTCGGCGATGGCCTCGGCCACGGTGTCGAACACGCGCACGCCCTCCAGCACCCAGTCGGCGCCCGAGGCGGTGGCCCAGGCCCGGTCCTGGGGCCAGCCGTCGCGCGGGGCGACCAGCCGCAGGTCCGACAGGCCGAAATTGGCCATCACCCGCGCGACGGAGCCGATGTTGTCGGCCATCTGCGGCTTGTCGAGGATGACGGCGGGCGGGGTCAGGTCGGTCATGCCGCTCCCCTACAGCGCCGGGCGCGTCGGCGAAAGTCAGGCCCGGCCCAGGGCGGCCTTCAGCGGTCCCAGATGGGGCGCGTAGTTGCGCCACCGGCCCGAGGCCCGGCGATAGAGCGGCTCGCGCACCTGCCACACGCTGGCGGTCCGCACGGCGTTGTCCAGGGCGTGGAACGACAGGCAGCCGTCCTCCCAGGCCAGACCGCAGAAATCCAGCAGCCCGCGCACCTTCTCCTCCGGGTCGGCCACCAGGGCGTCGTAGTCCAGGGTGTGGATGTCGTCGGGCCACAGGGATTTCCAGTGGTCCATCAGCCGCTCCTGCTGGATCAGCCAGTGGGCCGTGTCCTCCAGATCCAGCGCCCACGGCATGGCGTGGCTCAGGTGCAGGAACCAGCACGACAGGCAGTTGTCGAGCGGGTCACGGCGGGTGTGGATGATGCGCGCCTGCGGGAACAGGGTCTTGATCAGGCCCAGGTGAAGGAAATTGTCCGGCCGCTTGTCGGTGATCACATCGGCGCCCGGCAGGCGCGTCCGGAAACCGTCCAGATAGGCCGCGCGCAGGGAGGCGATGCGGCCCTCGTCCAGTGTCTTCAGGCTGTCGGGCCAGGGCTGAAGGTCGCGCCGGACCAGAGCGGGCAAAAGCTCAAGCTCGCCCCCTGGGGTGACCCGGCTGTGCGCGGCCAGGATCTGCTCGGTCAGGGTCGAGCCCGAGCGGAACATGCCGCAGATGAACAGGGGCGCGTCCTCGCCGCCCTCGCCATCCCCGGCGTCGGGAAAGGCCGCGATCAGCTGGTCGACCACCGTCTCCTGCGCCGCCCGGTCATAGCGCGCGCCGGGCGGCCCCGGGATCAGGCGGCTGTCGCGGTTGGCCTGTGCGTACGTCGCGAAGGCTTCGTCATACGCCCCGGCTTCGTCCAGCATCCGGCCGAGGGCGAAGCCCAGATCGGCCCGCGCCATGCGCTCGTCCGGCGAACCCGTGCCGATGGCCTTGAGGGCGGCGCGCAGCCGGCCGATCAGCGGATCGTCCGGCCCGGACGCCCGGGCGACGCCCGCCAGCCGCGCCAGGGCCAGCACATTGCCCGGCTCCAAGGCCAGCGCCTGCTCATAGGCCGCGCGCGCCGGATCGCGCCGGCCCCGGTCCTCATGCAGATTGCCCAGATTGAGCCAGGCGGGGGCGAAGCGGGGATTGAGTTTCAGCGCCTTGTCCAGCTCGGCCTCGGCCTCGTCGGGGCGGTGCAGGTCCTCCGACAGGATCACGGCCCGGTTCAGCCGCGCCTCTTCCGGCCCGCGCACGCCCAGCTTGAGCGCCCGATCATAGGCGTCCAGCGCCGCCTCGTGCCGCCCGATCCGGCGTCGCAGCCGGCCCAGATCGAACCAGACGTCGGCCAGCTCGGGCCGCAGCGCCAGCAGGGCCTCGAACGCCGCGACAGCCTGCTCCAGCCGCCCCGCATTCTGGTGATCGAGCGCCTGTCTCAGCCAGTCTTCGGGCGATTGCGCCAAGAGATCAGTCCGTCCCGATCATGGCGTCCCAGGGATCGGCGGTCCCCGCCTCCACCTCAGCCACCGCGACGGCGGGCCAGCCGACGCGGGCGCCCGCGCTCTCGCGCCAGGCCAGCACGATCAGGTCGCGCAGCTCGCCCGCCCCGGCGCCCAGCCGCTCCACCGCGAAGGCCCCGCCGCGCGGATCCCCCTCGGCGAAGGCGCCGTCGCGCTCGAGCCGGTAGAAGGGCGTCACCTGGGCCACACCCTGGCCGAGATAGCGGGCGGTGCGGCGCTCGATGGCGGCTTCGCCCAGGTCGGGCTCGGGCATGGCGCTCTCCACCAGATCCAGACGCGCCACGCCGCGCACATAGGCGCCTTCGAACAGGCCGTGGGTGCGGCGCGAGGTGGTGAAACCCTCGGGATTCGGGGTGTCCCGATCCCAGCCGTTGTAATGGATCGAGGTGTGCAGCGGCTGGCTGGCGTCGCCCACATAGTGGGACCAGACCCCCAGGTCGCGGATCAGCAACGCCTCGCGGCGACGACGATCCTCGGCGTACCAGGCGCGCCTGCCCGGATCGGTCTCGCGCGCCTCGGCGGCGTTCAGCACGCGCCAGTAGGCGAAGTCGCGCACCAGCTGCTGCCAGCCGTCGATCAGGGCGTAATAGAGATACCCGGCGTCATCCACATCCAGGCCGGCCTGGGTCAGGGCCGCTTCATACTCGCTGCGCAGCTCGGGCATGGCGTCGATGTGGGGGCCGGCGGCGGTCAGCACATGGCCGTTGTCGTCGAAGTCGATGAAGTGGGCCGTGTCGCGCTCCCGGGCATGGGTCCGCGGCCCGCCCTTCCAGCGGTCGGGCTCGCGGGTCAGTTCGCCCACCTCGGTGGCGGCCTCGGTCGTTCGCAGGAAGGCGGGGATCTCGTCCGGCAGCGAGCGCATGGCCGCCACCGCGATCAGCCGGTGGCCGGTGGCGCCCCAGGCCCCTACATCGGCGGCCGGGGCGGCGATCACGGCCACGGCGGCGAGGGCGAGGAACGCTCGTTTCAGGGGGGCGCGCTGCATGGGACAATCCGGTGGGGTTGGCGTTATGAGGGGACTTAGCCGATCCCGGGTTCCGCCTCCAGCCGGTCAAGGCTGGACGTCCGCGGCCGCTGATTTTCTGTTGCGCTGCACAAGATATCTGTTAGGAGGGCCGCGCACGTGCTGCTGTCCTTTCTGGACGGTCTAACTGCGGCGTCGGGGCCTCTCCCAGCCGCATCTGCGTGCATCGGAACAATTGAATCAGAACCGCCCTGCGGCGGTCACGCATGGCCGAGACCGGCTGTGCGAGAGGATGTCCTGAATGAATCTCGCAGTCCTGCGCCAGACCTGGCTCGGAAATGTTCGCGGCGACCTGCTGGCGGGCATGGTGGTGGCCTTCGCCCTGATCCCCGAAGCGATCGCCTTCTCCATCATCGCGGGCGTCGATCCGGCGGTGGGGCTGTACGCCTCCTTCGCCATCTGCGTGGTCATCGCCTTCGCGGGCGGACGACCGGGCATGATTTCGGCGGCCACGGGCGCCATGGCGCTGGTGATGGTGGTTCTGGTCCGCGAGCACGGGCTGCAGTACCTGCTCGCCGCCACGGTGCTGACCGGCGTCCTCCAGATCATCGCCGGCTATCTCAAGCTGGGCGTGCTGATGCGCTTCGTCTCCAGGTCGGTGGTGACCGGTTTCGTGAACGCCCTGGCCATCCTGATCTTCATGGCCCAGCTCCCGGAGCTGACCAATGTGGGGTGGCAGACCTACGCCATGGTGGCGGCGGGTCTGGCGATCATCTACCTGCTGCCGCGCCTGACAAAGGCCGTGCCGTCGCCGCTGATCGCCATCGTCGTCCTGACCGCCCTGGCCATCTTCATGGGCATGGACCTGCGCACCGTCGGCGACATGGGTGAACTGCCCTCGACCCTGCCGATGTTCCTGCTGCCGGACATCCCGCTGAACCTCGAGACCCTGCTGATCATCCTGCCCTATTCGGCCACCCTGGCCGTGGTCGGCCTGCTGGAGTCCCTGATGACCGCGACCATCGTCGACGATCTCACGGACACGCCCAGCGACAAGAACCGCGAGTGCAAGGGTCAGGGCCTGTCCAACATCGTGGCCGGCTTCATGGGCGGCATGGCGGGCTGCGCCATGATCGGCCAGTCGGTGATCAATGTGAAATCCGGCGGCCGGGGACGTCTGTCGACCCTGTCGGCGGGCCTGCTGCTGCTGTTCATGATCGTGGCCCTGGGGCCGTGGGTCGCGCAGATCCCCATGGCCGCCCTGGTGGCCGTGATGATCATGGTGTCCATCGGCACCTTCAACTGGGCCTCCATCCGCAATCTGAGGGAGCATCCCAAGAGCTCCAGCTTCGTCATGCTGGCGACCGTGGTGGTCACGGTGGCCACCCACGACCTTGCCAAGGGCGTGTTCACCGGCGTGCTGCTGTCGGGCATTTTCTTCGCCCAGAAGGTGGCGCGCATCGTCGCCGTCCGCTCCACCGAGGTGGATGGCGGGCGCGGCCGCGAATATGTGGTCCTCGGCCAGATCTTCTTCGCCTCGGCGGACGCCTTCGTGAACAGCTTCGATTTCAAGGAAGCGGTCGAGCATGTGCGCATCGACGTCAGCCGCGCCCACTTCTGGGACGTGTCGGCCGTCGCCGCCCTGGACAAGGCCATCTTGAAGTTCCGCCGCGAAGGCACGACGGTGGAGGTGATCGGACTGAACGAGGCCAGCGCGACCATGGTCGACAAGTTCGGCGTCCACGATAAGCCGGGCGCGCTTGAACGCCTGCTGAGCCACTGAGGAAACGGCCATGACCAAAGTTCTCGCGTGCATCGACGCGTCAATCTATGGCCTCAGCGTCTGCGACCACGCGGCCTGGGCCGCGCGCCTCCTCAAGGCGGATGTGGAGCTTCTTCATGTGCTCGACCGCGCCCCTGACGCCGTGGCGGCGGACATGTCGGGCAGCATCGGCCTGGGCGCCCGCGAGCACCTGCTCGAAAATCTGACGCGGCTCGATGAAGAGCGCGGCCGTCTGCGGATGGAGCGGGGCCGCGCCCTTCTGGAAGGCGCCGAAGCGCGTCTGCGGGACCAGGGCCTGACTGTGGTGACCCGCCTGCGTCACGGCAGTCTGGTGGACAATGTGACCGAGCTGGAGCCCGAGGCCCGCGTGGTGGTTCTGGGCAAGCGGGGCGAGGCGGCGGATTTCGCCAGGCTGCACCTGGGCGGCTCGGTGGAACAGGTCGTGCGGTCCACCACCCGGCCCGTGCTGGTGGCCTCGCGCGCCTTCAAGCCGGTCCAGCGCATCCTGCTGGCCTATGACGGCGGCGCCAGCTCCCGGAAGGCGATCGCGTTCCTGGTGTCTGACGCAGCGTTCAAGGACTTCGACGTCCACGTGGTCATGGCCGGAACGGCCCGTGCCGAGAACGAGGCCCACATGGCCTGGGCGGACTCCCAGCTCAAGGCCTGGGGCGGCGCCTACACCATGGAGCTGCGCGCGGGCGACCCCGAGAGCGTCATCGCCGACTATGTGAAGAAGGCGGAGATCGACCTGCTGACCATGGGCGCCTACGGCCACTCGCCCATCCGTCGCTTCATCGTCGGCAGCACCACCACGGCCATGATCCGCACCTGCCTAATCCCGGTGCTGCTGTTCCGTTGAGGATCTGAGCCCGTTCGCCGCCAGTCTTTCCAGGGAGGCCGCAATCCAGTTCGCCGATCCGGAAAAGCCACAGGGCCGCGTCGCCCCGTCCAGCCTGCATGAGGGCCGGATCCAGGCCGTGGTCGACGCCCTGGTCCGGTGCGGCGCGCGGCGCGTCGCCGACCTCGGCTGCGGCCCCGGCCCGTTGTTCGAACGGCTGATCCGCGAGGACCGGTTCGACGCCCTCACCGGGGTGGAGCTGCGCCTGGGTGATCTGGACACCCTCAAGGCGCGGGTCGCCTCCATCGAAACCAGGGCGGAACTGCGCTTCATCCACGGGTCGTTCCTGGACCCCGCCCTCGATCTCGGCGGGCACGACGCCTTCGTCATGCTGGAGACGCTGGAGCACATCGAGCCCGACGCCCTGTCGCAGGTCGAGCGCGCCTTCTTCGTGCTCAGACAACCGCGCACGGTGATCATCACCACGCCCAACGCCGACTACAATCCACTGCTGGGCCTGAAGCCGGGGCGCAAGCGACACTGGGACCACCGGTTCGAATGGGGCCGCGAGCGGTTCCGGCATTGGGCGAACGGGGTGGCGGACCGCAACGGCTGTGCGGTGCGCTTCGACGACGTCGGACCCTGCGCGGCCGGGCTGGGCGCGCCGACGCAGATGGCGGCGTTCGAACGCCGCGAACCCCGCCCCTGATCTCAGCGCCTGCGTCCCAGATACAGGGTGCATTGCGACGGTTCGCCGGTCAGCGGGTTTTCGAAGCGCACATCCTCGGCGCGCACGTCGGCGAACACGCCCCTCAGGGCGTGGATGAAATGGTCCTCTGCGGGATCGTCCGACCACATGGCGAACACCCCGTCCGGCCGCATGCCGAGCGCAAGATCGGCCAGCCCCCTGGGGGTGTAGAAGGCGGCATGGTCCGGGGCCAGCAGGCGCGTCGGCGAGTGGTCGATGTCCAGCAGGACCAGATCATAGGTCTCGTCGCTGTGCCGGGGACTGCCGGGCGAGAACCAGGTGAAGAAGTCGGCCAGGCGCAGGACGCAGCGCGAGTCTTCCCGCAGCGGCGGCGCCAGAGGGACCAGCCCCTCCTCGTGCCACTCGATCACCGGCTGCAGCGCGTCCAGCACCGTCAGGCGGGTAACCCGCTGGTCCTCCAGCGCGGCGCGGGCCGTGTAGCCGAGGCCAAGCCCGCCCACCAGCACCGACAGCGGCCGATCCGGCGCCATGGCCAGGGCGCGGCGCGCCAGCTCGGACTCGCCCTCGATGAACAGGTCCGACATCAGGTGCTCGTCGCCGAGCAGGATCTCCACCACATGCCGGTCCACCGCCGGAACCCAGCGCCGGCGCAGGATGGCGGGGCCCTTCGCCGTGGGACGGTAATCGAGCTCTTCAAAGCGTTTCATGTCGGCCATCAGGTGATCGTGGAGGGAGCGGTGCGGTCCAGGCGTTCGACGATGCGCGCCGCCTCCGCCGCCGCCGCCGAAAGCGCCGACAGGGCCTCGGCCACGGGGGCGTCGATCGCGCCCGATGGCGCTTCAAACCGCTCCACATAGACCCGCAGGGTCGCGCCGCGCGCGCCGGTGCCCGACAGGCGATAGGTGATGCGGGCGTCCGGCGTCAGCCACAGCCGCACGCCCTGCTGCTCGGCCACCGACCCGTCGACGGGGTCCACATAGCGGAACTCTTCGGCCTTCCGCACGGTGAAGCCGCCCACAGTCCGGCCCGGCATCTGGTCCAGGTCCGCGCGCAGGTCGCGCATGAAGTCCGCCGCAGGGGCCGCGTCCAGATCCTCGAAATCCAGCCGCTGGTAATAGTCCCGGCCGTAGAGGCGCCAGTGATCCCGCACGATGTCCGGCAGCGGCCGGCCCTCGACCGCCAGCAGGTTCAGCCACATCAGCACCGCCCACAGGCCGTCCTTCTCGCGCACATGGTCCGCGCCGGTGCCGAAACTCTCCTCGCCGCAGAAGGTGATGCGGCCGTCGTCCAGCAGGTTGGTGAAATACTTCCAGCCGGTGGGGGTCTCATAGACCGGCAGGCCCAGCCGTTCGGCGACCCGGTCCACGGCGCGACTGGTGGGGGCCGAACGGGCCACGCCCTTCAGCGGCCGGGTGCGATAGGCGCCGATGCGCGCGGCATTGGCCGTCAAGATCGCCAGGCTGTCGCCGGGCGACACGATCATGCCGGGCCCCAGGATCATATTGCGGTCCCCGTCCCCGTCCGAGGCGGCGCCGAAGGACGGCGGCTGGTCGCCGAACAGGGCCGCGGCCAGTTCGGGCGCATGGTTGGGATGGGGATCGGGATGCCCGCCGCCGAAGTCGGGCGACGGGGCGCCGTTCATCACCACCCCGCTGGCGCCCAGCCGGGTCTCGAGGATCTCCCGGGCATAGGGCCCGGTCACCGCGTGCATGGCGTCGAACATCATGGAGAAGTCGGGCCGGGCGATCAGGGCGCGTATCTGGTCGAAATCGACCAGGGTCTCCATCAGGTCGGCGTAGGCCGTGACGGGATCGATGACCTCCACCGCCATGCCGTCCAGATCGAAGGTCCCCGGCCGGCCCAGCGGCGGCGCCGGCTGGTCCGACAGGCTGTAGCGTCTCAAGGCCATGGCCCGGTCACGGACCGCGTCGGTCAGGGACGCCGGGGCGGGACCGCCCGAGGCGCCGTTGAACTTGACGCCGAAATCGCCGTCCGGTCCGCCGGGATTGTGGCTGGCCGACAGAATGACCGCGCCGAACGCCTCATGCCGCCGCACCAGATGCGACGCCGCCGGGGTCGACAGCAGCCCCCCCTGCCCCACCAGCACCCGGCCGAACCCGTGCGCCGCGGCCATGCGGATCACTGTCGCCGCCGCCTGATCCGAGAAGAACCGTCCGTCGCCGCCGACGATCAGGGTCGCGCCCTCCGGCGGCGCGGCCACCTCGAACAGGGCCTGGATGAAGGTCTCCAGATACTGCGGCTCCATGAACCGGCGGGTCGGGCGGCGCAGGCCGGACGTCCCCGGCGCCTGGTCGTCGAAGCCGGGCGTGGCGTGGTGTTCGGTGGTCATTCAGATCCCTGGTTCGGCGGATTCAGTTCTGGTCGTCGTCCGCCTCGACCCGGCGATGCCGATGCGGATCGTGGATCGAGACGTCGGGCGTGCCTGTCCCGTGTAAGGCATCTGGCGTCCGGGTGGTTCATATCCAGTTCGAAATGCCGCTCAGCGGCTTCTTGCCCAGCGCCGCGACCGGCACGGTGGCGTCCGGCGCCGGATGGCCCGCCACCAGCAACAGGAACGGCTTCTCGCCTTCGGGGCGGCCGCAGATGGCGTTCAGAAAGCCCATGGGCGCGGGAGTGTGGGTCAGGGTCGCCAGCCCGGCCTGATGGAGGGCGCAGATCAGCAGACCCGTGGCGATGCCGACGCTTTCGGAGACATAGTAGTTCTTCCGGTCGTCGCCGGGCCGGGGACCGCCGCGCTTCTGGCCGAACACGGCGATCAACACGGGCGCGGTCTCCAGAAAGCCCTTGTCCGGGTCGGTGCCCAGGGGCGCGAGCGCATCCAGCCATTCCTGGGGCGCCTTCTCGGCATAGAAGGCGCGCTCCTCCGCCTCGGCCTCGCGGCGGATGCGGGCGCGAGCCTCGGCGCTTTCGATGACGGTGAAGAACCAGGGCTGGTGATTGGCCCCGGAGGGCGCCGAACCGGCAGTCAAAATCGCCTGCTCCACCACCGGGCGCGGCACGGGCCGATCGGAGAATTCGCGCACCGTGCGCCGCCGCGCCATCTGCTCGCGGAAAGCGGTCGCGGCCGTGACGATCTCGTCGTCTGTCCGCACGGGATAGCCGGTCAGGGGCGTGGACGGATGATCGCGCATGACGGACTCTCCAGCAGCAGTCTGGACATTCCATGCCGTCGCCGCGTCAAGCCGTCCAGCAAGGGCGCCACTTTTTCGCCCGCGGAATGAGTCATTCAGCCCGCGCCGGCGACCACCAGACCCGGCGTAACCCGAGTCCTCATGATGCTGACCGTCGCCGCCGCCGTGGCCGCCCTGATGATGCTGTTCGCCAATCCGGCCAACGCCGAACCGGCGCTTGAAGGCCCCGTGGCCTACAACGAGATCATCGCCGAGGAACAAGCCCAGGCGGAGGCGCAGGCGCTTCTGGAAGCGTCGTTGCACGAGGCGGAGCCCGACTGGCGGCTGTCGGCGCGGCTGTATCACGCGGGCGGCGGCGGGGCGACGGGGATGGACTCCCTGGGCTGCCAGCCCATCGCCATGCGGACGGTTGCGGTGGACCCCCGCGTGGTGCCCCGGCGCACGCGCCTGTACATCCGCGAGACCGTCGGCCTGCGTCTGGCGGACGGCCGCACCCATGACGGCTTCTGGTACGCATCGGACACCGGCGGGGCAATCAAGGGCGCCAAGATCGACCTCTACACCGGCCACGGCCGCGGCTCGATGGGGCCGGTCATGCCGCTGAACATGTCCACCCTGACGGTGGTGAACGCAGGGTCGTTCGATGGCTGTCCCCCCGCGGAGTGATCCGGGGGCTGGCCACGGCCTCCGTTTACCGTCTAAGTAACCCCGAGTAACGGCCCGTGAGTGCGGGCGTTGGGGGACAATTCGACATGACGACACCGGCTCCTCAGGGGATCGAGGCCTTTTACGCGGGCGTGACCAACGTCAGCGATTTCATCTGGGGCGGATCGTGGAACGGCGAGGCCGTTATTCCCTTCCCGCCCATGGTCATCGTGCTGCTGGGCGTGGGCGCCTGGATCATGATCGGCCTGCGCTTCTACCCGATCCTGAAGCTGGGCGAGGCCTTCGCCGGCCTGTTCAAGAAAGAGAAATCCGGCAAGGGCGAGATCTCGCCCTTCGCGGCCCTGTCCACCGCCCTGTCCGGCCAGGTGGGCACCGGCAATCTGGCGGGGGTGGCCACGGCCATCACCCTCGGCGGCCCTGGCGCCCTGTTCTGGATGTGGGTCACCGCCCTGTTCGGCATGGCCCTGGCCTTCGCCGAGGGCTCGCTGGCCATCCGCTACCGCTCGGTGGGGCCTGACGGCGCCTATCGCGGCGGCCCCATGAGCTACATCATGAAGGGCCTCGGCAAGAAGTGGACCTGGCTGGCCATCCTGTTCTGCCTCGGCACCCTGTTCTCGGCCATCGCGACCGGCAACATGATCCAGGCCAACTCCATCGCCGACTCCATCACCAACCTGGCCCCCGTGCCGGAATGGGCGGCCGGCCTGTTCGTGGCCGCGGCCGTGTTCGTGGTCATCATCGGCGGCATCAAGTCCATCGGCAGCGTGGCCGAGAAGGTCGTGCCGATCATGGCCATCGCCTATCTGCTGATGGCGCTGCTGGCCCTGATCATCAACATCGAGGACCTGCCGGCCTCCTTCGGCCTGATCTTCAGCAGCGCCTTCACCGGCACGGCGGCCACCGGCGGCTTCCTGGGCGCGGGGGTCATGATGGCGATCCGCGCGGGTGTGGCGCGCGGCCTGTTCTCCAACGAGGCGGGTCAGGGCTCGACGCCCATGGCCCACGCCGTGGCCAAGACCGACGATCCGGCGCGCCAAGGCCGCTTCGCCATGATGGGCACCTTCATCGACACCATGGTGATCTGCACCATGACCGGCCTGGTCATGCTGACGGTGCAGGGCGCCTTCCCCGCCGGGGGCGGCACGGTGGAGCATGTCTGGAACTCGGACCTGCGCGGCTTCGAGATGACGCTGGCGGCCTATACCGCCGCCTTCCCGACCCTGCTGTTCGGGACCACCACCATCGGCGGTCTGGTGGCCTCGGTCGCCCTGATCCTGTTCGTGTTCACCACCCTGCTGACCTGGAGCTACTACGGCGAGCGGGCGGCGACGCACCTGTTCGGCCAGAAGGTCGCCATTCCGTGGCGCCTGCTGTGGGTCGGCATGATCTTCGTGGGCTCGTTCCAGCACATCGAGTTCGTCTGGCGCATGGGCGACATCTCCAACGCCGCCATGGCCCTGCCCAACCTGGTCGCCCTGGCCGCCCTCTCCGGCGTCGTCTTCGCCATGGCGCGGGGCGACAAGACGGCGGGCAAGGACCACGAGGACTGACGCTCGAAAGGCCCTCTCCCCGTCGGGGGGAGGGCCGCTCGGGGCGGCTGACGAGGATCAGCCGCGCAGGGTCGCCCAGACCAGATATTCGCGATTGCCGTCGCCGCCCGTGATGGGGCTGTCCGTGGTCTCGCGCACGGTCCAGCCCTGCTCGTCCAGCCAGGCGACAGCGCGCTCCAGCGCGGCGGCGCGCGCCTCGGCGTCACGCACCACGCCCTTGCGGCCCACGTCGCCCCGGCTCTCCATCTCGAACTGCGGCTTGACCAGGGTCACCAGGTCGGCCCCCGGCGCCGCAAGCGACAGAGACGTCGGCAGGACCTTGGCCAGGCCGATGAAGCTGACGTCGCAGACGATCAGCTCGGGTGCCTGGTCGATGAGGTCCGGGGTCAGGGTGCGGGCGTCGGTCTTCTCCAGATTGACCACGCGCGGGTCGTCGGCCACGGCCGGGTGCATCTGGGCGTGGCCCACGTCCACGGCGAAGACCTGCGCGGCGCCGCGTTCCAGGCACACCTCGGTGAAGCCGCCGGTGGAGGCGCCCACGTCCAGCACCACCCGCCCCTCGACCGCCACCGGCCACAGGGTCAGGGCGTGATCCAGCTTCAGGGCCGCGCGGCCCACGAAGCGGTGCGCGGGCTCGGCCGTGACGGCGGCGTCCTCCTCCACCTTCTGCGACGGCTGTTTGGCGGGCTCGCCGTTGACCATCACACCGCCCGCCTCGATGGCGGCGCGGGCGCGGGCGCGGGTGTCGAACAGGCCGCGCGCGACCAGCAGTTGGTCCAGCCGGGTTTTCAGGTCAGGTCCTCCAGCCGCTTCAACGCGGCCTGCATCTTCGCCTTGCCCGCCTCGGCGGCGGCCAGCTTCTCGCGCTGTTCGTCCACCACCTCGGGCGCGGCGCGGGCGACGAAATTGGGATTGCCCAGCTTCTTGTTCACATGGCCGATGTCGGCGTCGAAGTCGGCCACGGCCTTCTCCAGCCGCGCGCGTTCGGCGCCCAGATCGATCAGGTCGGCCAGCGCCAGTGCCGCCGTGGTCGAGCCGGAGACGAAGGTCACCGCGCCCGCCGGCGCCGCGTCCGCCGTCTGCACCGACGAGACCCGGGCCAACGTCTGAAGCAGATCGCGGTGACGCTCCACGCGGGCGGCGGTCTGGCTGTCGGGCGCCACAATGGTCAGCGGCGGCTTGGCCGACGGCGGCACGTTCATCTCGCCGCGCAGGGCCCGCACCTCGGTGACCAGATCCACCAGCCAGCCGATCTCGGCCCCGGCGTCCGCGTCGATGAAGGTCTCGGGGAATTCCGGCCAGGCCGCGCCCATGACCAGCCCCTCGCCGCCCAGCTGGGTCCACAGCTCCTCGGTGATGAAGGGCATGACCGGGTGCAGCAGCTTGATGGTCTGGTCCAGGGTCCAGGCGGTCATGGCCCGGGTCTCGGCCTTCGCCGCCTCGTCAGCGCCGCCGAACACCGGCTTGGCCAGCTCCAGATACCAGTCGCAGAACACGTTCCAGATGAAGCGGTACAGGGCGCCCGCCGCGTCGTCGAAACGCCCGCCCTCGATGGCGTCCGCCACCTGACGCTCGGTCTTGACCAGTTCGCCGCGGATCCAGCGATTGATGGTCTGCTCGACCGTGGCCGGATCGAAGCCCTCGACCCGCGCCGCCTCGTTCATCTGGGCGAAGCGGGCGGCGTTCCACAGCTTGGTGCCGAAGTTGCGGTAGCCCTCGATACGCTGCTTCGACAGCTTGATGTCACGAGTCCCCGACAGGATGGCCATGGTGAAGCGCAAGGGATCGGCGCCCAGGTCGTCGATGATCTCCAGCGGGTCGATGACGTTGCCCTTGGACTTCGACATCTTCTGGCCCTTCTCGTCGCGGACCAGGCCGTTGATGATGACCCGCTTGAAGGGCACCTCATCCATGAAGTGCAGGCCCATCATCATCATCCGGGCGACCCAGAAGAAGATGATGTCCGCCGCCGTGACCAGATCGGACGTCGGATAGAACCGCTCCAGATCCTCGGTCTTGTCCGGCCAGCCCATGGTCGAGAACGGCCACAGGGCGGACGAGAACCAGGTGTCGAGGACGTCCTCATCCTGAACGAGCAATTCCCCATTCGTCAGCTTGAATAGAAGAGCGCCACCGCTGGGGTCGTCGCGATAGTGTTCCGCTGCGGCAGCGTTTGCCTCCTCAGCATTCTCTGCCACAAAGATATGCCCGTCCGGCCCGTACCAGGCCGGAATCCGGTGCCCCCACCACAGCTGGCGCGAGATGCACCACGGCTCGATGTTGCGCAGCCATTCGAAATAGATCTTGGAATAGCTGGCGGGCTCGAAGGTGGTGTCGCCCTGCTCCACCGCCTTGATGGCCGGCTGCGCCAGGGTCTTCGCATCAACGTACCACTGGTCCGTCAGCCACGGCTCGATGACCACGCCCGAGCGGTCGCCGTGCGGGACCATGTGCTTCGTCTTCTCGATGGCCTTCAGCCAGCCCTCTTCCTCGGCGCGCGCGACGATGGCCTTGCGCGCGGCAAAGCGGTCCATGCCCTCGTAATCGGCGGGCACGTCGGGGGTGTCGGCGGCGGTGATCCGGGCCAGGGAATCCATGACGTTGAGCGTGGCGAGACCCGCCCGCTTGCCCACGCCGAAATCGTTGAAGTCGTGCGCCGGGGTGATCTTCACCGCGCCCGAGCCCTTGGTGGGGTCGGCGTAGTCGTCGGCGACGATGGGGATGCGCCGGCCGGTGATCGGCAGGATCACCGCCTTGCCCACCAGCCCGGCATACCGCTCATCATCCGGATGCACCGCCACGCCGGTGTCGCCCAGCATGGTCTCCGGACGGGTGGTGGCGACCACGATGTAGTCGCGGGTCTCATATTCGGTGGGCTTGCCGTCCTCGTCGAAGGCGACCGGGTGCTCGTAGGTGACGCCGTCAGCCAGCGGATAGGCGAAGTGCCAGTAGGCGCCCTCGACCTCCTTCTGCTCGACCTCGAGGTCCGAGATGGCGGTCTGGAAGTGGGGGTCCCAGTTGACCAGCCGCTTGTCGCGATAGATCAGCCCGTCCCGGTGCAGCTGCACGAACACCTTGCGGACGGCCGCGTTGAGGCCCTCGTCCAGGGTGAAGCGCTCGCGGCTCCAGTCGCACGAGGCGCCCAGGCGGCGCAGCTGGCGCACGATGGTCCCGCCCGACTCGGCCTTCCATTCCCAGACCTTGTCGATGAAGGCGTCACGGCCCAGGTCGCGGCGGCCGATGTTGCCCTCCGCCGCCAGCTTGCGCTCCACCACCATCTGGGTGGCGATGCCCGCGTGGTCGGTGCCGGGCAGCCACAGCACCGCCTTGCCCTTCATGCGGTGATAGCGCGCCAGAATGTCCTGCAGCGTGTTGTTCAGCGCATGGCCGATGTGCAGCGATCCGGTCACGTTCGGCGGGGGAATGACGATCGAATAGGCGTCGGCGGCGCCGTCGGTGGCGGCGCGCTCCCGGGGCGCGAACAGGCCGCTCGCTTCCCACCGTTCATAGTGGCGCGGTTCGGCGGCCCTGGGGTCGAAGGTCTTCTCAAGCATCGCGTGATCGTTTCGTGGGAAAGAAAAAGGCGGCCCCGTCGGAGCCGCCTTCCGTAGATAGTCGGATGAGGCCCCCAGGGCCAGCGTCGGCGTCAGGCGCCGCCCTGGCGGGAGATGCGTTCCACCTCGGCGCGTACCTCGCGCTCGACGATGCCGGGCAGGTTCGCGTCCAGCCAGTCCTTCAGCATCGGGCGCAGCAGTTCGCGCACGATGTCCTCCAGCGAGCGGGCGTCGGCGGGCGTGCGCGCGGCGGCGGTCAGTCCGGCGAAGGCCGAGGCGGCGGCGCCCGCGGCGGCGGCGCTGACCAGCGGCGAGGCCTGCGCGGCGACAGGGGCGGGTTGCGGGGCCATCTGCGGGGCAGGCGCCGGTTCGGGCTCAGGTTCAGGGAACGGCTCGGGCGAGGACACGTCCAGGTCGCCGATGCTCTCCTCGGCGGCGGGCGCCTGATAGGGCTCGGTCAGCTCCAGCACCTCTTCCTCCTCCTCGGCCTGCGGGGCCGGGTCGGGGGCGGCGGCCTGGGCCTGGGGCTGGGGCTCGGGTTCCGGCTCGGGCTGGGATTCAGGCTCGGCGGCGGGCGCTTCCTCGGCCTGGACGGGCATGGGATCGGGTTCCGGCTCGGACGGCGCCGCCTCGGCGGCGGGTGCGTCGGCGGCGGGCGCGTCGGCCGGGGCGTCGTCCTCGGAGATGATCCGCCGGATGGAGGCGAGAATCTCCTCCATGGTCGGTTCCTGGGCGGACTGATCGGTCATGGCGAATCCCCGAAGCGGACGATCACAATCTTCAAGCGTCAAGGGCGTGCGCGCCGTTCGGCGCGTCTTCCCCCTGCCCTTGTCGTCGCACTTAGAAGCCGAGGAATCAACGCTCGTTTTCGCCGCGCCGGCGAATTGACGCGCCTATTCGGTCGGAGCCGTGCGGATGATTTCGGACTTCAGTTGCTCGTCGATCGGGGCGTCCACCTGATCGTTCGCCGGCATGATCGAGGGGGCGGCGATGCGGTCGATGGCCTCGATCACCCCGTCCCACGGCAGGCCGCCGCGGTTGCGGACCTGCTGGAAGTTGGAGGCGGGATCATAGGGGTCCAGAGACGGCGCAAGATCCGGGCCTTCCAGACGCCCCATGGCGGCCAGAAGGGCGGCCTGGGCCACATAGTCGTTGCGCCGGGCGGTGACCAGATTGACCTCGGCGGAGCGCAGCTCCAGCTCCTGGTTCAGCACGTCCAGGGTGGTGCGCAGGCCGACCTGGGCCTCCTGGCGCACGCCCTCGGCGGCGATGCGGGCGGCGCGCACGGCTTCCTCGCCCGCCTGCAGCGAGGACTGGGCCGAGATCATCTGGGCGTAGGCGGTGCTGACGCTGCGCAGCACCTCGCGGCGCTCGCCCTCGACACCGATCTGGGCGGCGTTGGCCTCTTCCAGCGCCTGGGCCACGCGCGAGCGGTTCAGGCCGCCGGTGAACAACGGCACCGAGACATTGGCGGTCACGTTCAGGCTGGTGCGCTCGAACGGGTCGAAATCATTCAGGCGGCTCGACCCGCCGTAGCTGGCGTTCAGGCTGGCGGACGGCAGGTACTGGCCCCGTGCGGAGGCCACCCGGGCCTCGGCGCCGCGCAGCTGGTATTCCGCCGCGATCAGGTTGGGGTTCTCGGCCAGGCCCACGTCCAGGGCTGCGTCGAAATCGGCCGGCACGCCCGGCAGGGGCGGCGGCGTCTCGAGATTGGCGGGGGCCTGGCCGACGACGGCGGCGTAGCCCGCGCGGCTGACGGACAGCTGCGCCTGGGCCGTGGCCAGATCGGATTCGGACTGGGCCAGGCGCGCCTCGGCCTGGGCCACGTCGGTGCGGGTGATCTCACCCACCTCGAAGCGGGCGCTGGCTTCTTCCAGCTGACGGCGCAGGACCTGCAGGTTGTCCTGGCGGATGCGCAGGATCTCCATGTCCCGCTGCACGTCCACATAGGCCTGGATCACGCCTTGCAGCACTGACTGTTCGACCGCGCGCAGGTTCTGGCGCCCGGCCATCACGCTGGCTTCGGCGGCGTTGATGCCGTGGGCGATGCGGCCGCCGGCGTAGAGGGTCTGGGACAGGCCCACGCTGACGCTGCCGGAATTGCTCTCGCGCGCGGCCCCGCCGCTGGAGAAGGCCGCGCCGGGGATCGTGCCTGTGGAGTCCGGGATCCCGTCGCCGTCGGTGTCGATCGGCACCGGGATGTCGGCGATGGCGCCGCCGCTGGCGGTGTCACCGTAGTTGCGGGTGTACGAGGCCCCGACCGAAGCGTCGATGTTCGGACGCAGTCCTGCGCGGGCCTGGACATAGGTCTCGTCCAGCGCCCGCTGCTGCGCCCGCTGGGCCAGCAGGGTCGGGTTGGTCTGATACGCCAGGGCGATGGCGTCCTGCAGCGAGTCCGCCGAAACCGGCCCGGCCAGAGCCGCCATCAGGGCCA
This sequence comes from Brevundimonas sp. BAL450, assembly GCF_015767455.1. Lineage (NCBI taxonomy): Bacteria > Pseudomonadati > Pseudomonadota > Alphaproteobacteria > Caulobacterales > Caulobacteraceae > Brevundimonas > Brevundimonas sp. BAL450. Next base: position 39,268 of record NZ_JADWOW010000061.1, read on the forward strand.
GAGCGGCGGCGGAAGCCAGCGCGCGGGTACGTCTCACCATGACCAGTCCTCAAAAGCTCTCGGCGCGAAATGCCGCGCACGTCACTCTGGTTTGCGGAATGCCCGCCGTTCGCGCCAGTTAAGTTTTTTTCACGCGGAACGGGCGTCGTTCCGTCGCGCGGTTCGATTCAGAAACTGAAGGCCGGTTCCGGCGTCATTCCCACCAGCATCGGCGGCGCCGCATCGAACAGGTCGCGGCGCGAAAATCCGTCCCGTCCGCGCAGGTATAGCACGCCCCGACCCGCCGCGCCCGTGCGCTCCACCACCGCCAGACGTCCGCCCACGGCCAGGGCGTCCAGCCAGGCCTGGGGCCGCACGCCCACGGCGCCTTCGCTGATGATGATGTCGTATCCCTCGCCGTGCGGCTGATCGAACGGCGCGACCACCGTCTCGACCCCGGCGTCGGCCAGGGCGGGCGCGACCACGTCCAGCACCGCCTGATTCGCTTCCTGGGCCGTCACCTTGGCGCCCAGACGGGCCAGGACGGCCCCGGCGTAGGGCGCGCCGATGGCCAGGGCCGTCTCGCCCGGCCTCGCCTCGACCGCGCTGAGCAGCTTGGCGGCTTCGCGCGGCAGCATCAGCACGCGGCCGCCGGCGATCTCGCATTCCACCTCGGCATAGGCCGAGAAAACCCGATCCGGCGCGCAGAACCGCTCGCGCGGCACGGCCAGCATGGCGGCCTGAAGCGCGCGGTCGGTCACATCATTCACGCGGACCTGGGAATCCACCATCATCGTGCGGGCGGCGGCGAAGTCCATGACAGCTCGAATCCTGAAAAGCCTGTGGCCGGAAAATCTGCGCGCCTTATAGGTCCGCCCGCCCCGCTCCGGCAAGGCCGCGCACCGGTCCGCGTGGTGAACGCAGAAATGGCGCGTTGCGGCGGCGCGGACGATCTGATAGCGAACGCCCCTCGCTCAAGCGACGGCCCTCAGACGGGCCCCGGCGGCCTGATGGCGGAGTGGTTACGCAGCGGACTGCAAATCCGTGTACGCCGGTTCGATTCCGGCTCAGGCCTCCAAACTTCTTCAGAATATTGTTCGAGCGTTCGGCGGCTCAGCCGAACCGCATCTGATGCAGGGCCACGGCGCTGGTGGCGGCCACGTTCAGGGAATCGAAGCCGCCCGCCATGGGGATGGCCACGGTGCGGCAGCGGGCCATGACGGCGGGCGACAGCCCCGGCCCCTCGGCGCCCAGGATCAGGGCCGCCCGCCCGCCAGGGCGCACCTCCGACAGCGACTGTTCGCCCGAGGGGCTCAGCGCCAGCAGGGAGAAGCCCGCCGCTTCCAGCCCGTCCAGCATGGCCAGCGGATCGAGCCCGGTCACGAAGGGCGTGCGCAGGGCCGCGCCCACCGAGACGCGAATGGCCTTGCGATACAGCGGGTCGCAGCAATGGGCGTCCAGCAGCACGGCGTGCGCGCCGAAGGCCGCGGCGTTGCGGAAGATGCCGCCCATGTTGTCGTGGTTGCCCACGCCGCAGACCGCCACCACCAGGCCGTCGCCCGGCGCGGCGGTCAGCAGATCGGCGAGGTCGGGCTCGGCGGGCTTCTCGCCCAGCGCAAGGATGCCCCGGTGGATGGGAAAGCCCGCCACCGCGTCCATCACCCCCTGTCCCGCCGCATAGACCGGCGCGGCCAGCCGCTCCAGCACCGGACGGAGGGTCTCGATGCGCTGTTCGGCGATCAGGGCCGACACGGCGCGGCAGCGGGACTGGGGCGATGCCAGCACATTCAGCACCACCGCCCCCTCGGCCACGAACAGACCCCGGCGCCCGGTCAGGTCGCGCTCGCGGATCTGGCGATAGTCCGCCACGCGCGGATCGTCGGGGTCGTGAATCGGGATGGGCGTCATGGTTTACCCGGCATTAACCAAATCACCCGAAGGAGGAAGAGTCTTCACTCTTTCGGAGACACCCACCATCACCGAACTGATTTCGCCCGGCTTCACCGCCGGGCTTTTTTTGTGCCCACTTCCAGCTTGGCAAGGGGGCCCGGCCGACGCCGTCTAGCACCGACGCCGACCGGGGCCGAGGCTAGCGAAAGACCGCCAGCACGAGCGTCGCCGCCGCCACGGTCGCGAGGGTGGCGAAGAAGTGGCGGTGGATGAAAAGCAGAACACGTCCGCCCATCGGAAAGCTCGTTCATGACACCAGCGGCCGCATGCCGCCTCGCCTGCCAATATGGTTTCGCCTCCGGCGCGAAAAAGTGGCGCGCGAAACGCAAACGCGTGAACAGGTCGTGAACTGTCGTGAGGTCCCGGCGAGGGGCGATGGCTCCGCGGGTAGGATTCGAACCTACGACCAGCCGATTAACAGTCTGGGTCGACCGGCTGAAATCATTGGGAAACGTCCAACTGTTCCGCGTCCGTTCGCGCATCCTAACGCATTGAAAAGCATGGACGCGAACAGGGATGTTGGACGGTTTCAGCCCTGTTCCGCGCGCCGCTCATAGGCCCCTTCACGGGCGTCGGCGATGTCGCTCTGCACGCTGGCCCAGATGATGCCCGCCATGCCGAGGATGACCGTGACCACCAGCCCCGCGAACCCCTTCATGAGCGTGCGGATGCCCCGGTCGATGGAGTCGGTCTTGTCCTGAACGGCCTTCACGGCGCCCTTGGTCTCGGTCACGGTCTTGTCGAGCTCGCCGTATCGCTTGGCGCACTCCAGTTCATGCTCGGCGATGCGGTCATAGGCGCCTGCCACGGTCTTCTTCTCGCTCACAGTGCTGGTCCTTACCAGAGACGCCACCACGGGCGGGTCAGTTGTTCTCGGGCGGCCCTGTCTCGGGCCTCGCACCGCTCCACCGTCTCGATGGCGTCGGCCTTGTCGCGGTTGGCGATGTTCAGCTGGCCGGTCTGGGCGATGCCGAACAGCTGCCAGTCCAGCGCCGGGTCGCCGTTGTCCTCGATCACCGCCGACGGCACGGGATCGCGCCACCTATCCGCCAGCAGCGTCGAGCACCCGTCAGTCGGGGCAAGCACCTGGATTGAGCCTGCACAGGCGCCGGCGAGCGACAGCATCGCGAGCAGCGGGATCAGTTTGATTGCGGACTTCATCCTGGGCGTCCTCGACTTCGGTTCGGGTGGCGTCACGGGCGTCGTCATTGCCGTCGCGGACGACCGATGCGTCCTGTGCGGCGCCGGTGCGTCCGTCGGCGATGGTGGAGTTGGCTTCGGCGCGCTTGGTGGCGTCACGGGCGGGCTTCGTCACGGCGCAGTAGCCGAGGGTCAGCAGGGCGATCAGGCCGATGGCGGTGATGATCCAGCCCGCGCGGGTGAAGGTGCGGAACAGGGTCATGCCCGGCTCCACTTCGCGAAGGCCCGTGCGATCTTGATGTGGTACTCGTTCTTGGCGTAGCCCGCGCCGTTGTAGCCTCGGGCGAATGGGATCGCGCTGGCGTGCATGGTCGTGATCTGGCGAAGCGCCGGCGCAAGGCCACTGTTCTCCACGAATGCGACAAAGGCCATCAGGTGCGCCCGGACGCCGGACTTCATGGCATCCACGAAGGCGTCCACCGTGTCGAACCCGGCCAGCTTGTGATTGAAGCCCATGATCTGGGGAGCGCCCCACGATGCGGACCGGAGCGCGGCGGTGCGGTCCAGCTGCATGGCGCGGTTCAGGCGTTCGTATTCCCCCTGCCCGCCGACATAGAGGGCGCGGTTCCAGCGCGGCGACGACAGGTTCGGGTGCGCGGCCCGGAAGCGGCCCTTCGTCTCCCGGTCGAAAATGTGGGCTTCGAACAGGATCTTGGGCAGATGGGCGCCGTCGATGAAACCGCCCGGTCCGTCGAGGGCCAGGATGTCGCCGCGAACGTCAGTGAACCAGCCAGCGCCGGAAGCTTCGACCTCGAAGACGGCCCTGATCTGGGCGGGTGAGCACCGCAGCCGCGCCGCCGCGTCGGCAAAGTCCTGATCGGTCAGGTCCAACTCAATCAGGTCGTCGGTGCTGGCGTCCATGCGCGGCAAGCCGAACGCATCGGCCACCGCGTCAATCAGCGGGACATGCGAGGTGGCCAGCTTGCCTTCGGGGGCGAACCGGCGAACGGCGTTGAACAGGTCAGCCCGGCTCATGCCACCCCCCGCAGCTTCTCGAAGGTCTTGTTCCAGATCACCAGCCCGGCGAACCCGAGAACGGTCCACGCATAGGGCTCATCCATCGGGCGGCCGATCGCATGGCCGAACCAGCAGACGTAGCCGACGCCGATGACGACGTTCCAGTGCGCGGCCGGGCGCCAGGCACGGTCGAAAATCTGCCAGACAGCATGACGACGGCCCGCCCAGTCAGGCAGGGGGATGTGATCCGGGGGAGGTGTGCGGCTGGCCATGGCGCGCAGGGTCGCGCGGGGCCGACGACGCAGGAACGCACCCGTGGGGATGTGGCCCCACGGTTCGGTCTAGGCGGGCGGGGCGGGTCGGGATATGAAAGCAGCCATGCAACCGATGCCGCTTGAGCACGCCCGCTTTCGGGTCTTTCCGCGCCAGTCCCATCAGCTGGCGATCTTCTTTTCAGGCTCCAGCACGCCCGACCATGAGTTCAGGTGGTGGAAGATCGGCAACCGGATCGACGCCTCCGTCATCCTGGTCAACAACGGCCCGAACGAATGGTATCAGGGCGGCATTGACGGGCTGGGCTCCACCCGCGTTGAGGTCACGAACACCTTTCGGGCCTACGCCAAGGTGCTGGGGGCCAAGCGGCTTTACACCGTCGGCACGTCCATGGGCGGAACCGGGGCCATCCTGCACGGCGTCCCGTTGGGCGCTCGGGTGCTGGCCTTCGCCGCCGAGACGCGGATGGACTGGCCGTGGTCGAATGTCCGGCGGCTGATGGTGCCCGGCTTCAAACCGCCCGCCTCAAACCTGCGGCCGATCATGGCGAAGGCCCGTGCGCCGATTTACCTCTACGCTGGCGAGTGCGAACCGGTCGATCTCGTGTCGGCCCAGTATGTCGCTGACCTGCCCAACGTCTTCGCGGAAAGCATGCGCCGGGTCACGCACGGCCCGCCGAGCTATCTGAAAGCCCGCGACCGGCTGGACCCGCTGATCGACGCCTTCCTGCAAGACGAGCACCTGCCCAAGATGCCCGAGGGCGGCTGGGGACTGGAGGGCGACTTCGCCGTGCACCTCTATGACGCCTACTGCGCGGATCGGGAGAAGCGGTTCGAGGACGCAGTGCGCGCCGCCAACGCCGCCGTCCGGTTCTACCCCCGCTCCGAATACGCCAACTATCTGCTGGGCAAGGGCCTGCTGCACCTGAAGCACTACGCCAAGGCCGAGGCGGCGTTGCAGGAGGCGGTGAATCTGCACCGGGGCCTGTGGCCCGCCCGCCTTCATCTGGCCACCGCCATCGAGAAGCAGGGCCGCGCGGTCGAGGCCGTCGCGCTCTACAAGCAGATGGACAGGAACGTCATCGTAGGCGGCCGGGCCAACTACGCCTTGGGGCAAATCTACCTGTCCAAGGGCAGTACGGCGTCAGCCCTGAAACGGTTTCGGAACGCCGTTGAGTTGGACCCGCACAGGGCTGCATTCAGGGCCAGGCTCGATCAGGTGGCCGGCGCTTACGCCACGCGCTGATAGACACACGAGCCGATGATGCGCGTGGTGTCAGTGATTTCCGAGTGCTGCACGGCGGCCAGCGTCGTGGCCGTCTGCTGGTAGATGCCGATCTCACCCGACACGATGCGGGTGAAGCAAGCCCCCCCGGCAAGTCCGCTCGCACTGATCAGGCCCACCGAACCGGCGGACGTGACCGACCCGGCGGCGGTCGGATAGGGCAGACCGGAGACGGTAGCCGCGCCGGTGGACGACCCCTTGGCCGACAGGGTGAAGTCGTAATCGACGGCCACCCGGTCCTCGTAAACCGTGAACGTCGCCCGGTTGATGGCCAGCGACATGCCCGTGGTCCCGCCGCCGAGCTCCAGTTGCGGGGTCCAGGTTCCAGAAAGGAACACCGCGCCGCCCGTCGCATCGGTGTTGCGAGAGAAAAACACGGGATCTCCGCTGGAAAGCGCCGCGATCTGCGTCTTGGCGGTGATCGGCGTTCCGACGAACACGCTTTCTGAGAGCGAGGCAAACGTCGCGGTGGAGGAAACCACGAAGTTGACCGCGATGAACTTGCTGTTCTCGAACCGCAGGTTCCGGCCGGTGTAGTGCCCGCCGGCCATGATCACGTCGCGTGTAGCCAAGGCGGAGTCCGCAGGGATGGTGGCCCGGCGCTGGCCGCCGTTGCTGAAGATGGTGCCGGTCTGGACCACCTGCGCGCCGGTGTCGATGAAGGTTCCGTACTGGCCAGAGTCGATGACCTCGCCGCCGTCGATCATGACGCCAACGCTGTCGGAAATGTCATAGCCGCGCGACCCCTGCCGGGCGATGACGCCCCGGAAGATGGTGCTGCGATTGCGATGGTCGATGGTGAACACGGTTCCGGCCGTGGCCGCCGTGGGCAGGGGCGTGACCTTCACGGTGGTCTGACCGCCGCCGCTCAGCACAAACTCTTCGGCATAGACCACGCCGCCGGAATACAGCAGGGGGTCGCCAATCAGGATGTTCACGCCCGACACCGCTGCGTTCAGGCCGATTTCCGTGGCCCCGATGGCGTAGGTGGAGCCGTCCGTCGTGATGGTCGGCTCAGCGCCCATCAACTCGATGGCCCGCGTGCCGGACACGATCTCACGATGCTTGAACTCGCAGTCGGTGAAGGACGCCCGATCAACGCCATTGACGATCAGGTGGCCGGCGGACTTGATATTCTCGAACGTGTAGCGGCCCAGGCAGTTGGCCAACTCGATGCCGCCGATAACCGGGTCCGGCGTGCCGCTACGGTCGGCATTTTCGCGCGCCTCCATCCAGAAGTCGCGGAAGGTGAAGTTGCCCCGCATGTTGCGCAGATAAATGACGCGCTCGACCACCGTGGCGGACGGCGGATCAGCAGGGCCGTAGTCGAAGGTGAAGCCCTCGAACACGACATTCTTCCACTCGGGCTGGCGCCAGCGGGAGTAAGCCTGGCCCCCATAAGCCGTGCCGTCGTATTCGCTGTCAGCATAGCCCGCGAGGTCCGCATCGGACTGCTTGGACGTGCTGTAGCCGGAATCGTCGATGGCCGTCACGGCGTTGATGCCGGTCCCGGTCAGGCCCTTGGAGCGGATGCGCTTGAAGCTGAAGCCGTCATAGACCCGGCCGCGGTCTTCGGGGTGCGCAAAGGTGTCCGCCTCGTCGCCAACCGGCAGGTCCACCAGCTGGCCGCCCTGCACCGGGCCCGTGTACTCCACGCCGATCACGTCGATGCTGTAGGAGGCCGAACAGGCGATGAAGCGGCCGACGTTCTCACAGCGGTTGTTGCGCAGCGTCCATGTGCTGGGGTGGTGGCTGTAGTGCCCCGGCTCGAACCGCGACTGCACCGTGCTGGAGGCCATGGAGCCGTTGACGACAGCAGCCCCGCCCGCGCTGTCGGTGATCACCTCGTTGTCGGTGAAGGTGCCCAGCACCAGCTTCAGGCGCAGGGTGCCAGTCGTGCCCGCGTCCTCGTCCACCACAATGTAGGCGGAGGCCCCGGACGTGGCCCCGGTGACGATGGCGCCGGGGGTGAAGGCGGCGGTCTGCGCGTCATAGTCGATGGCGTGAGTCGAGACGCCGTGGGACCACGCGCCCCAGTGGAACAGCACCGCGTCACCGTGATAGCCGGACGCCGCCGCCGGGCCGTTGCCCACGAAGTCGTTGTTCTCGATGATCCCGTGCTTGGCGCGGGACAGCACCGAAATGGCGTGGCCGTTGAAGTTGCCTTCGCGGTCGAACGTGTTGTCGCGGATGATGACGTTCTTGATCAGCATCGGCTCGTCCTGATCGGGCGGCACGAACCAGCGCTGGACTGACAGGCAGGTGCCGTTGTTGCCGGAGCCGTTGACGATGGAGCTGCTGGCCTTGGCAGTGATGCGCAGGCCCTGGATCGTCACGTCGGACGCCAGAACGTGCATGCCCTCGGAGACGTTGGAGCACTCGATCTTCAGTTGGACCTGACGGCTCGCGCCCTGGATCAGAACCGGGTATTCGATGGGCGCCGCGCTTTCGCGCACGCGCTCCGCAAACAGGTAGCCGCCGAGACGGTTCGGAATGACGGGCTTGCCTTTCAGGTAGGCCCAGTAGATCGCATCGCGCCACGGCTGATAGTTGTCGGTGCTGTCGTCGGCCTTGCCGCCGAACATCTCCAGCGCGGCGTACTGGCTCGCAAGCTCCCACCACGCCCCGTCAGCCGACTGCACCTTGCCCGCGTGGGCTGGCTCCGTGGCGGACCAGACATACAGTCCGCCCCCGCCATCACCAGCATCCGCATAGCCCGCGACATTCAGTGCCTTCACCCACGACGGGATCGTGACCAGCGCCACCCGCGCCCGCGTGCTGATGTCCAGCGCGGTGACGAAGGCGGCGGCCGTCAGTTCCTCGGCGGTGGCGAGTGCAGCGGCGGCCGTGGTGTTGGCCAGGTTCGCCCGGCGCAGGATGTCCTGATCGCGGGCGGTGGCCTTGTCCAGATCGCTGTTCAGGTTGGGGATGCTGAACGGGCCGGTCTTGCTGAAGTCGGTCTCGCGCTCCGGCTCAATCAGCCGGTCCACGGTGACGGTGACGTTCGAAACCGCCTCATCCAGGGTCAGCGTGCCGGAGCCGTAGGCGCCCTCGATTTCCTCGCCGTTCTGGAGATCAGACCCCTCAACCGAGTAGTCCGCCGTCGCCAGCGTCTCCCCGTCGATCCTGACGATGATGTCGCCCGGCGCCCAGAACGGGAACGGGATCGCGAACACGCTCTGGGGTGTCGAGCCGACCGTGTAGTCGATCGGCTCGTCCATGGGGGGGATCTGGACGTGATGGGCCATGGCGGGGAGGGTCGGGCCTAACCGCCCCGGTCAGAACGCACCCGCTAGAACCCGGAACGCCCCATCGCATCCGATGCCAGGTCCAGCAGATCGGCCCGTTCGCCGTCCTGCATGATGCGGGCCTCCACCTCCGGCCACAGGTCGTAGGTGGCCTCGTAGGAATAGGCGCGGTCGCGGCCCACGGTCAGGCGGCGTTCCAGTTCGTTCGCCACGTCCGGGCTGATCTCGCGCACATCCTCCCAGAGACTGGCGCGGTCCAGCATCTGCCGGCTCTCATATCCGGGCTGGCGGGTCAGGATCATGGCGTTGCGCATCTCGGCCACCGCCAGCCGCTCCAGCGCATCCTGCAACATGGCCTTGTCGCGCGGGGTCAGTTCCGGCAACGGCTCGCCGTCGTCACGGGGCCTGCTGCGGTAGAACTCGCCGATGACGCGGCCGATCTCGGTGTTGACCGTGCGGGCCCGCGCCAGAGGATGCAGACGCCGCTGCGCCGCAGCCTGCCCCTCGTCCAGACCCACCAGCTGCGACTGCACATAGACCCGGCCGCTGTCGTCCAGATCGTCCAGCAGGTTCGCGGCCTCGCTCGGGCGCCCGGCCTCGATGCGCTCCCGGACGCTGTTGATGGTGCGGCCCAGATCGGACTGGCGACCGCCGGCGCGTTCGAAAAAGGCCGTCTTGTCCTGATTGCCGCGCTGCGACTCCGTGAAGAACCGGCGCGACAGGGGCATGTCGGGAAGCTGGCCCTCGGGACGGTCGGGGTCGGTCAGGTTCGAGGCGTTCAGAAACCAGCGGCCCCATGACCCGGCGAAGCCCTGCACGATGTGGTCGACCTTGGCCGGGCTGACGTTGATCGCCTCCCCCAGCGTCATGGCGAACTCGCTGGACCAGTTCGTGTACTGGTCCATGGGCAGGTCATCGAGACGATCCTGCGGCACGATGGGCGTGCCGGTGCGCAGGTTGGTGTTGGTGGCCAGTTCGGTCGGCACTTTCAGGAACGGCGTGTCGGCAGGCAGGGCCAAGGTCTCGGCGACCCCGCGCACCAGCTTTTCCCAGGCCGTCGGGTCATCGAAGTGGATGGCCTCGAACGCCCGCTCCGCCACGATCGACGGCAGCGCCAGTTCGAACGGCTTCGGGATCAGGGCGAACCGGTTGCCGCCCAAGCCGATGGCCCAGTTGTTGGTGCGCGTGTACTCGCTCAGCCCCTGATACCATTCGTCGTCGCGGTAGGCCGCCGTCAGGGCCAGGCCGAACGCCGCCATCATGGACACCTTGGCCCACGCCTTGCCCGCCAGTTTCAGGGCCGCGGCGTCTTCCCGGCGCATGGCCTGACCGGGCTGCAGTCCGAACATGGGGCGCAGGGACTCGCGCAGGCCCACCCGCCCGGCCGCGCCGTCGGCCGACAGCACCCGCACGGTCTTGTCCATGCCCTGAATGGTCGCGTTCAGGAACGTCACCACCTTGCGGGCGAAGGCGAGACGAGACCCGTTCCGGCCGAAGTCGATGAAATCGCGCGCGGTGAAAGCGGCTTCGATCAGGGCGTCGTATTCCTCCATCCCGTCGCGCTTGGCCCGCTCGAACGCCCGCTTGAACAGGCCGACCCGCGTGCCGGTCTCCGACAGTTCGGCGGTGCGCAGGAAGCCGGGCAGATCGGTGAACGTCTGCGCCACATAGCCCTTGCGGGTCAGCTTCATGATGTCGGCCTGCTGCGCGACCTCGCGCACGCCCGCCGTCATGGATCCGCCGGAAAGCCCGCCGCCCAGATTGTAGAGCCGGACGGCATCGGCGCCCGTCACCTCGTCGACCATGCCGCGCACGCCGTCGAAGGCCGGGATATACCCTACGTCCGTCAGCACCCATGCCGCCATCTGGTCGCGGACATAGTTGGTGAACAGGAATTCCGGGTTGGTCGTGATGCCCGCCCGCAGAACCTGCGCCGGCACCGCCAGCATGTTGCCGACGATGTCGCCCATCTCGCGCGACATGCCAGTCAGGGCTTCGAACGTCTCGCGCCCCCAGTCCGCGTCAATCAGTTCCCAGGCTTCGCGCTTGCCGTCGCGCCAGGTGTAGAGGATCGGCCGGCCGCCGTCGTTGATCTCGCCGGGGCGGTACAGGGTGACGCCGTCCTCGCCGAACAGGTCGTCGATCTTGTCCGCCGGGCGCCCGCTGATCTTGGCCAGTTCTTCATTGCTGGCGCGGGTGGCGCGCATCGACGCCTTCACGGGGCGCATGATCGGATTGGCGGCGTCGGGGTCGGCCGCCTTCACCAGATCGTCGAGGCGCTTGGCCATGTCGACGACAGAGCGGTTCAGGTCGTTCTGGCGGACCCGGCGGTTCACCTCGTAGGTGCGGCGGATCAGGGTCTCCATCGGCCCCTCGATGTCCCGCTGCGAGCCCCGGAACTTCTTGGCCGCCGACCCCCTGTTCGAGCCTCCGCCACCGCCGCGCCCCGGCCCGTCGTCCATGACGCGGTTCAGCGGGACGTAGAAGTCCCGGGCGGCCAGCGCCGCCTCATAGTCGGCGCGCGCGATCAGGCCGGCCTCGAACTGCTTGCGCCACAAGGCCTGCGCATAGCTGTTGGTGGCCTCGGCCAGTTCGGCGAACTCGGGATGTTCAGCGTCCATGCGGGCGAGGAAGGCGTCGGTCTGTTCCTTCGACACGCTAATCGGCTCGCGGTCCAGTTCACCCCGGATGAAGCGGTCCCACTCCTGCGTCGAACGCTTCGCCGCGATGTACTGGTTGAACCGGGACAGGCCCGCCTCCGCCGCCTCCCCGGCTCGCACCGAACGCGCCGTCACAGCCGTCACCACGTCAGCCAGGGCCGGGCTTTCGGCGGTGAGCCGACGATAGCCATGGACGCCCTGCGTGATGTCCATGTGGCCGATGTTGAACACGTCATAGCCGCCGCGCGCCAGCTTGCGCGGGTCCGACCCCGGCGCCAGGTCGAGCGGCTGGCCGGTGACGCCCTCGATCTCGGTGCGCAGGCGCTCAACCGTCCGGGCCAGCGGGTGCTGGGCGCTCACGGTCGCGGTGTAGAGCCGGGCGGTGTAGTCGGCCACGGCCCCGAAGACCCCCTGTTCCGTCACCTTGGCCCGCGCATCGGCAAGAAACCCGCCCCGCTGCACCGGCTGGACGATGTCGAAGGTGTCGGGAATGGGCGCAGGAGCGCCGTCAGGGGCGGTTCCGGGCGTGATCGCGTCGTCGCCCGTCCGAACCGCTGTCGCGGCGTCCACGGCGCCCTCTGCCGCTTCCCCGGCCGCATTGAGGCGCGGCGGGTCGGTGAAAGCGCGGCGCACGAAGTCGGTCGTCCGTCCGGCGCCCCTGATGCCAAGGTCCAGAATGCCGCCGAGAGCCAGGCCCTCCACCGCATCCTTGGCCGCTGCGATGCCCTCGTTCTCGCCCTCGACGCGGGCGGTCGGCAGGCGCACGCCGGTGTAGTCGTCGATCAGGTTCGACAGGTTGGCGTCCTGCACATTAGACAGGGTAATGTCCGTGCCCGCGCCAGCCGTGGCCCCGGTCGCCAGCGGACGGGCAGCGGCCCCGGCGACATTGGCCGCCAGACCACGCGCGGCGCCCACGGTCCCGCCCACATACGGCAGGGCTCCCCGGGCGAACCGGCCGGACGCCCGCGACGGCTGCTCCACCATCTCGCCGAACTGCTGGGTCTGAAACTGGAAGTCGACGCCCAGAGCCCGCAGCCCCGCATCAATGGGGGCGTTCACCAGTCCGGTGACAGCTTCGGCTGTGTCGGCCACGGCGCCCAGATAGATGCGGCGCCAGCCCTCCAGCACGCCTTCGCGTTCAGGGGCGCGGCGAGGCGCCGGGCTGACCACCGGCGCCGCCGACCACCAGTCCTCCTGATCCGCGCGCGGCGCGCTCTCCCACCAGTCGGTCACGGCTTCACCCGGATCGAGCCATCAGGAGCGATGAACCGCGTCCCGCTGGGCAGGTTGGCGAACTCCGATTCTGACGAGACCTGCACGGGCGGCGCGGCACGGCCCTGCGCCCCGTTGGTCATGGCCTGCTGACGCGCGGCGGCCGGAACCTGCCGGGCCTGCGCCTGTGTCGGCTGACCACCGCGTGCACTGACGCCCGCCAGTTCCGCCGACACCTCCGCCGCGAACTGCGTCGAGCCCGCCATGGTCAGAACCTGGGCCAGCACCGCCTCGCCGTGGCCGCTCGTCCGGCCGGGCTGGCGATACTGCTGCAGGATGGTGTCTCGCATCTCGTTGAACAGGACCGTGTTGCCCTCGGCCTGCGCCCGCTGCATCACGCGGACATACGGCATGGCGACCTCGTTGGGGATCGGCCGGCGCTCACGGCTGGCGATGCCCGCCCGCTCCTGTGCGGACAGGTTGGCTTGCACGAAGTCGTAGCCCCGCGACGGGTCCGCCATGAACGCCTCGCGGGCGCTGGACACGTCGATCTGCTGTGCAACCGCGCTGGCCGGGTCGGTGCGGCGAATGGACTGCGCCTGCTCCAGCGCATTCCACGCCGCCGCCGAACGCCCGCCGCCCATGGCCGCCGCCACCCGGCGCGGATATTCCGCCGACCGGGGATTGCCGCGCCCCTCGACGCCGTTCAGCCAGGCATCCCAGCCGATCTCGCCGGACCGGGGATCCCCGACTGACTCCAGCCAGCCGTCCACATTGCCCTCGCCCGCATGATAGGCCGTCACAGCCAGCCGGGCGTCGCCGCCATACCGGTCCATCAGGGTCCGCAGGTATTCCCGGCCCAGACGCTGGTTATAGGCCACATCGTTCAGCAGGCGGTTCCGGTCGAACGGCAGGCCCAGACGTTCGGCCATGCGCTCGGCCGTCGCGGGCAGCAGCTGCATGGCGCCGACGGCCCCACCGCCCGCCGGACCGGCGCCGTCGGGGTCGCGGCTGACCTGAAACGGATTGCCGCCGGTCTCGACCTGTGTGACCGCCGCCACCAGGCTCTCGAAATCCTCGGGACTGCCGACCGCCGCCGGAAGCTGGCCGCCGCTGGATTGCCGGGTCTGCCACTGCGCGATCCGGCGCGCGGCTTCCTCGGGCGGCAGTTCGGCCAGATTGCCGACCTGATTGTGGAACTCGCGCGCATCGGCCAGCTGGCGCACATAGGTCAGCGCCAGATCGTCGCCGCCGATCTCGCGCACTTCCTCAAGGCTGATGTCCGCCTCGACGCCGGTGAACGCGACCTGTCCGACCGCATCCTCGATCCGCCGGGCCATGTCCTGTTCGGCGCGGGCGCGGGTCTGGCGTTCGGCGTTTTCCCGTTCCTGGGTGATGCCCTGTTCCTGACCGACGCGCAGCCGGGCCGCCTCGAACGCGCCCTGCCGCTCCATCTCGTTCAGCGGCAGGCTTTCATCCGTCGGGATGGTCTGGATGAACTCCAGCGCGGCCTCGTAGCCGCCCTCGCGCAGGATGCCGACCGCCTGCCCCGCCACGGCCGCCGCCTTGATGCGGCCCACCTCGGCGTCGTAGCGCAACAGCGCTTCCTCCGGGGAAATGGCCAGCGCCGGATTCGCCACCATGGCGCTGAAGACATCGCGCAGTTCCGACAGGCGCCCGGCGTTCGGACCCTCCGGCGACAGTCCGGCCAGACCCTGCTCGCCCAGTTCGCCGATGATGTCCTGCGACAGGCGCGCCGCTCGTGACTCCAGTTGGCTCCCGGCCTCCCGGACGTCCTGTTCGGCGCGGCGGTTCCGCACCCGGCCCAGCCGTTGCGTGCTCTCACGGTCGAAACTCTGCGCCAGCACCGGCGCCAGATCGGCCGGCGCATTGCCCACCAGCCCGGCGCGATACTCCGCCGCCGCCCGGCTGTAGGCTTCCGGGTCATAGCGGTGCTCGACCTCCAGCGCGTCCATGTCGCCGTCGGCCTGGGTCGCCATTCGGGCCAGCGTGCCCTCCCGCATGATCGCGTTGTAGTCGGCGTCCGACTGGGTCAGGACGGCGCGCTGGTTGTAGCGACCCTCGGCCATCTCGGTCTGGGCACGGCGCTGCGCCTCCAGACGCGCTGACGGCTCCAGCACCTGATTGATCTCGTCGATGGCCCCGGCCACCTGCCCCAGCGCATCCGCCGTCGCCCGCTCCCCGGCGCCGAAGGACCGCATGTCGGTCAGGGTGGTGATGGCCGCGCCTCGGCTCTGGGGCAGTCCGGTTCCGATGGCCATGTCAGCCTCCCCCGGCGGCGTTCAGATAGCTGCCGCCTTGCGCGAACGACCCGGCCGCCTGCATGGCCGCAATCGGCATGGCCCACTTGGCGGCGGTCCGATAGCCGCGCGCCGCGGCCCCGGCCGCCTCGGCACGGTTCATCTCGCCGAGCCGCGCCACGGCCTCGTCGCGATAGGCGTCCTTCATGGTGCGTTTCCGGATGGCTTCGTTGGTCGCCGAGTTGACGTTGACCCCGCGCGCCGACTGGATCGCGTCGATGTTGCCCAGCGCCACCGCCAGTTCCTCGCGCGACCGTTCCGCGATCTGCGTCCCGCGCAGCTTCGCCATCTTCTGTTCGATCTCGGCGCCCACAGCCGACGCCGCGTTGGCCTTGGCGTTCATGTAGCCTTGGGCCAGCGTGGCGCCGCCCTTGAACAGCGCGCCGATACCGAGTGCGATCGTGAACGGGTCCATCAGCGCGTGACCTCCAGGCTGTAGCCGTACAGCCGCCACGGCGCCGGATAGGGCTTGGTGAACGGCACCACCGGCTCGTCGAACCAGCCGAACACCGGAACAGGCGAAAGCTCGTCGCGCAGCGGGGGCGCGGCGGTGATGTCGTCGTCCGCCCGATACGGCGGCAGCAGGTTCCCGTTCACGGCCATGTAGCGCCCGGCCCAGCGCACAAGGGCGCGAGTGATCCGCACCTTCCGGCGCCGGTTCCGTTCATCCTCGGCAGGCATGGGCGCCCAAGGAACGCACTCCGCCTCGAAGTTGTAGCCGATCTCGATGGCGCCCTCGGTGTCGATGCAGCCGAAGTCCCCGTTCGCATCCACCTCGACGATGCCCAGATAGGCGTCATCCACGGTCAGGCTCACGGTCCGGTTGGCGTAGTTCGTCTTGCGATAGACCACCTCCGCCGGGCTGACGCCGCTCGGGGTCAGGATGGTCTGGTCCGTCGCGAGGCCCTGCAGATCAGCGGCCTCGACATCCTCGGCGCAATCCATCAGGCGCGACGGCTCGAACACCTCCAGCGTATAGACGCCCTCGCGCTCCACCAGAGCCCAGCACTCGCCGTCGGCGGCGGCCACCGACCGCACGACACCCTCGGTCTCCCACGGCGTCCAGCCGAAAATCTCGGCGCTGTCACTGTAATAGGTCACGGCCAGCGTGCCGTCGGCGTTGACGGCGACCACATAGCGCTCCGGCCCGTCGGCCTGGCCGTTCAGATAGGCCATGGACCGGGGCTGGTCGATCAGATGCGCCGACAGGATCGAGACATCCACCGACCGCCATGACCGGCGCACATCACCGGTGGGAAAGGCGCCCAGGATCGACGCCCCGCCCGCCTTGGCGAACATGACGCCCTCGGAAATCGCCACCGGCTTGCACAGGCTGGACCCGTCGGGCCCGACCTGAATGACCTGAAAGCTGGTCGGCCGGATCGGGTTCTGCTCCGACTCCGGGTAGTAGAACAGCCGGCGCGCCGTCATGAACAGCAGCTGCTCCGCGCTCACGATGTGCTGGATCGCCCCGGCCGCCTCGTCCTGCAGTTCGACGAAGATGCCATCCTCGTCGCCCACCCCGGTCTGGAAGTCGTCCAAGGCCCCCAGAGCCGACGCCATGACGCCGAACGGAATGGCCGCGAACCGCCCCAGCCACAGACGGCCCTTGTGGATCGTGCCAGTGCCGGGGAAGCCGCGCACATCGCTGATGGCCTGTTCGTCCCAGTCCAGCGTGGCCGCGTTGGTGGTGTTGGTCTGGGCGCCGGTCGTGGTGGTGGACCCGCTCGGGCCGATGACGGTCTCGCCTTTCGACAAGGTCGCGTCCCAGAGGAAGTTCGTGAAGTCCAGCAGGATGGCCGTGATGGTCCCGGCGCCGGTGGCCGTCACCTCGGCCTGGGCATTGCTGTCCTTGCCGCTGATGATCTCGCCGACAAGGAACCCGTCGGACGACGACACCGGGATGCTGACGGTCGGGAACAGCCGCTGCCGCACCGTTCCGGTCACGGTCGTGGCGTTCGTGTAGGCCGTGATCTCCACCTCGCGCCCGTTCAGGCGGACCCGCTTGCCCACATGCCCGGCCACGAAATAGGCGGCGCTGGCGGTCAGGGTGATGGAGCCGGTCAGGCCCGACGGCGTCAGGGTGACGCCATCATCAGCGAACCGGTAGTAGGGCTGGCGGATGCTGTTGCCCAGACCGGGCGCGAACGTCAGGTCGGACACGCTCCAGGTTCCATCGCTGGCCCGGCGGATCACCTGCGTCTGCATGTCCTGATGGAACACATAGGCCTCGGCGCCGAACGGGGCGATCACCAGTTCCGGCAACTCATCCGCCGTCCACTCGCACCCGGTGATCTCCTGAACCTGCGTCCGGGTGGCCTTGTCGAAAATGCGCAGGCGGGCGGCGGTCAGGACGGCGAAATAGACGACGCCGTCGATCACCATGTCCTGCACCCAGCCGTCGCCGTGGATGTTGGCCAGCCGGGTCGTGCCGTTCCGCCCCTCGGCGATCCCCGACACCCGGAGGCGGCAGTTCTTCAGGCTCCGCGCGCTCGTCGCACGCACCTTCAGGTCCGACCGCCACAGATGGTCAGAGCCGACCTCGCCGCTCTCAAAGCTTTTCTGTTCGAACTGGGGCACGGCCTACCTGCGCACGTTCCACGACGGCCGGCGCCGGGCTTCTCCCAGATCCCATGACCGCGCGTCCGTGGCGGTGCCGGACCGCTGCGACCGCACCCGGGCCCGCTGCTGCTTCCGCTCGGCGACCTGTTCGTCGCGATTGCCCTCGGTCGTCTGTTCGCTGATGGCCTTGCGGAACACCGCCTCCATGCGGCGCTGCAAGGCGGCCTCGAAGTCGGCGCTGAACCGGCTCTCGGCCACGCGATAGGTGCCCAGCGCATAGAGGACATCGGAGCAGTCGATGGTGACGATGGCGGCTGCGGCGACCGTGTCGCGTTCCTCGCTCGAAACACGAATGCCGCACTCGGTCTGCACATAGGTCAGGGCCAACAGGCCCGGCGGACGCAGCCACATCTTGCGCCACGGCCGTTCCGGTTCAGCCTCCAGCGCGGTCAACGCCTGCGACCGGCGCGCCCACGGCCAGGTATGCTCGCACAGCATATCGTTGACGATGGCCTCGTAGTGCTCCTCGGCGATGCGGGCCACCTCGGCATTGTCGTCGAGGCTCACCAGCGAACCGAAACCGGTCATGCTGGCGGCGCGCTTGATGATCTCGATCTTGGAGGTGCCCATGGCGGCGAGGGTCGCGCGCACGGGGCCGCGTCAGAACGCACCACAGAAAAGGCCCGCCGGTCGGAACCAGCGGGCCAGTCTGTGACTGCCGGGAGGGGGTGGCAGTCGGCTCAGGAATGTTCGGCCAGCAGGGCCTTCAGCTTGTCCGTCGGGGCGCCCATGAAGAACTTGATCTCCTTGGCCTTCAGGGCGGCGATGACCTCGGCGCGTTCATGGTCCGTGGCCTTGGCCTTCGGGGCCGGGGCCGGTTCGGCGTGGCTGTGGTCGTCGGCCACCGGCCGGGCGCGGCCGGCGATGGCATCCTCTGACGCCGGGTCAGCGACCGGCTCCGGCTTGGAACCGACGGGCTTGCCGTCGCCGTCGTGGTCGAACGCGGCGGGGTCGGCGCCGTTGAAGGGGCTGAACCACGACGCCGTGCCTTCGGCCTGGAACCGGTCGCCCGGCTGGCGAAGCAGGCCGCCGTAGTAGCCCATGCTGTGCGCGACGACTTCCGGCATTACAGCGGCGCCTGCTGGTTGCCCATGGTGATCGCGGCATCGACCGTGCCCGCGGAGGCGTTGGTGCCCGCGACGGTGTAGTAGATGCGAATGTAGCGCTGGTTGGACTTCAGCGGCACCGAGTCGATGGCGAAGACGTAGCCCGCCTTCAGGCTGGCCACCGGGATGGCGCCGGTCTGAACGACCGTGTCCGGCGAGGCGAAGTTCTCCACCGTGTCGACCTGCACCGCGACCGTCAGGCTGGTCAGGGTGGCGAAGTCGGCGGTGACCTGGATGTGCAGCGGAATCTTGCGGCCCTTGCCGAAGTCCACCGGCATCGCGCCGGACTGGCCGGGAACGGTGCCCGGCAGGCCCAGGTCGATCACGTTGGTCGACGCAGCCGACGCGGTGATCGCCTGGTCGTCCGACAGGATCAGTTCTTGGGAGCGGATCATGGTTCTGTTCCTTCAGGACGCGGCGGTTTAGACCACCTCAGCTTCGGTGTTGAGCAGCGAGTCGGTCAGGCGAAGCGGAATGCCGCGATAGGTCAGCACTTCCTGCCCGTCGATCTCCATGGGGCGGAGGCGGACGAAGTTGTCGCTGGCGCCCGCGTTGGTGCCGAGGGCGTCAAGCGCCTCCAGCACATCCGCGTTGCAGTAGATCGCCGCGCGAACCGGGGGGATGCCGGTGTCGGCGCCGCCGGAGCGGCGGAAGCTGTCGAAGCGACCGCGGTAGTAGGCCTTCCGCATGTAGCTGTAGAGATCGACGTTCCCGGCCAGCATCTCCGACACATCGATGTTGGCGATGCGGGCGTTGCGCTGCCAGTTGGCCACGGCCACCCCGTTGTGCCACGAGAACAGCTCTTCCTTGACGTAGTAGGGATCGCCGTTGTCGTCGTTGACGCGCTGCTCGCCCTTGTCCTCACGGACCAGACCGGCCTGCATGCCCGACGGATAGATCAGGTGAGTGTAGGCCTCGCCCCAGGTCACGAACCAGATCGAGGTGTTGTCGGAGCCGGCGCCGGCCGCGTCGATCACCTGATGCGAGGCGCCGGTCGTGCCGATGGTGTTGTAGCGCGAGGCCAGGCCCTTGAAGCCGTCCGGGTTCGTCGCGGTGTCCTCGTAGAAAATGTACGAGCCCATCGAGTTCGACATGCCTTGCATCTGGCCGTCTGCCTCGCGCATGCGGATGGCGTCCTCGCGGCCCGGATTCAGCTTCAGTTCGCGGCTGTCGATGGACGAGCGGCCCTCGATGAAGCCGGTCGTGTCGTCGACCTGCTGGTACTGCGACTTGGACTGGGGAATGCCCTTGTACAGGCGGCCCCAGCTGGAGGTCGGCAGGCCGGTGCGGATCTTGTGCCGGTGCTTGGTGCCCATGTTGCACTCGACCGCCACCGCATCCTCAAGGATGGGCGTGTGCGCGCGCAGCATTTCGATCATGAGCGAGGTCTCGGCGCCCTTGCCGTCCTCGCCCTTGTAGATGTCGATCAGGTCGACGAAGGTGTTGCCGATGGTGGCCATTAGCGCGCCCCTTGCTCAGAGTTGCCGTAGAAGATTTCCTCACGCGACTTGGGGCGCGAAGGCTTGGAGCCCGTCCCGCCCGGCATGTCGGGGCCGGAGCGGAGGGCGATGATGCGTTCCAGGCCGGGCACGGCGCCCGGACCGATATTGTTCAGCAGGGCGTCCGCTTCCTTTTCGGGAAGGTTGGCCAGCACCCAGTTCTTCGCGGCTTCGGTGCGCTCCTTGGCGCGGTCGCCGAGGCCGGACATCTGGGTGGCGTAGTCCTCGACCACCGCGTTCTGCGCCGCGATCTGCTGGCGGGCGTAGGCGTCGACCATCTTCTGGACGGCGGCCTTGGGCATGCCCGCTTCGTGGGCGGCGGCGGCGAACTCCTTGAAGAACGGGCTGTCCTTGTCGGTGTCGATCACGAAGCCCTCGGGCACCGTGACGGCCTCGGACACGGCCAGTTCGTAGCCGTCGGGCGCTTCCGGCACGTCGGCGCGGGCGGTGTCGGTCTGGGTCTTGAGGTCGCGGTAGGCGGCGAACAGGTCGGCGGCCTTCACGCCCTTGGCGTCGTCCCAGAACTCGTCGGGGAGGCCTTCGGGTCGGAGGGGGGCTGAGGCTGCGGGCTCGGCGGCCTGTTCCTTCGGCGCGGCTGCGGATTCGGTGGAGGCGCCGGTTTCAGCCGCAGTTCCCTCGGTCGCGGCAGCAGCCGCGGCCTCGGTCGCAGCGGCGCCCGCACCTTCATTCGCTTCCGCGTTTTCCGTCGCTTCGGTCATCTGTCACCCGGTTCCTGAGACTTCTCAGTTCGCGGACGACGGTGCGGCGACCCTCTGTGAGCAACAACGCACCAGTATTCGGGGCCTGCCTGTCGACGGACTCGGCGTCGATGCGGGCGGCCAGGTATTCCAGCAGCACCGGCCACTCGGCTTGTTGCGTCAGGCGTTGCAGCGCGGCGCGGGTGTTGCGGTCTATCCGCTCCGGCGCCTCCTTCGGTGTCCGGCTCTCCAGAATGGCGTCGACGCGGTTGCCCATCAGGCCTCACCCGGCACGGTTTCCAGACCCGGCGCCGAACCGGGCTGGCCGAGGACGCCGCGCATGTACTCGTCGGCCTGTTCAGCCGGACGCACAGCGATCAGGCCGTCGTTCAGCTTTTCCTTGAACGCCTCGAACGTCTTGCCGCCGTCGACCAGGGCCGCCATCGCCTGCGGACCGAAGATCGCATTGCCCGCCTGCAGCAGTTGCTGCGCGACCTGCACCTCCTCGTAGTCCTGCTGACGGGCCAGCGGGTTCATCGGGCGGACGCGGATCGGGGCGCCGCTCCGCACGCTCAGGAACGGGTCGATGGTGCCGTTGCGGATCAGCAGGTACTCGAACCGCTGAGTGATGGCGATGACGCCCTCGGCGTAGAGCTTGCCGGTGGGCATCTCCAGCCGGCGCCCTTCCTCCGACTTCTCGTCCAGCCACTGGCCCAGCGTCGGCGGCGTCTTGCCGCGCTGCCGGGGCCCGGACTGGAACCCGGCGCGGCGGATGTTGTCCTGCAACTGGCCCTGCTCGTAATAGGCCGCCTCGACACGTCCGGGCTCGAGCCGGTCCACCTTGGAGCCGGGCACGCGCGGGATCCAGTCGCCGGCGCCGACACCCCCCTCGGGGTTGAGGACACCGTCGTCGTCATAGACCACCGGCGGCTTCACGATCTCGCCCAGGTTCTGAAGCACCAGATAGCGCTCCTGATCCAGCGTCAGGGCGTCGGGCACGGCTTTCAGCAGCGGGCCCAGACCCCACGGCGACGACGCATGGGTGCGCCAGCGTGACGCCATGATCGGGCACGATCCGGTCCCGGTCAGGGTTTCCTCATGGACCAGTTCGTCACCGACGCAGACCCGCCACAGCCACTTCTCGTCGCCCGGATCAGGGATCAGGGTGGCGGACTGGACGACGGCATGCCGGACGCGCTTCTTGGTCTTGTCGCGAGCGTCGTCCTTCTGGCGCTTCGTCCACTTGTAGGTCGGCCAGAACGTGACGGCCTCGCCCAGTTCCCATGCACATTCACGGGCGATGAAGTTTATGCCCCGCGCCCCGCGCAGGATCAGCAGCTGATACGGCGGGATGGCCTCGCAGTAGAACGGACGGCCGGCGCCGGGGTCCACGATCATCAGCCCGGACGTGCCGTGGCCCTGATTGAGCGCCCATTCCCCGGCCGCCTCGTCGTAGAAGTTGGACGAGCGGATGCTGTCGAAGATGGTGGTGGAGCGCTGCTTCAGCGGCTCCTTGATCTGGGCCTTGATCTCGTCCGGCACGGCGTCCAGCGGCGCGTAGGTCAGCCAGTCGGCCTGACGCGGCATGATGCGGCCGATCAGGTCCGATGCGAAATCCTCGGCCACCTCCTGCATCGTCGTGTCGAACAGGTCGTCGGCTTCCTCGGCCCTGTCGACGGGCTTCTTCACGTCGTCGCCGACACGCGGACTGGTCGGGTCGGCGAAGCGGAGATAGTGGTTGATCTGGTGCTGGCGCCGGGCCCGTTCGTTCCGGGCGCATGACAGCAGGTGGGTCAGGTCGTCGGGGAGCGCCATGGCTCAGAAGACCTCGCGGCTGATCGAACCGGAGCCGCCGATGCCGCCGGAACTGCCGCCGCCACCGCTGACCGAACCACCGCCACCGATGGGCGAGAAGGAACCGCCGCCGCCGAAGCCTCCACCGAACGAACCACCGGGGCTCACGCCCGCCAGAGAGGCGCGGCGTCCAAGCCGACGGACGCGCCGGCGGGTCTCATCGTCCAAGATGCCCTGCTGATTGTCGACGAACGCGGCGTCGGCGCGAGCCTGCTCACGCTCCCGTGCGGCCTTGGCCTCGGGGTCTTCCGTGTTCTTGGGGGCTTTCACTCGCACGGGGGTGCACCTCGACTGCGCCTGCCCGCACAAGGTCGCGCCTCAACCCCTCGGGTGAGAACGCACCCGACCGGAACGCCAGCGCCTGCTTCACGGTCCCGGTGCAGAAGAACGCCGGAAACAGCACGCGCCGGTCGCCTCTCGCGATCCGAAGCGCGCACGTCGACCGGGCCGTGGCGTCCACGAACCAGCGGTCGAAATCGGCGGGCCGGAACGTCAGGTATTCCGTCCAGCCCAGATGCGGGTCGATCACCAGCCAGCACGCGCTGACCGGGTCGAAGCCGCAGCACAGCACATGGCCCCAGGGCGTGCGGCCGCGCTCGAACAGGACGGTCCATTCCGCGATCATCGGGCGAACACCTTGGACGCCGACCGGGGGCCGCGGTCGTAGGGGTTGACCCGGCGCAGCGTGTTGACGCGCTGCGGCCGTGCGGCCCGGCCCAGCACCGTGCGCGACTCCCCGCCGCCCATGAAAATCTCCAGCATGGCGTCAACCGGGTGCGAATACGGGCCGGTCTTGTCCGGCTCGGTGTCGTAGGTCGGGGAGCCGCTGACCCGCTTGCGCTTGTAGCAGTAGCCGCCGGCCAGCGCCGTCACCACCGTGGCGCACGTCGACGAAACCAGCACGGCGGGCTCCCCGCGAATCATGCGGTTCAGCATGCTGGTGAAGGTCTCGATGCGGATGGCCCGGCGTCCGGCGTTGTCGGCCTTGCGGACCTGCATGCCGTTCTTGGCGAAGATGTCGAACGCGGTCCGGTCATCGACCTCCGACCGCTTCGAGTCTCCTGACGGGTCGCCCCAGAACAGGATGTCCGGCTGGCCCTCGCCGCCCCAGCCCGGGAACTTCAGGGCCAGGCGCCGCTTCACCATGGGCGCGAAATCCTCCGCCGCCATGTTCGAGCCGGTCATCTCGTCCAGCACGGACCAGCGGCCGCCGACGCACTGGGCCACCACCATCGCGGGCTGTCGTCCGAAGTCGAGGCCCACATGCAGGGTCACGCCCTCGGTGGCTTTCAGCGGGGCCTTCGACACATGCACGTCGCGGCTGAACATCGGGAACACCGGCCGCCCGGGCTGCTGGATCAGCACACGGTTCATCAGCTCGGCGTCGATCTCGTCCGTGGTGCGCCCGTCCAGCAGGGACAGGACGTTCTTCTCGCCCAGGATGTTGATGTTCTCGGCGTCCGGGTTGATCCGGTAGCCAGTCACGAAGCCGCGCTCGTCCTTGTCCTCGACGAACCATGCGGGCTGCACATGGAACTCCCAGTCGTCCGGGCGGACCAGTGACCGGCGTTCACCCTCGTCCATTTCCTCCGGGATGACGCCGTCGCCCCGCATCATGGGGATCCAGTGGCCTATCGGCGGCGCGTTCATGTCCAGCTGCAGGAACTTCGGCCCGTCCGGCACCGGGAAGTAGCCGGTCCGCGACAGCAGGGTCACGGTGAACTTGCGGCTGAAAAACTGCGCCTCGTTGATCCAGCCGCCGGTGTACTCCCGCGACATCAGGCTCGGAATGTCGTCGTCGCCGGAAAAGCTCTCGAAATGGAAGTCGGCCTCCACATCGCCGAACCGGACCTCATGCAGGAACGGCGCGGTCCAGTAGAAGCGGCCATAGACCGCCTCCGGGAACCATTCCAGCCAGGTCTTGATCGTCGACGCCTCGAGGTCCGGGTAGGTGTTCCGCACGATCAGCCAGCGGGACCGGCGCTTGCCCTGCGTCACCGGCACATTCATCGCCGCTTCCATGAGCCGCATGCAGCTGGCCACGGACGTGCCCGACCTGATCGGTCCCTGAATGCACGACAGCGCCTTCGCGTATGGCTCGGGCGCCGTGTAGGGGTTGCTGGCGAGGTAACGCTCCAGCGTGACCCCGTCGGGGATGTAGTGGCGGCCCTGCTGCGACATGGGCGGCAGGGTCAGCCTGACACCCGCCAGTCAGAACGCACTCAGAGCGGGACGGGGGCGCCGTTCTCGATGCGGTGCGTGGTGTCCTTGACCGGGGAGCCGTCCGGCAGCGGACACAGGGCGGCGCCCTCGTAGGCGGTCAACTGGAGCGTCGCATTGGCGGGCGTGCCGCCCACGACCGTCAGGATCGAGCCAGAGTCCCCGCCCGGCGCGTCAGGCTGGTAGATCGCGAACAGGGCCATCAGGGCTTTCTCAGGGTGATAACATCGGCATAGCGGCGGTTGGCGATTCCGACGTATTCGGAGCCGCTGGCCTGAGCCTGCAGAGTGTAGGTGAAAGTCCCGGCGCCGGGCGTGTCGGTGACCTTGGAGCCGTTCTTTCCAGCGGGCAGGACGTGGTTGCCGCCCGCGATCCTGACGCTCCCCGCATTGGACTGGGTGGCCATCTGGGTTCCGCCCTTGAACCACGCCGCCTGGATGAGCATCGTCGCCGTCAGGGCGTCGTCGACAGAGAAGTTGAACTGTCCATCGAGGCGGACCGTCTCACCCGCAATCGTCGTGACCACCAGCGTCGCCACCGTGACCCACCCCAACCCGGCGGAAATGTCGACATTTCCGTCCGTATAGGTGAACGTCGTCTGCCCGGCCGCACCCGCCACCATCTTCGCCGTCGGAACCAGATCATCATCCAGCCCGGCGTCATTCACCAGCTTCTCGCCATCCGTCTTGTCGAGGAACGCCTTCACGTCCTGCGTGCCCACCAGCAGGCCGGCGAACGGCTCCGACCCATCCAGGGCGCCGCGGATCAGCCGTTCCGCCCGGCCGTCTCCATCAGCGACCAGCACCGGCGAGCGCTTCACGCGGTCGTAGTAGCGGCTGATCGGGGTCCGGCGGCTCATGGCGTGGTCTTCAGTGACGGCCGCCAGTCGTCCTCGGCGCCGCTGTTGTGGATGTCGTCCGACAGAGCCTGCTGGATGGCATGCGGAAAGGCCCGCATCGGCATGACACCGCCAGTGTCCCACAGGGTGTAGAACCCGCCGTCAGACGAAACCGCCACCACGGCATAGGCCCGGACATCGCAGTCGCGCACCAGCTTGCCGACCTGTCGCGTCAGATCGGCGGCGACCACCCGCTTCCGGCGGGCCTCCACCTTGTTCCGGTGCATGCTCAGGCTGACAGGGCGCTTCATGGCGCCGACCATCCGCCCGCCACACCAGCCCGAAAACGCACCCGCCGCGATTAAGTAGGAAAATTTGCCGACTTAACTCGGGGGTGGGGGCACACGAAATTTCCGCCAGTCCCGTTCCCGAACACCCCGATCCCCAGACAGGCCAGAGAAGGGGTGGGGGTGCAAACTTTCCCGGACCATGCCCATAGGACGATCACCCGCCCGGTTTTTCCCGGGGGGGTGGGGTCTGACCGGACGGGCGCCCCTCTGATGCTGGAGCGGGTCGAGCCTCACCATGCGGGACGAGGTTCACTTCTGGGGGCTCTGACGCCTGCTCAGGCACCGTCCAACTGGGCTGATGTTGGACACTCGCCTGATGTATCAATGACTTGTCCAGCCTTGGAAGCTGATCGCCTGTCAGTTGCTGCGGGTCGCGGCGGTGGATCACGACCATCCGGCCCAGGTCGATGTGGATCGTCGGGCCGCTCTGGTCGGCGTACTCGCTGAACAACGCCCGGACCTGCTGCGACCACGCGCCGGCCGGGAACTTGTTGTCCTTCTCGCGGATCGCCAGCCGCGGTTGCCTTTGCCACCAGGCCTTCGCGCGGGTGCGGGCGCGTTGGAGCGCCTCCTTGAAGTCCGGATGCGCTTCACTCCACCCCATCATCGTTTCTTCGCTGATGCACCAGTGGGCGGCTAGTTCGGCGCCGGTCATGCCGATGTCGGCCAGGGCGATGGCCTCGTCGTTCAGTGCCGGGTCGTATGGGATGGGGTGTTGCCGCTGGGGTGTGGGGGTGTCGGATGCGGCTCGGATGCGTTCGAGCTCGGCCTGGGCTCTTGCGTGGGAGAGGGAGCGGCCGGCCATGTCGTGGGGTGCTCGTCGGGCTGGGGTGTCTGGCGGTTGCCGGTGGGGTGTCTGCGCGGGCGGGGCGACTTCGCGAAGGGTGCGCCTGTTTTCGAAAACGTGAGAACGCACCGGCTTTTGCTGCGGCCTAAGTCGTTGTTTTCGTTAGGCGCGGCCTACCCTGTTGCAGATCAATCCCACTTGACACGGTATTATGCGAAATCGACTAAGTGCCTGTAATCGTTCGCTGTAAGGTGGACCTGACACGCGCCGATCCTGCCCCCTCGCGGAGCCGCCCGCCCCTTACGCGCGCGGAGCCGCAAGGGTGGAGCGGCGCCCGAAAATACCCGCTTGACACCCTGAACTCCCTGACGTAGTGTTACGTCATCAGCCACGGCAATGGGCCGAGGCGAGATCGGAGAGACCGAGATGCAAACCTACCGCGTTTTCGACTGCACGCACGCTGCGAACCACCCCTCTGACATCGTGTTCTATGGCCCGCGCTGGGTCGCTCAGATGCTGGTGTGGGTGAAGGACCGGGGCGCCGGGTATTGGGACTACCAGTCCGAGGCGTCCTACCAGCGCCATTACGAGCGCTTTCAGTCGCTGGAGGGCTGAGCCTGACCCTTCAACCAGGGGGCCGCGTGTCGGCCCTCTCATTGAGCGATCAGGCTCACGGCCCGGAATGGTTCGGGCCGGAACACGGAGAGACCGTTGTGACCATCACCATTCAATCACTGGCCGCCGACCTGGGCCGGGCCTTTGAAGGCCGTTACCGGCCCGACTCAAGCTGCTTCCGCGCCCTTAAGGACGGGTCGCCGGAATGGATGACCGATTGCATCCACGCTGCGCACGGCGACCGGATGCCCGATGACTGGATTTACGCGGCTGTTGAGCGGGTCGCGGACGCCATTGGCGAAACCGACGAAGACGCGGACCTCGACGACGAAGCGCACGAAGCGATCGACGGCATGGTCGACGTTTACACGTCTGCGCTTTGCGACTGGCTGGCGTCGAGCGTGACCCGCCCCGGCTACTGCGACGAAGCGGCCGAAGAACTGGGCCGTCCGGACTCCATCGTTCAGGCCATGCAATGGGGCCAGTTCGCCGAGTACCGGGAAATCTGGGCCGCCGTCGTCGAGTTTCTGACCGAACAAGTGGAGGCGTGAGCATGACGCACTCCCAAGCCCTCGCCCTGTACGAACGGGCCTGCGCAACCCACGCCCGGAAAGACTGGCGCCTCGCCTGTCACGCCCTGGCCGAAGTGGTCCGCGCACTGCCCGCGTCCAAGCCGGAGCCGATGCGTGAAGCGTATGCGGCCCCGGCGCCGGACATGCCGAAGGACAAGCGCGTGTCCCTGCTGGAGTTCCTGTCGCTGCGAGGCGTCAGGGATCCCGGCAAGGAACTAGAGGTGCGCGACGTGCACCGGTGGCATCGCCTCGCCCCGTTCCGGCGCCGCATCGTCCGCGACGACGGCATGGACATGGAGGCCGCCGCCCTGCTGGCGTGGGAACACGGCTATTTCCCGGACATCAGCGAGACCAGCATGGAGTCGGGCGAGAACATGCACCCGGTCGACCGTGAGCGGTTCCTTTCGGCCATTGACCGCGAACTGTCCGGCCGCCCGGTCTATCCGTGGGAATACGACATCGGCGCGCCCTATGTGGAGCCGTGCCCGGCGGACCATGACCCGATCTGGGGTGAAGCGTTCCCCGAACTGGCGGTGGCGTGATGGACTCCGAACCCGTCACCCTCGCCGATGGTCCGGCCGATCAGCAGCTGGTGCCCGGTGTGGCGCCAGTGGCTGCGGCCGTCCGGGCGTGCGACACGGAACGCAGGCGCCGGGACGCCAGACGCGGACACGCGGCCTTGCCTTCGGGCTCGCTCTGGGATGAAACCGCGCAACGCCAACAGGAGCTGTTCTGATGCCCGACCACCAAACCCACGCCGAACTGTTCTGCGCCGCTGGTCGGGCGTTGTTCGGCGAGAACTGGCAACAGCCCACGGCGCGGCTGCTGGGCTGGAAGCTGGTCAACGGGCAGAACCGGGCGGTGCAGCGCATCAAGGCCGCTGCGGATGCTGGCGAGGAATACGGGATCAACCCCGCCGTGCTGGCTGAACTGGCCGGCCACCTCGCTGACAGGGCCACCGAGTGCAAGGGCCTGGCCCGGCGTCTGGCTACGGCCGCGAAGCCCCGCACCTAGCCGTTCACCCTCAACCCCTGCAACACGGCCCACGGATCGCGCGCAGGCCCGGTCCGTGGGTCTTCGGCTATCTGGACGCCGAACAGGTCGGCGATGGGCCTGTGCGGCGCTCTGTGCGTCTTCTGGCGCCGTTCCCCGGTGTGACCGCGCCCGGACCCCATGCCCTGTGTGTCCAGCCAGTGGTGGACCTGCTGCCTGATCTGGTTCAGCTGGGCGTCGGAGTCACGCGGCGAACCGCTCACCGGGAACTTGCCACGAAACCGGCCGGTGCTGCTGTGGACGGTGACGGCGAAGTGCACACGGCCCGGCGTCAGGCTGCACACGAATCCGCGGGGCTCGAGGATCCCGGCGATGAGGGCGAGGGCTTCGCGGTGGTGGCGTTTCACCGCTCACCCCCTGCCCGCGCCGTGGCCAGTCCGTCCAGCACGACACCAATCAGCAGCACGACCCACCACGGCAACTCGCCAAGGCCGGGCGCACCGACAGCAGCGGCCAAATGATCGTCGAAGCACCACCACAGCAGAAACAGGATCATCCCACGCCCTCCAGCAGTTCGGCCGGGCACAGGCACTGCGGGTCGCCCGGCTCCGGGCCCCACAGCGACTCGATCCACCGGCCTGTCTGGCGCCAGACCTGCACGCGGGCTGGCCAGTCGGGGCCCTCGGGCAGTGACAGTTGCGCCGTCCCCTTCCTTCGCCCCACGGCATCAGCAGCCTTGCGCAAATAGCTCTGCGGGTCGCCGGTGCTGTTGGCCTGGGCCTGTGCGATGCTGGCCAACAGGTCGCGAGCCTGAAGCCCGCTTTCCTTCAACAGGCGGCCAAAGAATGACCGGGCCTGTTTGTCCGATACCCCGGCACTGGCCAGCAGGGTGACGACCTCGGCCCATGCCTTCTTGTCGGGATCGAGAGGCGCGTCGGCGCCCGTTCCGTTAGGAACGGAAGAAGGTATCTCCGAAGGAGATTGTAACGCGACACCCGCGTGTGTTTCGTTTTGGTTTCCGGTTTGGTTATCCTCAGGCAAACCATTTGGTTTTTTCTCGGTTTTAGTTTGCTTCGGTCTCCCGCCTCTTTTTCCGCTCTGTCGACGGGACTCGCTGATGGCTTTCGCCTTCGCGATCTCTCGGTCCATTCGAGGCGAGCGCCACTCGCCCCCATCCTCGATGAAATACCGCTGGAGGGTCGGCTTGACCCGTCTCCAGGCGGCCGGCGTCATCCGCGTGACAGCGGCCAACTCGGCGTCAGTGGCCGAAACAGGCCCTCCGCAGTTCCACGCCTCGATCAGCAGCAACAGATATGCACCGTGCTGCTCGGTGTTGAGCCGCTGGGTGTCTCTGAGGTAGTCGGCGGTGTGGAAGGGGAACCAAGTGTCGGACCTGCGGGTCATTGTTCGCCCTCCCTGATCTTGTTCCAACAGACCGCGCAGAAGTACCGAAAGACGCCATTGTCGTTGTAGATGCGCGCGGCGCGCGCCAACTCGGCGGCTTCAAGAACGTCGTTGACGCCCAGCTTTTCGATGAACCGCTTGATCGACACCAACCGGTCTCGCTTGATCGACGTTTCCCCCGTGAGCGCATCGACGACCTCCCAGGCCTGATCCTCGATGCGCTCACGGCGTGCCTGGAGTATCTCGTTGATGCCGATGAGTTGGGCCTCGGCCTCAGCCACGCGTGCCGCTTTGTCAGCGAGCGACTCCGGCGCCACGCGCAGGTCGCGGGCTCCCTTGCCGAGGTTGCAGGGCTCGCAGGCGGTGATCAGGTTATCGTCGTCGTTCTCCCCGCCCGCTGCGACCGCAACGATATGGTCAACGTGCAGCAGGACGCGCGGTGGGGTCGCCCCGCAATACTGACAGGTGAATCCATCCCGCTTGAAAATCTCGAAGCGGCGCATCTTGCTGATTGGTTTTCTCTGGCTCACGACCAGTCCCCCTCATCCTGAACGACATCGTATTTTGCGAGATAGCGCTGGCGATCGGTGCCGATGGGGCCGCCGCGGTTCTTCGCGGTGATGACCTCCATGGTGGCCTCGCACTCGACCAGGCGCATGGAATGTTCGGCCTCGCTCTCGCCTTTGCGGGGCCCCTCGCGCTCGAGGTAATAGGCGTCGCGGTAGCAGAACAGGACATGGTTGGCGTCCTGCTCGATGGCGCCGGACTCGCGCAGGTCCGACAGGTTCGGGCGCTTGTTCTCGCGCTCCTCCACCTTGCGCGACAACTGGGACAGCAGGACCACGCAGCACTTCGCCTCGCGCGCCAGTTGCTTCAGGGCGGCCGTCATCTGGCCCAGCACGGCGGCGTCGTTGCTGTTGCGGCTGTCCGGCCGCCGCATGATCTGGAGATAGTCGATGAAAATGGCCGCGACCGGCCGTTTCCGCACCATGGCGAGGGTGCGGCGGCGGACGTATTCCACGGTCAGTACGGGGCTGTCGTCGATCCACAGATTGGCCGGCGCGCGGGTTCGCAGCCGGTCCAGCCGGTCCAGCACGTCCGGCGCCAGTGGATCTGGCGCGGTCATGTCGAAATAGGGGATGCCGTGGCCTTCCTCGAACGAGAACTGCGCCAGCGACCGGTGATCCAGTTCCTCGCGGTCCATCTCCTGAGAATAGAAGATCACGGTCCGGTCGCTGTTCCTGCGGGCGCATCCGACAGCCCCGGCGCGGGCCAGTCCGGTCTTGCCCATGGATGGCCTGCCGCCGATCAGGAGCAGCCGCCCGGGGTGCAGACCACCCAGGCGCCGGTCGAAACAGCGCAAGCCGGTCATGGCGCCCCGCTGACGGCCCGTGGCGGCCTCTTCACGCATGGTCTGGACCGTCTGCGCCATAGACGCGGGCATGTCGGTCAGGAACGCCTCGTCGGGCGCGCTGGAGGCCATGATGGACCCCATGGCCCGCTCAGCCTCGGCGGCGATCTCGAACGGCTCCCGCTCGCCTCGATAGGCGTCCTGTCCGGCCTGCTGGACCGTGGCGATGATCTGGCGGCGGCGATAGGCGTCCATGACGGCGCCCGCGTATTCAGCGATCAGTCTGGGAGCCGGGGCGTTCTCGACCAGGGTGGCCAGGTACGCCATCCCGCCCGCGGCCTCGATGTCGCGGTTCTCGCGCACCAGCCGGATCACGGTCGTCGGGTCCGCCAGCCTGCCCTTGCCGATCAGGTCCGTGGTCACGTCCCACAGGATGCGGTGCAGCGGGTCAGAGAAGGCGTCCAGCGGCACGGGCTCGTTCAGGCTGGCGAAGGCGTCGTTCTCGAACCAGACGCAGCCCAGCAGCGCCTGTTCGGCCTCTACGGCGTGGATGGCGGATTGCTGGACCTCATCCGGCGCGAGGGATGTCACCGCACCACCACCCTGCCATCGCGCATGGTCACGGACTGTCCCTCGCGCAGGCTGACATCGGTGACGATCTGGGGCGGTCCGTCGAAGCCCTTGGCCCAGCGGATGACGCCGACAATGGCGCCGTCGGCATTGGAATAGACGCGGCTGATGGAGCCGAGGGGCGGCTTGGTGGTCATGCGGCCCTCCGTCGGGTGCGCAGTTGTTCGAGGTATCCCGGCGCGTTCAGGTTCTCCTTCTGCGTGCCCCACGCGAGGTTCTCTGGCCGATTGTTTCGGCTGTTCTCGTCGAGGTGCATGCAGACGGGCTTGTCGTCGGGCTGCGGGCCGTGGAACGCCTCACAAACCAGACGCGCGACCTTGTAGGTCTGCCCCCGGAACTGGAGGACATATCGGCAGTCCTGTTCGGACCACGCGCCAAGCGTGGGCTGGCCGCCGTAGGTCTTCACGCCCCCCTTGGGCATGGCCCCGTGCCACGGAATGCGCATCAGCCGCCCATGTGAGGACGCCAGATATTCAGGCAGGCTCGGGATGGGCCGCCATGTTTCGACCTGGGCCGCCATCAGAAGGGCACATCCTGATCGCCGAAGCCGTCATCGGCGGTCGTGCGGTCGCCGCGCGTGGTCATCCCGCTGCCGGTCGAATAGCCGTCAGACTGGCCAGAGCCGCCGCTGGAACGCTCGCCGTCATCCTTGCCGCCCAGCATGGTCAGCGTGCCGTTGAACGCCTTGAGCACGATCTCCGTGGCGTACTTCTCGACGCCCGCCTGATCGGTGTACTTTCGGGTCTGGAGCGCGCCCTCGACGTAGATGGTCGAGCCCTTCTTCAAGTAGGACTCAGCGATCTTCACCAGCGGCTCATTGAAGATGGTGATGCGGTGCCACTCGGTCTTCTCTTTCTTCTCGCCGGTGGCCTTGTCGGTCCATCGTTCGGACGTGGCGAGGGACAGGTTGGCCACCCGGTCGCCGCTGTTCATGGTGCGGATTTCCGGGTCGCGGCCCAGATTGCCGATCAGGATGACCTTGTTGACGCTGCCCGCCATGCGGAGCTCCTGTGATTGAGCACTCGCGCGGCATGGTCGGCGTCACGGCCGATCATGGCGTCGAGGGCCTGGTTGATGTGTTCGGGTTCGCGGTCGAGGTGCTGACCTATGGCGCGGTTGCTGTGCCCGCCTGCCTTGCGATCGCGGATGACGACCATGTCGTCGGTGCTGAACGGGCGCATCAGACGAACCGCCGGAGAAGGCGCTCCATGTCCTTGCCCGTGGACGCGCTGCCGGGCTGATAGGCCATGCCCTAATGTGTCTGGCAGTACGGGCTGCAGTCCGTGGACGCCCGCCCACAGAACACCCGCCCGACGCGCTCGCCGATGATCCAGCGGCAGTCGTCCTTGCCCAGCTCCATCAGGGTCTTGGTGGGCGTCAGGGGTTCGGGCGCCGGGGTGTGGCGCGGCGCTTGCTGGCCTCTCACCGTCGGCGCCGCTCCGAACACCACGGCGACCTTTTTCTGGGGGCCGGGCTTCGGCGGCTTGGCGTAGCGGGTGCGCTCGACCTTTGGGGCGCGCATCGGGCGGTCGCGTCCGACAGGCGGCAGTCCCCTGTCGGGCTGCGACAGACCCATGCGATGCAGCTTGCCGATCACGGCGTTGCGGCTGACCACGCCCTTGAACTCGCGGCTGATCTCGCTGCACGACTTGCCCTCCAGCCACAGCTTTTTCAGCGCCTCCACACGGTCGTCATTCCAAGGTGAAACCCCGACGTTCGTCATGCCGCTTCCCTCCCCTCGTCCGCCTCGATGGCGGTGACCTTGACGGTGATGCGGTCGACGGCGGACCAGCGGCGCCAGAAGACGAGCCCGGCGACTTGCGCGTCGTCGAGGAAGGCGATCCCGTTCATGCCGTCGAGGATGGCCTTGGCCAGATTATCGATGTCAGGCTTGCCGGTGATCGGCGTGCCCAGCATCGCCGCCGCCTTCTTCCGCGACCACGATTTCAGCGGCGCGCGCTCGACCAGGATGTCCACCACCACGGCCTCTTCCACGGCCAGCGGTTCGCCCGACCGCAGCATGGCGGCCTTGGCGGCGTAACCGATGGCGGTCTCATAGTCGGCGGTCTTCTTCGGCGTGTAGGTGCGGACGTTGCCGCCGATCCGCGCGAACTTGGGCCGGGCTTTCCCGACGGCTGGCGCGTCGTAGGTGAACTCGCAGATGACGCGGGGCATCAGTTGACATCCTCGCAGGTGCAGGAGGCTGGCTTCCGGTCTTCCGCGATCCAGCACATGGCCGCCTCTCGCGAAGGGAAGCGGACATCCTCCCACCGGATGCGCGGAAGAAAGGCGCCACGGTTCCACCGGGCTCGCTGGATGCGAACCGACATGCCGTCGGTGATCCGGTCCACGGTCCACCAGTCGTTCCGGTGCGGCTCGGTGTGGTGGCAGATGCGGTATTCAGCCATCACTCGCTCCCCTTCGTCGCCATGAAGTCCGCGAACCGGCGCCGGAATGCGTCGGCGCCCTCAAGGGCCGCGTCGTGCCGCGCCGGATCGGTCAGGTTCGCGCCCGGCTCACGGCCCAGCACCGCGTCCGCCCAGCCAGAGCGCCATGCGGAAACCAGAGGATCTTCGGTCGGCGCGTCGAGGGTGCGGCGGGTCTCGCGCACTTCCTCCACCTCCACGTCCATCGACATGATGGCCGACACGATCACGGCGACATCGCGCTGTTCCCGTTCCTGGGCCTCGCGCGGGGTGGTCAGCATGCGGATGGCGGCGGACAGGCCAGCGACGGAAACGCCGGTGTCCTCGGCCAGCAGGGACGCCGCCCTGATCTGGCCCTTGACCATCAGGTGCACGGCGATGCTGATGGGGGTGTTGACCTTGCCGACGCCACCGCCGGTCCCGTCATCGGCCTGCATGACCAGCGCGCGCACCCTCTGGCGCCACCGCTCCGTCGTGCGTTCCTCGCGGACTTCCTTGGCGGCGGCCTTCACAGCTGCGGCGCCTTCCCCGGCCACCTCGACCTGACGCTCATTGGACAGGGCGGACACGGCGGCGGCGGCGGACACGCTCACCTCGCCTGCGTCCACCATTTTCTGCACCTCGGGCGCGGCGTCCTGCTGCACGGCCTTGGCCGTCCGCACGCTGCGGTCCGACACGTTCAGCATCCCGGCCGCCTGTGCCTGGGTCGTGGCCGACGGTTCGGAAGTAGGCAAATTTTCCGGCTTACCGGCCGGGCGGTGGGGCGGCAGCTTGGCGATCCGCGCCGCGATCATCGCGCGCTGGCTCTCGTTCAGATGCCGCCGTTGCAGGTTCTCCGACAGGACGAACGCCACCGGGTCATCGCCGGTGAAGGTGACGGTGCGATAACCGACCCCGGCCTCGCGCGCCGCCAGATAGCGGTGCCGGCCGTCGAGGATCATCCCGTCCAGCAGCACCAGCGGACGCCGGACCCCGTTGGCCTTCACGTCCACGACCATCTTGGCGAAGTCCGCGGCGCCCATTTCGGGGAAGATGCTGCACAGCGGGTGCAGGCGCATCGGCAGCGCCCGGCCCTCGCTGTCCGTCAGCAGGCCGTCATACCCGCCGGTGATGTCGCTCGCGCCTTCGTCCTCGGTCGTCAGGTCGATCACCGGCGGGTCTCCGTTTCCATGTGTTCAAGGTTCAGTCGGGCGGTCCGGTCCAGAACCGGAGCCGCGCGGCGCGCAGGGCGAGAGACAGCGCCCTCAACCTGGCGCGCCATCGCCCGCTTGCGTTCGAGTTGGGTTTCAAGGTCACGCACTTCCTGTTCGAGCCGGGCCACCGTCTCGTCGATCTCGGGGGCGAACACGGCGTTCAGCACGTCATTGCCGAACCGCCGCGCGATGGCCGCCCAGTGGCGGGATGACGGCCATGACCCGCTCAAGATATTCTCCGCCGTCTTCGGCGTGCAGTCGATTTCGCGGGCCAGACGCTTGATCGCGTGGCCGTCCGCGTATTGAGTGCGCAGATAGCGGGCGAGCCGTCCGCGCGGTTCGTGGGATTCCGTCCCCATGCAAGTCACTCCGGTGCAGGTCATGAATGAGCCTGCCTTCCGGTGGAGATGCCGGGGCGCTTAGGAGACTGGACTTGGACGACCCGCACATCCTCTCGGCCATTGAAAATGCGACGGCGGCTTCCCGCTGGCGTCACATGGCCCGGTTCGAGGTTGGCGAGACAGCCGCGCGCTATACGCGGCTCAGCGAAATGAGGTCGGCGGCTGCAACCGTCGCTCTCAAGAAAGTCGTGGACGGGACCGGGCGCGAACCCGGTCCCCCCACCACGCACAGCGGCAGACGGGGGGGCGTAGCCCGCCGCGCGCGATCCCAGAAATGAATTTGCCCCCGGCCGCTGCATCAGGCGGCCTTGGTCTCGATCAGCGACCGGAGACCCGACCGCGCCCGCTCCAAGCTGCGGAGCGTCGGCGAGACACTGCCGTCGCGCCACTTCCACCACAGCGAGTCATGAACGCCGCCAGCCTTGAGGGCGTGGTGCGGCTGTACGCCAGCTTCGGAGCATTCACGCTCGAAATCGGAAATGATGTTCGACATGGCGGCGACGATGCCGCATTTCTGCGGCTCTGTAAACCGCATTCATTCGGCTCGCATCGCGCGCGCCGTCGCTGAATGGTGCGGCGCATGGACGATGTGGCGAGAATCATTCGCGAGTGGATGGCCGAGGTCATGGAGAAGACCGGCTGGTCCGCCGCCAAGTGGGCCCGCGAGGCCAAGGTTGCGCCGTCCACTGTCCAGAAGGCGGTGAAGGACGACTATCAGTTCGTCACCTCATACCGGACGCTCTCCAAGCTGGCCAAGGCGGCGAACGTTGAGCCGCCGGACGTGCCGAACGATGCGCCGGTCACCCAGGACGCGGCCTTCCTCCCTGTTCGTTATGAGGTCGGCGCCGGTCTTTGGCAGGAAGTGACCGACGCGCAGACCTTCTATGGATCTGGCCCCGTAGCGCCCGACCCGGCTTACGCTGGCTTCCCGCAATGGCTGGAGCGCGTCACCGGCGACAGTATGAACCTCATCTACGGTGAAGGGGCCCTCGCGCACGTCGTGGACGCGTTGGCGTTAGGTTATGCGCCGACGCATGGCGATCACGTCGTCATGGTGCGCCGGCGCTTTGGTGGACAGGCAATGGAGCGCACGATCAAGGAGGTGGTGCGCACACCCTCTGGTGGTCTTGAGTTCTGGCCGCGCTCCACGAACGCCAGATGGAACAAGCCGGTTGTCCTGACCGAAGGCGTGATCGACGGCGATGATTTCGAGGTCGAGATCGCGGGCCTGGTCATCGGGGCGTATCTCGCCCGCAGGCGCTGATCTATTCGCCGATCAGTCGAGGCTTCCGGGTTTGGGACCGGGCGATCACCCCAACCGCGAACGGCGCGACCACGAAGGCGCCGACCTGAACGACCAACATCATGGCGAAATGCCCGGCATCGGGCGATCCTGAAATCATCCGGACAGTCAGACCCGCCGCCGCGCCGAGCAAGCCGACGGGCACCATAAGGGCGGCGGCTGACGCCAGCCCGGCGAGCAGGATCATGGCGCCGTCCAGCCACGCGCCCCCAAGTCGCTCCATCGCCATGCCCTCCCGCACGGTTCGCGCCATCCCGAACACTACGGAATGCGAGCTTGATGCCAAAGCCGAATAAATGCGGTTGACAGTTACGCCGCATTTATGCGTCTATGTCTCCATCAAACCGGAGGACGCACTGACCGTCCTCCAGTCACCGGCATTGCCGAGATGGAGAGAGATGATGGAAGCCAAGTTCACCCAATCCCGCAGCGACATGCACTGGAGCCTCTATGCTGGCGAAGACGGGTTCGTTCGTTGGGGCGGCTACGACGATCAGAACTGGTGGGAGAATGTCGCCAAGAGCGACCACGCCAGAACTCGCGTCGGCAAGGCAACAGGACGGGCGTTCGTGATCGATTTCGACACCTGTCAGGTCGAGGTCCGCGAACCCGCCACGGGCGCCGCCTAACCCCCACCCTTGGAGAGAGAGACTAAGCCATGAAGCTGTCTGAACTGATTTCCCGCTACGGCGACGACGACGTGCAGTTCCAGAACTTGGACCAGTGCGCCACCGACCTGAACTACGCCGCCAAGACCGGCACGAAGATCACCTTTGGAACCGAGCAAGCCGTCGATCTGAACGGCACGAAGAAGCTCGGGCTGGTGGTCTGGATGGACCGTGATCGCGTGGCGGAAATCGTCAACGCGAAGTCCTAACCACCCTTGGAGAGAGACAATGGCGGAAGCCCTGTCGACCGAACACCCCATCCGCATCGGCCAACTCGTCCCGGCCGTGATGAAGGACATCGAGCGCCGGGTCATGCAGGCCCAGGGCGGCGAGAAGCTGCTGGCGATGAAGGCGGACGTGGAGCGGTGGATGCCGCCGGTGTTCGGGTCGGCGCGGTCGCGTCTGGCTGGCCGGGCGCTGGAGCTTGTCGGCGTGCCGTACCGCTTCAAGGGCGAGGACATCACCGGCATGGACGACTGGGGGCTGGTCCGCCAGTGCGTGGACCCGGCGATTGGCGATGTCCCCTGCCCGGTGTGGCGCGACGAGCCCGGCTACAGCGTGCTGACCGGGTCGGCGCAGATGGCGCTGCTGTCGTGGGGCGCTGGCCGGATCGAACCGCGTCAGGCTGAACCGGGCGACATCCTGCTGTTCCAGATGAACGACGCGGGCGGCATGCACCCGGCGGTTCTGACGGCGCCCGGACGCTCGTTCCCCGCCGCCCTGTTCAACAGCGACCGCGCGACGGAGCCGGTGATGATCCACGGCTACTGGGGTCGCGCCGTCATCGAAAGCTGGCTGGGCGACTGGTGGATGGAGCGCCTGCACAGCGTCTGGCGCATCGGTGAACGCGGCGCCCCGGCCCGTCCCGCCGCCGACGAAACCCCGCGCCAGATGGTCGCCCGCATGGCCGCCGATCTGGCCGCGACCCAGGCCGAAATCTCCGCCATCGCAGACATGCTTTCCAACAATGGAGACGACTGATGAACTCGCCCCTCGATCTGGCGCGCGCTGCATCCGGCCGCCCCGACTACCACGTCGTCACCGCTGGTGGCGCCACCGTGTACACCACCAACAGCCGTGAAGCCGCGATGACGTGGGCCAAGGTCAACCAGCGCGAACGGCCCGGCTGCTTCGTCCGTGAAGTCGTGGTGCTGGTGCAGGAGCGGACCATCTACCGGCCGCGCGCGCCGAGGCCTGCGACCCGTCCGGCCGATGACTTCGCCATCCCGGCTTATGCGGGAGCGGGGGCATGACCCGCACGTCCAACCTGCCCCTGATCCTGGCCGTGGTCATCTCGCTCGTCGGCATCCTGCTCTGCGCCGTGGTGACGGGATGAGCCGACGCTTCGCAGAGGACACGTCCGTTCCCGTCTCGCGGACGCAAGACGAGATCAAGAGCCGGCTGCGGCAGTGCGGCGCGGAAAGCATCGCCGTGTTCGAGAGCGACGAAAGGTCGGCCATCGCCTTCCGCCTGAACACCGCGATGTATCGGATCAGTGTGCCGGTCGATCCTCAAGCCAAGAACGCCGCGCAGGACCAGCGCCGTGCATGGCGGCTTCTCGGTCTCTTGATGAAGTCCAAGCTGGAGGCGGTGCGCGAAGGCGCCACGACAGTCGAGCGCGAGTTCCTTGCCGACATGCTGCTCTATGACGGGCGCACCGTCAGCGAGTGGGCCGCTCCTCAGATCGAACAGGCCAACCGCGAAGGCCGGATGCCGACGCAGATGCTGCTGGAGGGACCGCGATGAC
This sequence comes from Brevundimonas sp. BAL450, assembly GCF_015767455.1. Lineage (NCBI taxonomy): Bacteria > Pseudomonadati > Pseudomonadota > Alphaproteobacteria > Caulobacterales > Caulobacteraceae > Brevundimonas > Brevundimonas sp. BAL450. Next base: position 79,629 of record NZ_JADWOW010000061.1, read on the forward strand.
CCTACGCCGCGCTCCGGAACACCATGCGGGTCGTGACCACGCGCTCATGAACCAGCGGCTGATCGCGCCGACGGTTCGAGTACGGCGTGTGCGCGGCCTCCAGCAGGGGCGGCGCATCGGACGCGGCGACCAGCGCCTCCGCAGTCTCCCGGTCCATCAGCACCAGCCGCAGGCCCACCGCGTCCATCCAGTCGAACAGCGTCTTGGACACGCCCCAGATCACGCGCCGGCCGAACCGTCGAAGCGGCGCCTCGACCTTCCCCGCGTATCCCTCCTGCCAGCCGATCATGTCGTCCAGCTCAGCCTGGGTGATGTCCAGATCGAGGCGGCGGGTGCGCAACAGCCCCGCCAGTTGTTCGTCGTCGCGAAGAATGACCGGCCGGACCTGCATATCCCGAACCCCCAGATGGAGCGCCCCCGTGACTGACCAGATACCTGATGTTGAGCCCGCCGTCGACGGTGCGTTGTCGAAGCCCGCCAAGTCCCGCCGCGGCTTCGCCAGCATGGACCCCGCCAAGGTGCGCGAGATCGCGGCCATGGGCGGCGCCGCTGTCCCGTCCAACCGCCGCTCGTTCAGCCAGAACCGCGACCTCGCCCGCACCGCCGGGGCCAAGGGCGGCTCCATCTCCCGTCTGCCCCTGACGCCGCAGCAGACCTGCGACTGACCTTCACCCCCGACCACAAGGAACACCCCATGACCGACGCTAACCCCGATGTCCTGAACGCCTCCGCACAGGGCCGCCTCCGCACCATCATCGAACGGCTGGAACGCCTCGAGGAAGACCGCGAGGCCATCGTCGGCGACATGAAGGAGGTCTTCGCCGAGGCCAAGGGCGAGGGCTACGACGTGAAGACCCTGCGCAAGGTGCTGAAGATCAGGAAGCTGGATCGCGCCAAGCGTCAGGAGGAGGAAGCCATCCTCGACCTGTACCTGGCTGCGCTGGGCGAGGTCTGAGCCTGATGGCCACCGCCACCACCACGGCGCCCGTCAAGACCAAGGGCCACGTCACGCATCACGCCGACGTGGTCCAAGGCTCCGACGAATGGCACGAAGTCCGGCGCGGGCTGCTGACGGCCAGCGAGATGAAGCTGATCGTCACCCCCACGCTCAAGGCCGCGTCCAACGAGAAGGAACGCTCGCACCTCTACGAACTGCTGGCCCAGCGGATCAGCGGCCACGTCGAGCCGCACTACGTCAGCGACGACATGCTGCGCGGCAAGGATGACGAGCTCGAGGCCCGCGAACTCTACAGCCGGACCTATGCGCCGGTCACGGAAGTCGGATTCATCACGAACGACCGCTGGGGCTTCACCCTCGGTTATTCCCCCGACGGTCTGGTCGGCGATGACGGGCTGATCGAGTGCAAGTCCCGGCGCCAGAAGTTCCAGATCCAGACCATCGCCGACCGCGAGATGCCCGCCGATTTCACCATCCAGGTGCAGACCGGGCTGCTGGTGTCGGAGCGCAAGTGGATCGACTTCGTCAGCTACTGCGGCGGTCTGCCCATGGTGACGATCCGCGTGTTCCCGGACCCGGTCATTCAGGCCGCCATCCTCGACGCCGCCACCGACTTCGAGAAGCGCCTGCAGGAGCGGATGCGCGCCTATCAGGACGCGCTCGCTGCTGTCGGCGCGCGTCTCATCCCCACCGAACGCCGCATCGAACAGGAGATGTTCATTTGACCGACATGACCAGCGCCATCACCCCGAAGTCGGACCAGCTGAACGCTGACGACCTGATCTCCGGGCCCCGCACCATCCGCATCAGCCGCGTCGATGTCCGCGCCACGCCGGAACAGCCGGTGTCCATCTTCTACGACGGCGACAACGGCAAACCTTGGAAGCCCTGTAAGTCCATGTCCCGCGTCCTCGTCGCCGCATGGGGCCCGGACGCGAAGGCCTACACCGGCCGCGCCCTGACCCTGTACCGCGACCCCAAGGTGAAGTGGGGCGGCATGGAGGTCGGCGGCATCCGCATCAGCCACATGACCGACATCGAGCGCGAGATGGTGATGGCCCTGACCGAGACGAAGGGCAAGCGGGCGCCGTTCAAGGTCAGGCCGCTCCAGAGCGCCCCCCAGACGCCCGCCTCGCCCCCCGCCCAGTCAGACAACCAGCCGCCCTCCGACGCCCCCACACGGGCCGCTCTGGAGGCCGAGGGCATGATGGCCGCCGAGCGGGGGACTGTGCCCCTGCAAGCCTGGTGGGGCCGACTGACGCCCGACCAGAAGACCGACCTGAAAGCCTACCTCGACGGCACCCTGAAATCCGAAGCCGCGAAGGCCGATGCGTCCATGGCGCCGGCCGATGACGGCTTCCCCGGCGACTGAGAGGACACCCGATGAGCAAGGTCGACACCCGCATCAAGGCCGGGACGGTCCTTCAGGAGCGCCTAAAGTCCGAAGGCAATCATCTGGGCGCCGAGACAGTCGCCAACCTGATCCGCTCGCTCAGGGCCTCACGCCAACTGAACAGCGTGCTGCATGCCGACCTCCAAGAGACCCGCCGGCGCGCAGGACTTCCCGCCTTCTCCATCCAGGGACGCCCGAAATGACCCCCACCGACACCAATAAGCCGTGGACCGCTGGGGAGTGGACGCGGGAGGGTGACTTCTTCGAACATGTCCGCGTCGAGTTCGAAGGCTCCGGCCACTACATCACCGTGGCCTCGCCAGACCGCGACTACCCGATTGCCTTCGTGATCGGAACGCCGGGCCATTGTTGGAACGACGACGCCGAACAGGAAGCCAACGCCAACCTCCTTCTCGCAGCCCCGGATATGGCCGAGGCTTTGGCGGCGACACGGGCGCTTGTCGCTGAGGCCGCGATGGTCGGCTTCAACCACGAAGACGGCGACTGGTGCGAACGCCTGTTCAAAAACCAAGGCGTGATCACAGCCGCCCTCCAGAAAGCGCGTGGAGGGGAGTCATGAGCGAGTTTCACGGACGCTTGGCATCCATGCTCTCCAAGGAAGCGTCTGACGCCGGGAAGGCAACCGACCGGCCAGAGCGCATGGGCGACATGATCGAGGCCTTGGCGCGAGGTTTGGGCTTCACTGTGGCCATTGCGGCGAACGGCGACCCCGAAGCCATCGAAACCATGATCGCTGCCGCCGAGAAATACGCGCTGGAGGAAGCGGCCAGCAAGGCTGACTTCGCGCGGTTCATGGCGCTCGCCCGACGCCCCGTTGGAGGCCAATCCCGTGACTGATCGCATGACCCAATCCCTCCATGAACTGAAAGAGGCGGCTGAGGCTGCGGAAACCGATTTCGACCGGGTTCAAATCAGCGTCGGCGGTGGAATGCGCGCGACGAAAACTGTCCCCGCCTACATCGCCATCGCCAACCCCGCCACGATCAAGGCCCTCATAGCCGATTATGAGCGGGTGCGGGGGGCTTTGGAGACGATTGCGGAGGGGCACGATGTGGGCCGTCATGATGGCCTGCCGGAAGACGGTCCTGCGCATGACGCCGACACAATGTTCGCTCTCGCCCGCCAAGCTCTTACCCAAGGAGAATCCGCATGAGTGGGGTTCATTCGCCCGATGGGCTCATACCCAGCGAGACTGAGGCGAGCGCCGGTTCTATCTGGGCAGCATTCGAGGCAGACGTGCTGGCCTACGACCCGTTCGCTGGCGACTTCGGCGGGTCCGACGATCAGCCGTTCGTCGATAAGATGGTGACAGCGCGCAAGCCTCACCCCGAGTGCCATTGCTGTGCAGGCCCGATCCAGATGGGCGAGCGCCACCGCTACAAGTGCGACAAGTATGACGGCGAGTTGATGTCATGGCGCTGGTGCTGGGCCTGCTGTGTGGCGATGGCGAGATCGTGGCTGCCGTGGACGAACCATGACGCCGCTCCCCCTTATCAGGAGATCGAGGATCGGTTTGGCCAGCGCCTCCGCTCGACGTCCATCCCCGCCGCTTCCGAAGGCTCGGTAGGCACGCAGGCCGACAGGCCGAAGTCTCAAAATCCTCAACCCAATAGCCGGAGACAGGCTGATGACTGACGCAATGACTTTCTCTCTGCCGTTCTGGTCGATCCCTTTGGCGATGACCGTCGTGTTCTGGACTGCCGCGATCTGCTGGCCGCTACCGCCCGGCGGCGGTTCCTACGACTTCGGAACGCCCATCCGCGCCGCCCTTCATCTCACGCTCGCTTTGATCGCCACGCTAGTCGTGTGGCTAGTCTTTTTCATGGTGTTCTGATGACCACCCCCAACACCCCGCTAACGGCGGATGACGTGAAGCTGCTGAGGAAGGGGGACTGGCTGCTGCTTGGTGACCGCCCCCTTCGTGTCGCCCGCATGGGCGCCACTGGATGGGTTCACGTTCAGCTAAAAGAATCCGAAACCGCCCTTCTGAACGCGCTCGCATTTTCATTCCTCGGCCGCCCCGACCAATCCGGCTGGATACCCACTGACGGAAGCGGAAAGAACCCGGCTCCGGGGCTGAGGGTGGATGTGCGGGCGAAGCACTGCCGCTGGGATCGGGTCAGCCTTTCGGATGATCTCGAATGGTCCCACGGCATGCTGCACGGAACCGCCGAGTCCGAAAGTGCAATCACCCACTGGCGTCCCCACGTCCCCGCCCCTGCTGGTGAGGGCCTTCAATCGCGTGAAGTGATGCTGGCCGATCTTGAAGCCCCTCCCCAACCCAAGGGGGAAGTGGCCGCACACTTGCGAGGCTTGGCGCCGTTTGATCGGGCCATGCACAAACTGACCTACAGCACGACGCCACCGATCCGCTCGACGCGCCTCGACTATGACGAGGCCAAGGCGATCCTATCCGCCCTCACAGCATCCCAGGCACGAGAAGCGCGGGCGGTGGAGGCTTTGAGACGGGCGAGCAAGCTCCGCGAAGACTACTCGCGGTTGGCGACGGGCGACGGTGATGCCGAGAAGGTCTTGTTCGCCGTTGACGCCCAAGTCGACGCCGCCCTCACCGAGTTCATAGACAATGGAGAAGACGGTGGATGATCTGCACTGGATAGACGCCTTGGCGCTCGCATTTATCGTCGCCGGTTACGCCTTCTTCATCTCGACTGCGCGAGTCGCCATTCGGCCATACGCCCCGAAGCATTGGCGAGCGCGCGGCCTCCGAATGTCAGTTCGGAACGGGAAAATCCGCCTCCATCAAAGGAAAAACCAATGAGCAATGATAGCGTAGTGGTGCCGAGAGAGCCGACCGAGGCGATGTTGAACGCTGGCCAGAGGAAGTTGGGGGACACCGCTGCGTCCGTCTGGTCAGCCATGCTCTCCGCAGCCCCCCAGGCCGCCGATCTGAGAGAGAGGGTGGCCAAGGTTCAGGCCGCGCTTGCCCGTGTCCTTCCGGTCGTCTGCGTCGATACTCCCGACTATGCCGAGATGACATTCGGGGAGTCGCGCTCACAGGCGATGACGGTCGAGCCTGACACGTTCCTCGCGCTGAACGATCTGCCTGCGCTCCTCGCCCTTCTCCAGCCCTCCCCTGTGGAGCAGAAGGATGGGTGATATGCCCCCTCGCGCCGAAGGACTGCACGGCCTCGGCCTGAACGATGACGGGATCACTGTCGGCAAGGTTCCCGTGCGAGGAACTGGCCTCCGCGTCGGAATGCAGGGCGGCGGCGTGGCGCTCATCATGTCGCCCGCCAAGGCCCGCCGTGTAGCGAAGGACTGGCGCAGACCCGAAGCGGTCGCGGCTGAACTGGACTGGATTGCCGACGCCCTCGAAGAAGCCGCCGACGAGATCGACGCGACTCCGCACGATGAGCAGATGCGGATGGTCGATCAGGCGTGGGCGACGATTGCAGCGAAAGGAACCGCGCAATGACCCCCTCCCCCATAGAACAGGCAGCGCGGGTGTTCTACGAGGCCCGCCGCAAAGCCACTGGTCTGGATATTCACGGGGCCGTCGAGGTCCGATGGGATGATCTGCCCGAACAGATGAAGTCCGACTATCGGGCCGGGATGTCTGCCCTCCATGAAGCCGGGATGCTGGTGGATAAGCAGGCATTCGGAGGCGCTTGGAGTAGTGCGGGCTGCGTGGAAGCAGCCGGATGGCGGCCCTTCCCCCTCCCCACAGAGGATAGATCAGATGGATGATTTAGCTCATTTTCCTGCGGAAAATACCCAGCGAGCGACGGGGCTGCTGGTGAATACTCACCCCAGCGTTTCCATGGGCGTGTATTTCGGCCCTCTACGTCTAACTTGGAACTGCATTCATCCGGTGCGCGGGAAGTGGAGCCGCCGCCTGATCTGGGCGCCCTACCTCTGGCGAGACTGGTCGATCTCTTGGCCGACACTCCGCAAGCTGCGGTATGCGCGGAAGCTGACACAGGATGATGCCTCGCGCTCGATGGGTATGAGCGAAGCGAATGAACAAAAAATCCAGCACACACAAGGAGGCGGGAGAGGATGAGTAGCTGTTGCCGCCAACTGCTTTCCGAAGGGCTGGACCTGTGCGTTCGGGCGCGAAAGCTTGATGCCCAGCAGCGAACGAACGACCTGCTGGTGCACAGCCCAGACGTCGATCTTGAGCGGTTCACGATGCGAGCGGCGATCACAGACCCCGACCGGCCTTACATGACGCGATCTGGCACAATTCCGCTGTGGATTCAGGACCAGTACGAGAAAGACCTTGCCGATTGGGAACGCCGATCACGGCACCATCTGACGCAAGGATGCCCCACCACCCCACCAGGGGAGAAAGAGCCGTGAAACTCGCCGACCTGCCAGCCAGGCTGACCACCACCGAGGTCTGCGCGCTCGGCAGGATCAGCACGCGCACGTTCCAGAAGCGGCGGAAGTCGGGCGTTTACCGGATCCAGCCCTGTGACCGTGGCGCCGAGAACCTGTGGGCCCGCGCCGATGTGGTGCGCGTCCTGAACCTGAGCGATGATGACCCCGCCGGCGCGACCGCACCGCCGGAACCGAAATGGAGCGTTGACCCCGATGCCCTCCGTGAAGCTCGATCTCGGCGCCTACGTCGTCGTGAAGCCGCATCTGACGCAGCCCCCCCGAAAGGACGGGACGCGCCGCGTGCTGTTTCAGGTGCCCGCCAGCCTCCGACCCTCCGGCTGGTTGCCGTCGATCCCGCTTCCTCTTGACGGGCGCCGCGGTGATCTGACGGATGCGGACGAGGTGGCGCGGATCAAGCGCGACGCCAAGGCCCTGCACGAACGGCTGCTGGTCCAACGCGGCGGTGAGCCGGAAGGACCGCAGACCCGCAGTTTCGCGACCCTGATCAAGACATGGCGCCGGACGCAGGGGTTCAAGAAGCTGAAACCCCGGACCCAGCGCGGCTACGATTTTCTCGTCGGCTACATCGAGGACTGGTCCGAGGCGACCGGCCATCCCGACCCGACGAAGCTGACCAAGCCAGACATCGAGGCGTTCCTGGAGACGTTCGACGACCGGCCCACATCGCGGCGCCTGCTGAAGGTGGTGCTCAAGATGGTGATGGATCAGGCCGTCGATCTGGGCTGGCGGACGGACAACCCCGTCGAGCGCATACGCATGGGCCAGCCGAAGTCCCGGGTGTCGATCTGGGAGGCGGCGGATGTCGAGGCCTATGCATGGGCGGCCATCGCGGTCGGTCAGCCGGACATGGCGGCGATGATCCTGATGCAGTGGGAGATCGGCCAGCGCCTGACCGATGCCTACCTTTTCCAGATAGGGGCCGATTTCCTGCCCGTGGAGGGCGAGTTCCGGTTCGAACAGTCCAAGACGGCTGAAAAGGTCGCCATACCCGTCAGCGACCGCCTCAGGGCCGTTCTCGCCCACGTCTCGACGCCGGGCAAACTCTACCTGTTCCACGACGCCCGCACCGGCCGTCCCTGGGCCAGGCTGATCGGCAACCGGCTGGAAGCTGACGACACCGCCGCGTCCAAGGCGTTCGCTCTGGTGCGCGACATGGCTCTGACCGTCGACGGCGCCCGGTCTCTGAAACTGAAATGGCTGCGTCACAGCTGCGTGGTCCAGCTGGCGCGCGCCGGGTGTACGGTTCCCGAGATCGCCAGCATCACCGGCCACAGCATCGCCAGCGTGGAGCAAATCCTGCAGCGCTACCTGCCGCGCGACAGCACCGTGGCCCGCAATGCGCAGGTCAAGCGCGGGCTGATCCAGAACGCCGGGTGAACACCATGTTGGACGGTCGGCTTGGACGGGTGTTGGACGGTCGCGGAATGTTCCCGGTGTGCCCGCCCCCTCAAACCGTTGACCGGCAAGGGACAGGCGATGGCTCCGCGGGTAGGATTCGAACCTACGACCAGCCGATTAACAGTCGGCTGCTCTACCACTGAGCTACCGCGGACCAGTTCGCTCGGGAGGCGCGGCTATAGCAGCGTGTTCGCCGGCGATGCAAGCCGGGCGACGGCGGAAAATGACGCAACGTCGGCGTCAGCCGTCGTCGTCTCCCGCATTCAGTATCCAGCTGCTCTGGAAGCCCCCGCCCGGCGTGGGCCAGTCGATGCGCGTGGCGACGGCCGAACCGCTCGTCCCCAGCGCCTCCGGCGGCGCGGTCAGGGTCAGCACCACGTCCTGAATCCGTTCACCGGCCTCGACGCGAAAGCGGCGCGGTCCAGGCGGGACCGAAGCGAACCGCGCCACATAGCGGCCCGTCTGATCCACGGTCACGGCCTGGGCCGGTCGGTCGTCCAGGCTGACGCGGACCGGTTCGCCCGGCAGCGCCGCGCCTGAGACGAGGACGGCCGAGCCGTCATAATCGACGCCCGACAACAGGCCCGCGTGGTTCAGGGGCGTCACTACGGCGCCAGGCGCCAGCACCGCGGCCACCGCATCCGGCCCCCGCGTGATGGCGAGCCACTCGCCCGCCCGGGCCTGGCTGCCCCGGCTCTGGATCTCCGCATGATACAGGCTGACCTCAGCGGGCGTTGCCAGGCGAAGACTGAAGACGCCGTCGTCGCCCGCGGTGGCGGCCACCGAAACCCCGGCCGTGTCCGTCAGCACGATCCGGTCGCCAGGCGCGGCGGCGCCGGTCAGGGTCACGCCGTTGGGTCCGAAGACCGCCGTCTCGAGCCGCGCGGGCGCAGCCCAGCTGGTCTGCAGCTCGCCCGGCTCCCGCGTGTCGGCCTCCGGTTGGTCACCACAGGCGGCCAGAAGGATCAGGGCCGCGGCGCCGGCGCCGGCCCTGCACCCGGCAATCAGTCGTTTCATCCGCGCGTTCCCGCCTGTATGGCTTCCGGTCCCAAAATCGCAACCGCGTTCTTCCTGTCGCCGCAATCGCCGAGACGTCAATGCCCGAAGGCCCCCTGCCCCACGATCTGAAGCCCATCCGTTCGGTCTGCCTGTTCTGCGGTTCGTCGGATCGCGCCGATCCGGAGTACGTCGTCTGGGCGCAGGATCTGGGCAAGGCGATGGCCGCTGAAGGCATCCGTCTGGTCTACGGCGGAGGCGGCGTGGGCCTGATGGGGGCGGCGGCGCGGGCGGCGCACGAGGCCGGCGGCGAGGTGCTGGGGATCATGCCCCTGTTCCTGCGCAGCCGCGAGCGGCTGTTCGAGGAGGTGGAGACCTTGGTGGTGCCCTCCATGCACCAGCGCAAGCAGCTGATGTACGATGAGTCCGACGCCTTCGTGGTGGCGCCGGGCGGGGTCGGGACCCTCGAGGAGGTGGTGGAGATCCTGTCGTGGAAGCGGCTGGACCTGCACGACAAGCCGGTGATCTTCCTGAACCAGAGCGGATTCTGGGAAAGCCTGTTCGCCCTGATGCGCCATACGGTGGACGAGGGCATGACCCCGGCCCTGTTCCTGGAAGCCTGGGAGGTCTGCGACACGGTGGACGAGGTGATAGCGGTGCTGAAGCACGCGCATGAGGCGCCTCGATTGCGCCATGATCGTCGATAACTTATCAACGATCATGATTGCGGTCCATGTGGGTTGCGATTGACAACTCGCCTTGACAGTTTCGATTAAAGACTGACACATGGCGCCGTGGGGCGATCAAGCGCGCCCCGACATCATCGGAGACCTCCCCATGCGTGCTCTCATCGCCATCGCCGTCCTGGCCCTCGCCGTTCCCGCGGCGGCTCAAACGCCCGCCACCAGCCTGACCCTGGCCGACGCCGCGTCGGCGCCCTCGGGCCGCGTCATCATCGACGGCGCCAGCTGGTCGTGCGACGAAACCGGCGCCTGCGAGGCGCGCGGCGGAACGAACCAGCCCGCCGACCGCGCCTGCCGTCGCGTGGTGGCGCGCCTCGGCGCCGTCACCGCCTTCTCGTGGAAGGGCCAGGCCCTGAACGAACAGGAAATCGCCGCCTGCAACGCCTCGGCGGGCTGATCAGACCTGCCGCTCGTCCTGGCCACGCGCCGGGATGAGCGGGTTCTGGCCTAGGCCGTCTCGCCCTTCAGCCGCCGCACGATGCGGTCACGATCGATCAGGGGCAGCAGGGCGGCCATGTCGGGACCGTGCTCCATGCCGGTCACGACCTGACGCAGGGGCATGAACAGGGCCTTGCCCTTGGCCCCCGTCGCCTCCTTCACCGCACCGGTCCAGGCGCTCCAGCTGTCGGCGCCGATCTCGGCCGGGAGAACCTCCAGCGCCGCCGCCGCGAAGGCCGGGTCGGCGATGACCGGCGTGACCGGGCCGTTCACGAGCCGGGCGTAGTCCTTCACATCGGCGAATTTGCCCAGGTTCGGGCGCACCGCGTCCCAGAACCCCTCCCCCAGATCACAGTCCATGGCGACCAGCCGCGCCCGCGCGTCGTCATAGGCGATGCCGTGCAGGGACTGGGCGTTCAGCCGATCCAGGTCGGCGGTGTCGTAGCGCGCCGGCGAGCGGCCCATCTTGGAGAAGGCGAAGGACTGGCCCAGCGCCTCGACCGAATCCGCCACCTCCAGCGGATCGGACGTGCCGATGCGGCCCAGGTGGCTGGTGATGGCGATGGGCTCATAACCCTGGTCGCGCATGTCGGCGATGGACAGGGAGCCCAGCCGCTTGGACAGGGCCGCCCCGTCCGCGCCCACCAGCAGCGGCATGTGGGCGAAGCCCGGCGCGTCGGCGCCCAGCGCCTCGAAGATCTCGATCTGGGCGCCGGTGTTGGTGACATGGTCCTCGCCCCGGATCACGTGGGTGATCTTCATGTCGATGTCATCGACCACCGACGGCAGGGTGTAGAGGAACAGGCCGTCCTCGCGGATCAGCACCGGGTCGGACATGGAGGCGGTGTCCACCTCGGCGTGGCCGCGGGCCAGATCCTCCCAGGCCACGCGCCTGCCCTCCAGCTTGAAGCGCCAGTGCGGCCGACGGCCCTCGGCCTCCAGCTTGGCCCTGTCCTCGTCGGTCAGCTCCAGGGCGGCGCGGTCGTAGATGGGCGGCAGGCCACGCGACAGCTGCACCTTGCGGCGGCGGTCCAGCTCGTCCGACGTTTCGTAGCAGGGGTACAGACGCCCGGCCGTCTTGAGCCGCGCGGCGGCCTCTTCGTAGCGGTCGAAGCGCTGCGACTGGTTGTAGCGTTCGTCCCAGGTCAGGCCGAGCCATTGCAGGTCGGTCTCGATGCCGGTCTCGAATTCCTTGGTGGAGCGCTCCAGGTCGGTGTCGTCGATGCGCAGCACGAAGGCGCCGCCCTGCCCCTTGGCGAACAGCCAGTTGACCAGGGCGGTGCGCACGTTGCCAACGTGCAGGCGTCCCGTGGGGGACGGCGCGAAACGAACCTTGACGGACATGGGATTCAGACCTTGCAGAGAAGGCGCACAGGTCGGTCAGCGGGGGGCGGAAGTCAAGGCGAGCGTTGGCGGCGCCATTTGCCGGAGCGACCCAATCATGATAACTTCAATCCATCATGAACGCGCCCGTCCAGATCAGGAAGCCTGCCGTGGCTGAAGGCTTGCGCCTAATCGCCAAGGCGGAAGGCAAATCCATCACGGATTTGGTGGAAGAAATGCTGGCTGCGCATCAGGCCAGAAGAGATGACGAGCGTGAACGCCGGCTGGCCGCCATCCGCAGGATTCAGGCTGAGGTTCGTCAACTCCCGCGCATCGGGCCCGATCTGACGGACGATGATCTTTATGATGAGGACGGGTTGCCCCGATGATCGTGACGGACGCTTCGGCGTTGGTCGCGATCCTGCTCGAAGAAGACGAAGCGACGGTTTTTGCCGAGGTGTTGGCCGACCATAACGCCCTGCTCTCTCCCGTGGGATACTGGGAAGCCTGTGTCCGGATGCGCAACATCTACGGGGACGAGGGCGTCAGACGCCTCGATCTGTTGCTTCAGTCCTCGGGAGTTCGGATGGAACCCATTACAGCTTCGACGACTCGCCTTGCGAGCGAAGCAGAGAGACGTTTCGGCAAGCGAACGTCCGCAAGGCTCAATCTGGGTGACTGTTTCGCTTATGCCTTGGCGCATGAAAGAAGCGCCCCGCTACTCTATAAGGGCGATGACTTCTCGGAAACCGACGTCGTGTCGGCGCTCTAAGACTAAGCGTTACTCCGGCGATTCCCGCCCGAACAGCCACAGCATGCCCGCCCGGTAAGCGTCCGGGGCGTTGGCGGCGTGGGTGCCGCCCTCGATGCGGACCGGGTGCAGACGCCACGGGCGCACAGACTGGTTCTCCCAGTGCGCGATCCACTGAACGGCCTCGGCCTGCAGGTCGGGACGGTCGCGCGTGCCGCTGGTCACCACCACGCCGAGATCGGCGCGCGTCGCTTCGGCGGCGGGCTCCAGCAGGGACTCGATCCCGGGCGTGATGGAGGGATTGCTGGCGATGCGGCCCCAGAACAGGTCGGGGTCCGTGACGGCGGAATAGAGCACGAAGGCGCCGCCGCGCGACTGGCCGAACAGCACGCGGCGCTGCGGATCCGAGCGGTAATTCGCCTCGATGCGCGGGAGCAGCTCGGCCTTCAGGAAGCGCTGGAACGCCTCGGCCCCCGCCTGTTCGACGCCCTCACCGGGAGACTGAAAGTCGATGTTGCGCCGGTTCACCGACGCATCGAACCCGCCGTAGGCGATGCCCACCACCAGCGCCTCGGGCAGTCGCTCGTCATAGTGCAGGAACAGATGGTTGGCCGCCAGGATGGGGAACAGGGAATCCCCGTCGGTCAGATAGACGGTCGGATAGACCACGTCCGCCGCCGGGTCGTAGCCCTCGGGATAGCGGACATAGATGTGATAGGGCCGCCCGGTCGCGTCGGAGTCGATGCGGAAATAGTCGCCGCGCAGGGCGGGCAGGTGATCCAGCGGCGTGACGCCGTTCGGCGTCTGGGCGCGCACGGAAGCGCCCGTCAGCGAGAGGATCAGAACAACCAGGACAGCGGTCAGCCCCGGCGCGCGCATGTCAGTCGTCCCGGTGGACGCGCTCGCGGCGCTCGTGACGCTCCTGGGCCTCGACGCTCAGGGTCGCGGTGGGGCGGGCTTCCAGACGACCGAGGCCGATGGGCTCGCCCGTTTCCTCGCAATAGCCGTAGGAGCCGTCCTCGATCCGGCGCAGGGCCTCGTCGATCTTGGAGATCAGCTTGCGCTGGCGGTCGCGGGTGCGCAGCTCCAGCGCCCGGTCCGATTCCGAAGACGCCCGATCCACCAGATCCGGGTGGTTCTCGGTCTCGGCCTTCAGGTTCACCACAGTGCCCTTGGACTCGCGAAGGATATCGTCCTTCCAATCCATCAGCTTCTGTTTGAAATAGGCCAGCTGCCGTTCATTCATGAACGGCTCGTCGTCAGATGGCCGATACGCCGACTGTCCGGCTGTCATGGTCGCGGTTGCGGTCATCACAAACTCACGCTCGCTCCGAGCGCCCCCCTGCGAAGCGAGTGGACGTATATGGCCCGCGACGAGTCGCCGCAACGGGGTTCTCGCATCCGTGATGGAAAATTCATCAAGCGGGCGAAGTTCACCGCCTCATCAGGGAAATCCCTGAATATTGACAGTATTTCAGGCGCTCCGGCGCATGTCCGCCTTGGCCAGCTCCACCGCCGCGCGCAGATCGATCTGGTCCAGCACCGCATCAAGACCCGGATCGGCGCTGTCGGGACGCTCCTCGCGCACCGCGCGGGCGAGAGTGTTCAGCACGCCCACGCCGTCCTGCCCGGCCAGCATCACCAGCTTCAGCTCGTCCAGCCGGTCCAGCAGTCCGCCGCCCCGGCGCATTGCCCTGCGACGACGCTCGGTGGCGTCCTCGACCCCCTGCAGCGCCATCAGGGCCGAAACTCCGGCGACGCCCCCGGCCGCTGATGCGGCGGATGCGGCGCCGGCGCCGGACGCGCCGCCGGACGGCAGGCTGAACCCGCCGCCGGAGCTGCGGGACGGGCGGCTGGACGGGGTCGAGGTCGTGCCCGAGGGACCGGTGACCTTCATGGACAAGCGCTCCTGAACCTGGCGCGGAATAACACGAGGGCACCATCGGAGCATTCGGGTCACCGTTTGGTTAACGGCCCGGCAGCATTTGCCCGGCGGGTGAAAGTTCCGCCTCACCGCTCTCTGTTTTTGCTACATTTTTTGGTGGCACGCATCTGGCATCGCGCCTGCCGAACAGTATTGGAATTCACCCATGCGTCTGATCGTCCGCATCGCCGCCCTAGCCCTCGCCGCCGTGGCTGTCGGCTGGAGCGCGCCCGTCCTGGCCCAGTCCCGCATCAAGGACATCGCCTCGGTCGAGGGCGTGCGCACCAACCAGCTGGTGGGCTACGGCCTGGTGGTGGGCCTGAACGGCACCGGCGACTCCCTGCGCAACTCGCCCATGACCCGTCAGTCGCTGGAGGCGATGATGGAGCGGCTGGGCGTCAACATCCGCGACGCCAACGCCAACACCAAGAACATCGCGGCGGTCATGGTCACCGCCGATCTGCCGTCCTTCGCCACGGCGGGCTCGCGCATCGACATCAACGTCTCGGCCATGGGCGACGCCAAGAGCCTGCTGGGCGGCACCCTGCTGGTCACCAGCCTGCAAGGCGCCGACGGCCAGGTCTATGCGGTGGCGCAAGGCACGGTGCAGACCGGTTCAGTGTCCGCCGGAGGCGCATCGGGCTCATCGGTCACGCGTGGCGTGCCCACCTCGGGCCGCATCGCAGGCGGCGCCAGCGTCGAACTGGAGACCGGCTTCTCCCTGGCGTCCATGAGCGAGCTGCGGCTGAACCTGCGCAACCCGGACTTCACCACCGCCCAGCGCGTGGCCCAGGCCATCAACCTGGCCTATCCGGGTACGGCCTTCGCCGACAACGGCGCGGTCATCACCCTGCGGCCGCCGCCCCAGCTGGGCGCCGCCGGCTTCATCAGCCGCATCGAGAATCTGCCGGTGACCGTGGACAGCCCCGCCCGGGTCATCATCGACGAGGTCAACGGTGTGATCGTCATGGGCGACGCGGTGCGCGTCTCCACCGTGGCCATCGCCCAGGGCAACCTGACCGTCTCCATCCAGGAGCGCCCCTTCGCCAGCCAGCCCGAGCCGTTCTCCGATGGCGAGACGGTGGTCCTGCCCGATTCCGAAGTGACCATCGAGGAGGAGCGTGGCCGCCAGATGCGCATCATCGGCGGCGACACCTCCCTGTCCACCCTGGTCAACGGGCTGAATGCCCTGGGGGTCAGCCCCCGCGACATGATCTCCATCCTGCAGGCCATCCGCGCGGCGGGCGCCCTGCAGGCCGAAATCGAGGTGATGTGATGACCCCCATGGCTCCCTCCGTCGACATGCTGCGCGGCGCCCCCTCGCTGGCGGCCCTGTCCGGCGCCGACGAAGCCCGCATCCGCCAGACGGCCCAGGATTTCGAGGCCACCTTCCTGGCCCAGATGCTGCGGCCCATGTTCGAGGGCCTGTCCACCGAGGCGCCCTTCGGCGGGGGCCACGCGGAAGAAACCTGGCGCGGCTTCATGATCGACGAGATGGGCAAGCAGATCAGCCGCTCAGGCGGCATCGGCCTGGCCGATCAGGTCATGGCAGAGATGATCCGCATGCAGTCCGGACAATCCACCGTCCCCAGCGAAGGAGACGCCGCATGACCCCGGCCGAACACGCCACCCACCTGACCGCCCTGACCGAACGCCTGACCGCGCGCCTGACCGAGGAGACCCGCTGCTTCGAGGCCCGCCGTCCGCAGGACGTGGCCGCCGGGGTCGCCGAGACCCAGGAGATGGCCAACCTCTATCGCCGCGAGACGGCGCGGGTGAAAGCGGATCGCCGCCTGCTGGAGGACCTGCCCACCGCCGAGCGCGACACCCTGATCGCCGCGACCCAGGCCTTCGAGGCGGTTCTGGCGCGCCACAACCGGGCGCTGGAAGCCGCCAAGACCATTACCGAAGGTCTGGTGCAGGCCATCGCCCAGGAAGTCGCCGCCGCGCGGGCCCAGGGCGCGGGCTATGGCGCGGGCGGCAGGGCGGCGGGCGTGGACGGCCGCGCCGTGACCCTGAACAAGACGGCGTGACGCTTGAGGTGCGTTAACTGACTGCATTGGCGGGAAATTTACATCTTTCAGCGATATCGGTCCGATGTCGCTGACCCGCAGCCTCCTTGGCATGGCCTTCGCATCCGCCGACCTGTTGATGGAGGTCGATGGCGCGGGACGCATCGTGCTGGCCCTGGGCGCCCCGCCGAACGGAGCCGACACCGAATCTCTTCAAGGCCAGTTGCTGGCGGACCTTGTCGCCCCGGGCTCGCGCAACACGGTCTCAGAGGCGCTCGGACGGCGTGCGGCCGGGCGGGAAACCGTTGCGGTTCAGGTTCACTGGGGAGCAGCGAAGGTCCGCGAGGCCGAGCTCAAGATTTTCGGTCTGCCCGAGCTGGCGCCGCGCCTGTCCTGCGCCCTGACCTATCGGGGCAAGCCTGCGGCCATGGCGGCCCTGGAAACGGGCGCACCGCCACCGGCTCTTGCAGACGGCGAAGGCCTGATGCGCCTGGTTCAATCCGCCATGGAAGGCCTCACTGTTCAGCAACGCAGCGTCCTGTCATTCACTTTCGTGGATCTTCCCGGGGTTGAGGGATACACGACAGGCCCGAAGGGCGAGGCGTTGATGGACGCCCTGTCCAGGTTGCTTCAGTCCGCTTCGTGGAACGGCGCCAGCGCCGCCCGGCTCAGCGACGAGCGCTACGCCCTGCTGAGTCAGCCCCCGGGAATCGATCAGTTGAACGGCGACCTGGAACGGCTGATGGAGCGACATGGCGCCGAGGTTGCGCCGAAAACCGTCTCCGCGCCCGTGCCCCACACGCCTGATCCTCTTCCCACGCTGCGGGCGCTGCGCATGGCGCTGGATGGCTTCCTCAGCAAGGGCGTCGACGGCGAGCCGCAGATGACTTTCGCCGCGGCCCTGATGCGAACCATGAAGGACGGCGAACGCCTGAGAACCATCATCGCCGAGCGCGCCTTTGATCTGCACTATCAGCCCATTGTGGACTTGGAGACAGGCGCCGTACACCACTTCGAGGCCCTGATCCGGTTCACCGAAGGAGCCAGCCCCGCCGGCGCCATCCGAATGGCCGAGGAGCTGGCCATGGTGACGGACCTGGATAAAGCCGTGGCCGACAAGGCTGTGCGCAAGCTGAACAGTCCGGGCTTCGGTCTCACCCGGATCGCCGTGAACGTATCCGCCGCCTCGCTGGCATCTGATGACTATGTTGACCGGCTGCTGGCCATGACGGGCGACCGTCCCGATGTGCGCAAGCGGCTGATGGTCGAGGTCACCGAAACCGCCGCGCTCAATGATCTGGCGGCGGCCGACCGGCGCCTCGCGCGTCTCCGCGAGACCGGGATTCAGATCTGCATCGACGATTTCGGTGCGGGCAGCGCATCCTTCGATTATCTGCGCTCCTTGTCGGTTGACATCGTGAAGATCGATGGGGCTTTCGTGAAGACCCTCGCGGACGGCGGAAAGGACAACACCGTGGTTCGCCATCTGGTGGAACTTTGCCGGGCGCTGGAGATCGACACCATCGGCGAGATGGTGGAGACCGAGCAGGTCGCCGACGCGCTTCGAGCTCTGGGTGTGAATTTCGCCCAGGGCTATCTCTATGGACGGCCCGAAAAGGAGCCGCGCACGCGCGTGGCGGCTGCGCCCGCCAGACGTCAGGGCGTCACGGAAGGCTGGGGCTAGCCGGCCCGTTTCGTCGTGGCCGCGGCCGGGGCCGCAGGGGTTCGGCCAGCAGGGCGCAGGCCAGGGACGAGATCGCGCCGATCAACATGATCCCGGCCACGTCCGCGCCGTCAGGCCGGCTGGTCGGATAGCCGGTGTTCAGGAAAACCAGATTGACCGCGCTGGTCGTGGCGCCCAGCAGAACCGCGACGGCGACCCAGAGCCTGCCGGCCCTCAGGCGCGGCGACGTCAGGGCCGCGCCCACGCCGGTCGTGACCGCAGGCAGAAATCCGGCCAGATACCCCAGCAGGGCGGCGTATATCGGCGTGGTCAGATAGGCGGCGCGCCAGGGCTCCGACGGCGAGGTCAGCACCTCCACGATCCACAGGAGCCCGAACACGAATCCGCCGATCAGCGGTCCCGCCCCTGCGAAGATCAGCACCACACCGAGGGCGCGCGCCATGAACTCCCGATCCTTCATGGCGGCAGAGAAGACGCCCCGACTCGGGCGCCGGGCAACGCCACGGTGCGGGTTATCCCCACATGTTCCAGGAAGACCGTATCGTGGCTGACCACCGCCAGGGCGCCGTCATAGGTGTTCAGCGCCGCCTCCACCGCCGCGACCGAGTCCAGATCCAGATGGTTGGTGGGCTCGTCGAGAACCAGCAGCTGCGGCGGCCGGGCGCCGGTCATGACGCAGGCCAGGGCCGCGCGGAGGCGCTCCCCGCCTGACAGGGTTCCGGCGACGCGCCGGGCCTCCACATTGCGGAACAGAAACCGGGCCAGGGCGGCGTGGGCGCCGTTGGGCGATCCTTCCGGGTTCAGGCGCAGCCAGGCCGCGATCACGGTTTCATCGGGTTTCAGAAGGGCCGCGTCCTGATCCAGCAGGGCGGCGCGAACCGGGCGGCGCACAATGCCCGATGTCGGTTCCAGCAAACCCGCCATCATCTTCAACACCGTCGTCTTGCCGGCGCCGTTCGGCCCTGTGATCGCGACCCGTTCGGGCCCGGTGAGGCGCAGCGAGACGGGGCCGAGGACTTTCCCCTCCCCCTCACTGTCCCCCGCAACGGGAAAGGCGAAACGGACCTCCTCCACCTCAAGCACGGTCTTGCCGGACGCCAGGCCGGTGGATGGCATTGGGATGGACAGCAGGCGCACCCGCTCGACCCGCTCGCGGGCCGCCGTCAGATCGGCCTCGGCCTGGGCGGATTGTCGGGCGGCGAGGCGGCTGTTCCGGGCGGCCGAGGTCTCGGCGCTCTCGGCCCGCATGCCCAGCAGGATCTTCGGCATGTCGCCCTTCATGCCCTTGCGGCGACCGGCCCGGTCGCGGCGGGCCTGCGTTTCTGCGCGGCGCCGGGCGTCGGCCGCCGCGCGGGCGGCGTCGGTTTCTGCGGCGGCGAGAGTGCGCTCGGCCGCCGCGCGCTCGGCGGCCTTTCGGTCGGCGTAGAGGTCCCAGTTCCCGCCATAGGTGGCCGCGCCCAGGCCGGACAGTTCGACGATGCGATCCACCCGGCCCAGCAGGTCGCGGTCATGGCTGACCACCACCGCGCCGCCCTCCCACCGCTCCAGCACCCCGGCGATCAGGGCTCGGCCCTCGGCGTCCATGTGGTTGGTGGGCTCGTCCAGTAGAATCAGGTCGGGCCGGGCCAGCAGGAGGCCCGCCAGACGCAGGCGGGTCTGTTCGCCGCCGCTGAGGCGGCGCCGTCCCGCGGTTCAGGTCAATGCCGGAAAGGCCGACCTGGGTCAGGGCGTCGTTCAGCCGATCGTCCAGCGTCCAGTCCGCCTCGCCAAGATCCGTGACCGAGCCCTCGCCCGCCAGCACCCGCCGCAGCACGGTCAGCGAATGCGCGACGCCCAGGGTCTCGGCGACGGACTCCCCCGGCGCCGGGTCATGCCTCTGGTCCAGCACGCCGATGATCCCAGTGCGCGACACCGCGCCCTCGGCGGGCGGCTGCGTTCCGGCGATCAGGCGCAGCAGCGTGGACTTGCCCACGCCGTTGCGGCCCACCAGACCGGTGCGCTCATGGCCGAAGGCCAGGGTCAGATTGTCGAAGAGGGGGGTTCCGTCAGGCGTTCGGGCGGCGACGCTGTCGAGCGTCACGAATGCGGACGGGGACGGGTTTGGGGCGAAGTGCGACATAGCCGATGAGCAGCGAAAGGGCGGAAAGGGCGAAACCGATTTCCAGCGCGCTGATCATGGTCGTGTCTCCTTCTGAAGCTCGAAGATTGGAATATAGGTACGAAATGTCCGGTTCGCCAAGTCAGGTTCCGCTTCACGACCTCGTCAGGGCGTTCGGCCGCGTCGGGCTGATCAGCTTCGGCGGGCCCGCGGGCCAGATCGCCCTGATGCACCGGGTGGTGGTCGACGAGCGCAAATGGCTGGACGAGGCCCAGTATCTGCGGGCGCTGAACTTCTGCACCCTGCTGCCGGGGCCCGAGGCGCAGCAGCTGGCCACCTATGTGGGCTGGCGCCTGCACGGGGTGGCCGGGGGACTGATCGCGGGCGGCCTGTTCGTGCTGCCGGGCGCGGCGGTGATCCTGGGCCTGTCGATCCTGTACGCCTATGCGGCGGACCTGACCTGGGTGCAGGGCGCGTTCTTCGGCATCAAGGCGGCGGTGCTGGCCATCATCCTGCAGGCGCTTGTCCGCCTCGCCCGGCGAGCGCTGGACACGGGGCTCAAGCGCGGACTGGCGCTCGCGGCGTTCGGCCTGCTGTTCCTGTTCAACGCTCCCTTCCCCGCCGTGATCCTCGGCGCGGCCCTGATCGGAGCCCTGTTCGCGGCGGCGCCGGTCACCGAGCCGACGCCGGACGCGGAGCCCCGGCCGCGAAAGCGCGACATGGCGTGGCGGACCGGGCGCGCCGTCGCCGTCTGGGGCGCGGTGTGGGCCGCGCCGGCTCTGGCGATCCTGCTGGTGCTGGGTCCGGACCATGTGCTGATGGACATCGCCGCCTTCTTCTCGAAGCTGGCGGTGGTGACCTTCGGCGGCGCCTATGCGGTGCTGGCCTATATGGCGCAGGAGGCGGTGCAGACCCACGGCTGGCTGGACGCGGGCCAGATGGCCGACGGCCTCGGCCTGGCCGAGACCACGCCCGGCCCCCTGATTCTGGTGACCCAGTTCGTGGGCTTTCTGGCGGCGTTCCGCTTTCCCGAGCCGTTCACGCCCCTGATTGCCGGGATCCTCGGCGCCGGCCTGGCCACCTGGATGACCTTCGCCCCCTGCTTCCTGTGGATCTTCGCCCTGGCGCCCTGGATCGAACGGCTGGAGCACGCGCGGCGGCTGCAAGCGGCCCTGTCCGGGGTGACGGCGGCGGTGGTCGGGGTGATCGCCAACCTGGGCCTGTGGTTCGCCCTGCATGTGCTGTTTGACCAGACGCGGCGGGTCCAGACCGGGCCGCTGGACCTGACCCTGCCGCTGCTGGCGGGCTTCCAGCCCGTGGCCCTGATCCTGGCCGCCGTCGCCGCCGTCGCCCTGATCCGCTTCAGGCTGGGGATCATGACCGTGCTGGCCGGCGCGGTCGCGGCGGGCGTGGCGCTGCAAGCGGTCGCATAGCGCGGACCCCGCCCCGCCCCTATCTTCCCTCCATGACCACCCGTCCCGTCCAGACCGAAGCCGAACACCGTGCCCGGCGCGAGGCCGCCACCGCGCGGCTGCGGGCCGAGACCGGCATCGACGAGGCCATGATCGATGCGCTGGTGGAGGGCTTCTATGGCCGGGTGCGCGATGACGCCCTGATCGGGCCGATCTTTGCGGCGCGGGTGGAGGACTGGGGCCCGCACCTGCATCAGATGAAGCTGTTCTGGTCGTCGGTGGCGCTATCCACCGGCGTCTATCAGGGGCGGCCGATGCCCAAACACCTGCCCCTGCCCATCGACGCCCGCCATTTCGACCGCTGGCTGGAGCTGTTCCGGGAGACCGCCCGCGACCTGTGTCCGCCCGCCGCCGCAGCCCACTTCATTGAACGGGCCGAGCGGATCGCCCAGAGCCTTGAGCTGGGCGTGGCCTCGACCAACGGGGTGATCGTGGGACCGGGCGAGCGCTATGTGATGGCCACCCGGGCCTGGACGCCGGACGACGGCGGACGCTTTTGACTGGGGACAAAAACACCGCCTCTTGGCGCCGTTAACCTTTCCGCCCCAAAATGGCGCCCTTCGCGGGATTGGATGCCGCATACGATTCTGATCAGATTTGAAAGACGAGGGCGGGGATGACCGGCTGGACGATTCTGGCGCGCAGGGCGCTGATCATTGCTGGTGCGGCGGCGACACTGGCGGCCTGCGCCTCCTATCCGTCGGAGCCCCGCTATCCGACCCGGCCCACCACCGGCGCCCCGGAGCGACAGTCCCCCTGGGGTGAGCCCGTGCCCAACACGCCCGCGCCCCAGCCCCAGCCCGACGTCGCCCCCTATGAGCCGACGCCCGCGCCCTATGAACCCATTGAGGCCCAGCCTCTGCCGCCCACGGGCCAGCCGCAGCCGCAGCCCGATTACCTGCCGGACCAGCGGCCCGGCGACCTGCCGACGCCCCCCGCACAGCCCGGCCCCATCGGCCCCGGCGCCACCTATATAATCCAGCCGGGCGACACCATTTCGGGCGTCGCGCGCCGCTTCCAGGCGCCGGTCCAGACCCTGATCGACCTGAACGGCCTGGCGCCTCGCGCCGACATTTCGGCCGGGCGCGGGCTGGTCCTGCCTGACACCGCGGTGGACACCGGCCCCGATCCCTACGCCACCGGCCCGTCGCCCCGGGGCGTGCTGGTGCCCGACAACGGCACGCCCCGGGGCGACGGGCCGGTGGCGTAGGGATCGGGGCCGGTGTCCACCGCGGTGTCAGGC